>MEEW01000201.1 GCA_001724985.1 Phenylobacterium sp. SCN 69-14
GGTCAGGCCGTTATTGATGACCGTGGCGTTACGGGCCTTCCCGCGGGCTTCGAACGAGATGTTCTTGCCGTCCTTCCAGAGGTCCACGGTGATGGTGTCGCCGGGGATCACGGGGGCGGAGAACCGCGCCTGGTGCGAATAGATCTGGTCGGGATCGAAGCCGACGATCTCCTGCAGGACCGCGCGGCAGGTGATGCCGTAGGTGCAGAGGCCGTGCAGGATCGGCCGCTGGAAGCCGGCCTTGCGGGCGACGTCCGGGTCGGAGTGCAGCGGGTTGCGGTCGCCGTTCAGGCGATAGAGCAGCGCCTGGTCGGGCAGGGTGGCGAAGTCGACCGAGAGGTCGGGGCTGCGGGTCGGGACCACATGCGGTTCCGGCGCGCCTTCGGACGGGCCGCCGAAGCCGCCGTCGCCGCGGGCGAAGGTGGAGCCGGTGAGGGTGGCGACCTTCTCGCCCTTCTCGTCCTTCCAGATCGTCTCGTTGACGATCACCGCGCCCTTGCCCTCGCCCTTGTCATAGGCGCCGACGGTGCGGCCCTCTGCGGTGAAGGTCCCGTAGGTCGGCAGCGGCTTGTGCAGTTCGACCTTCTGCTCGCCATGCACCACCATCAGGAAATTGATCTGGCTCTGGCGGTGGCCGGCCGGCATTTCGGGGGCCGGGCCGCTGGCCTTGGCGCCGGAGGCCAGCACCGTGGCGGCGGTCGGAATGACCTTGAGGGCCTTTTCGTAGACGAAGGGAAGCTCCGTCTCGTTCATCGGGTCGCGGCCCATGCCCACGCCGAGGGCATAGAGCATCACGTCCTTGTCGCCGTAGGTGAAGGTGCGCGGCGCAGTCTTCTGATTGAGAATGTCGGGATAATAGATGGGCAAAACAATTCCTCCGAAGGGTGGCTCTGGGGCCTTATCGAATGGGACGAATTGAAGCGGCTCGCCTGCCGCTAGGCAAGCCATGTGGCGGCATGTTTGCCGGTATCTCCGTGATCGGGTAGAAGCGCGAACCTCGCCGAGACGGCGCGCCGCCTTACAGAACCGTCCGCTCGCGCAGACCCATCAATCGCCCAGGATCATCGAAGGTATTTCATGGCGACCCAAACCCAAATCGGCTCGGGCCAGATCACCGGCACCGTGCTGTTCTACTCGAAGCCCGAGCCGCTTTCGGTCGACCTGCACAAGACCCTGGGCGTCAAGAGCGTGCCGGGGCCGTTCAAGTTCGCCAAGGAAGGCCATGCGGTCCCGCTGACCGTCACCGAATTCGGCGTCTCGGCCCTCTGCGGCCCGATCATCTTCGTCGGCGACGAGAAGATCCCGCTGGCGGTCATGGGCCTGAACCCGGGCCAGAACATGTTCCTGACCGAGGAAGGCCTGTTCGAGCCGGGCGTCTACGTGCCGGCCTATATCCGCCGCTATCCGTTCGTGTTCGCCAATGACAGCAGCGCCGGCCAGATGATCCTCTGCATCGACCGCGCCGCCGAGTTCATCGTGGAGGGCGGCGAGATGCCGTTCTTCGACGCCGAGGGCAAGCCGACCGAATACACCCAGAACTGCATCAACTTCTGCAACGACTACGAGGTCGAGCGCCAGCGCACGCAGAACTTCGTGCAACTGCTGAAGGACCTCGACCTGTTCGAGACCAAGACGGCGACCTTCACCCCGACCAACCCGGACGGCACGGCCGGCGAGCCGCAGACCATCGCCGAATATTTCGGGGTTTCGGACGCCAAGCTGGCCGCCCTGCCGACCGACAAGCTGGTCGAACTGCGCGACAACGGCGCCCTGGCCCAGATCTACGCCCACCTCGTCTCGCTGGGCGGCTGGGACCGCCTGATCGCCCTGGCCATGGCCCGCCCGCAACCGCCGGTCGCCGCCAACGCGTAAGGGTAGGGGGAGGACAAGTTCCTCCCCTCCGCTCGTGTCGTCCCGGAAAGCGCGTAGCGCTTGTCCGGAATCCATGGACACCGGATGGGCGAAGGCGCGCCTCGGCTGGTCCAGATTTCGAAATCAGGTGTTTATAGGTCCCGGTCTTCGGCTGCGCCGAAACCGGGATGACATCCGTATGCGATAGCCTCCCCGCATTGCGGGGGAGATGCAGTCCCTACCGCGCGAAGACGCTCCGCGTCAGGCAGGAGAAGACCAGGCGGCCTTCTTCGTCGAGCAGGTCGTGCTGGGCGATGACGATGCCCTTGCCCTCGCCGACCGGGTCCTTGCCCATCACCGTCATGCGGCCGCGCAGCATCTCGCCGGCGGGCGGATTGCGCACCCAGCGCAGGGCGTCGACGCCCAGGCGCTTGGTCTGCGGCCACTCCAGCACCGAGGCTGCGTCCAGCCGGCACCAGAGCGCATAGACCATGGCGTCGGGCGCGCCGCGCTCGGTCGGCCAGCCGGGCGCGAAGGCGGCGATGAAGGCTTCCAGCGCGGCCGGATCGACGGCGATGTCGCCGAGCGACACGACTTGCCCGATTTCGATATCGTCAAAGGACGCTGGCACAGGGACGCACTCCAAGTTCGGAAACGCTGATTCGACGATCTTCACCCGTGATCGCGACAAGTCGAGCAGGCATTTGAGTTTGGACTTCGGCGCCCTATGTGGCGCGGATGTCGAGCGGATGGTTGATTGGCGTCATGGTCGAGGCGGCGGGGGAGCCTGTTCCCATCCGCCATTTCTTCGCGGTCGGCCATGAAGACCGCGCGAAGGCCGAGTGGACGGCCATCGACCGCGCCATGCTGATCGGCCAGGTGGCATCCAGCCCGGTCCAGGGCCTGGAGCCGGTGCATGTCATCGGCGCGCTCAATCCCCGGACCGTGAAGTCCCTGGGCCTGAAGCCGGGCGAGGTCCGCGCCCTGGGCTGGAAATGGCCGCGCCGGTGGCTGGCCCTGGCCGAGTGAGCGCGCGCGGCTTTGCGCGGGCGGCCCGCCGGGCCATATAGGCGGCGAACCTGACGGGATGACCCGATGAAGCGCCTTCTTGCGATCCTGCTCGCCGCCCTGGCCATGGCGGTCGCGGCGCCTGTGGTCGCGGCCCCCGTCGACACCGGCCACCTGGAGGCCGAACTGGTCGGCCGCGACCTGTCGGTGGCGCCGGGCGCGACGACCTATGTCGCCCTGCGCCAGAAGATCGACAAGGGCTGGCACACCTATTGGCGCAATTCCGGCGACAGCGGCGAGGCGACCCGCATCCGGTGGACCCTGCCGCCCGGCTGGCGCGCCGGCGACATCGTCTGGCCCGCCCCGCACCGCCAGCCGACCGGGCCGCTGATGAACTACGGCTATCAGGGCGAGGTGCTGCTGCCTGTGCCGGTCACCGCCCCGGCCGACGCGCGGCCCGGCCAGATCGTCACCCTGACCGCCGACGCCACCTTCCTGGTCTGCGAGGAGATCTGCGTCCCCGAGCAGGCGACCCTGACCTTCTCCCTGCCGGTCAGGGACGGGCTGGCCGAGCCCGATCCGCAATGGGGCCGCAAGGTCGCCGAGACCCTGGCCGCCGCCCCGGCCCCGGCCGGCCTGACCGGCGCCTTCGCGCGCCAGGGGCCGGTGGCGGCCCTGGCGATCACCGGCCCGGCCCTGAAGGGGCTCGACCTGGCCGACGCCTATTTCTTTCCCTTCGAGAGCACGGTCGTCGACCACGCCAAGCCCCAGCCGATCGAACGGGGCCCCGAGGGCCTGACCCTGGCCCTGACGCCCGGCTACGCCTTCCAGCAGCCGCAGGCGCCCAAGGTGCTGGCCGGGGTGCTGGCGGTCGGCGGCAAGGCCTTCGAGATCAGCGCCGCCGAGGGGGCGCTCCCGCCCGGCGCGTCCGGCCTGGGACCGCCGCCGAGGGCCGCCGCCTCGGGGGCCGGGCTGGGCCTGGCTCCCGCTGCGCTCTTCGCCTTCCTGGGCGGGGTGATCCTCAACCTGATGCCCTGCGTCTTCCCGATCCTGGCCATGAAGGCCGCCGCCTTCGCCGGCCATGCGCATGAGCGGCGCGCCGCCCAGGCCCAGGGCCTGGCCTTCCTGGCGGGGGTGCTGGCGACCTTCCTCGCCCTCGCCCTGATCCTGATCGCGGTGCGGGCCGGCGGGGCGGCGGTGGGCTGGGGCTTCCAGTTGCAGTCGCCGCCGGTGGTGGCGGGGCTGGCGCTGCTGATGCTGGCGGTCGCCCTCAACCTCTCGGGCGTGTTCGAGGTCGGCGCCTCGCTGCAGGGCGCGGGGGCGGGCCTGGCGAGCCGCAGCGGCATGGCCGGCGCCTTCTTCACCGGCGCCCTGGCGGTGGTGGTCGCCGCGCCCTGCACCGCGCCCTTCATGGCGCCGGCCCTGGGCTGGGCGCTGACCCAGAGCGCGCCGGCCGCGCTGGGGGTGTTCCTGGCGCTCGGCCTCGGCTTCGCCGCGCCCTTCGCCCTGGCGCCGTTCGTGCCGGGCCTGCTGACGCGCCTGCCCCGGCCCGGCCCCTGGATGGACGTCTTCAGGAAGGCGCTGGCCTTTCCGATGTACGGTACGGCGGCCTGGCTCGCCTGGGTGCTGGCGGTGCAGGCGGGAAACCTCGCCCTGGCCCGCATCCTGGCCGCGGCGGTTGTGGTGGCCCTGGCCGCCTGGCTGATCGGGGCGGGGCAGAGGCGCCGGGCGGCCGGGCGCGGCGCGGCGCTCGTCCTGCTGGCCGGCGGTCTGCTGGCGCTCGTCGCGGCGGCGGGCGCGGTCTGGCCGAACTACGCCGAGCCGGCCATGGAGCCCGCTTCGACGAGCGAGGCGCAGGCGGCCGTTCCCTACGAGGCCTGGAGCCCGGAAAAGGTCGCCGCCGCCCAGGCGGCCGGCAAGCCGGTCTTCGTCAACTTCACCGCCGCCTGGTGCGTCACCTGCCAGGTGAACGAGAAGGTGGCTCTGAGCCGCCAGGGTGTCGCCGACGCCTTCAAGCAGACCGGCGCGGTCTATCTGAAAGGCGACTGGACGCGGAAGGACGCGGTGATCGAGGCCGAACTCGCCCGGCACGGCCGCGCCGGCGTGCCGCTCTATCTCGTCTATGGCGCGAAGGGCGGCGAAGCGGTCGTGCTGCCGCAGATCCTCACCGAGGGGCTGATCGTCCGGGCGCTGAAGGACGCCCAGGCGCGCTGAGGCCGGCCGTCAGACCGGCTCCCGGGGCGGGGCGGTGATGACCTCGACATTGTCGTTCAGCAGATAGCCCATGTCGGCCACGGCGCTGTCGCGCTCCTGCGGAGTCCTGGCCTCGTCCAGCGCCTTGAGCTTCAGGGGCAGGTCCTCGGCGATGCCGCGCAGGATGCACTTCAGGTCGCCGTCGAGCTTGCGTTCGGCCAGGCTGCGGTGGCCCTGCATGTCCAGTTCGGCCAGTTCGCCGATCCTGGCCTTGAAGGCGGCCGGGATCGGGGCGGCGGTCCCCTTGAAGGCCTCGACCTCGGCCTTCAGGGCGCCGGCGCGGCGAACGATGTCGGCGAACAGGGGCTCGGCCGAGACCGCGACCGGCGGGGTCCGGGGCGGCGGCGAGCCAGAGGGCGGAGATCATGGCGGCGGCGCTGCAGGACATGGGGGCGGGCCTTCTGCGAATCGCCCAAGACAGGTCGGGCGCCTTTTGCTAACGGCGAGACCGTAAACGCCCGGCTACCGCTCAAGAAGGCTTCCGATGACCGATCTCGCCGCCGCCTGGACCCAGCTTGAAACCGCCGCCCAGGCCGCCCGCGAGCGCCGCATCGAAGACCTCTTCCAGGCCGAGCCGCAGCGCCTGGGCCGCCTGGTCGTCGAGGCGCCGCAACTCCGGCTGGACCTCTCCAAGCAGCCCTGGTCGCTGGCCGATTTCGCCGCCGCCGTCGAACTCGCCCGGGCCGGCGGGGTGGAGGCCGCCCGCGATCGCCAGTTCGCCGGCGAGACGGTGAACCCCTCGGAAGGCCGCGCGGCCCTGCACATGGCCCTGCGCGCGCCGAAGGGCTCGGACTTCAAGGCCGCGGGCGAGCCGGTCTCGGCCGAGGTCGACGCCACCCGCGCGGCCATGGCCGCCCTCGCCGCCGCCGTGCGCTCGGGCGAGAAGCGCGGCGCCACCGGCAAGCCCTTCACCGCCATCGTCCATATCGGCATCGGCGGCTCCGACTTCGGCCCGCGCCTGGTCTGGGAAGCCCTGCGCCCGCTCGAGCCGCAGATCGACCTGCGCTTCGCCGCCAATGTCGATCCGGCCGACATCGCCCTGACCCTCGCCGGCCTCGATCCGGCGACCACCCTGGTCGTGGTGGTCTCCAAGACCTTCACCACCCAGGAGACCATTGCGAACGCGCAGGTCGCCCGCGCCTGGCTGCGCGCGGCCCTGGGGCCGGCGGGCGACGCGCACCTGCTGGCGGTCTCGGCCGCGCCGGACGTGGCCCAGGCGTTTGGCGTGCCGGCCGACCAGATCTTCGGCTTCCGCGACTGGGTGGGCGGCCGCTATTCGGTGTGGTCGGCGGTCGGGCTCTCCTGCGTCATCGCCCTCGGCGCCGAGGCCTTCGAGGCGTTCCTCGCCGGTGCGGCGCAGATGGACGGCCATTTCCGCACCGCCCCCCTGCAGGCCAATGCGCCGGTGATGCTGGCGCTGGCCCACATCTTCAACCGTAACGGCCTGGGGCGGCCGATCCGCGCCGTCGTGCCCTACGCCCAGCGCCTGCGCCTGCTGCCTAACTTCCTGCAGCAGCAGGAGATGGAGTCGAACGGCAAGCAGGCCGACATCCACGGCCGGCCGGTGGCCCGGGCCACCGCCGCGGCGGTGTTCGGCGATGCGGGGACCAACGTCCAGCACGCCTTCTTCCAGCTCATGCACCAGGGGACCGACGTCATCCCCCTGGACATCGTCGCCGTGGCTGAGGCTTCCGAGGGCGAGGCCGTCAACCAGACCAAGCTGCTCGCCAACGCCGTCGCCCAGGCCGAGGCGCTGATGGTCGGCAAGCCCGAACGGGTGGTGCGCGAGGAGCTGGCGGCCCAAGGGCTCGCGCCCGCCGCCATCGACGTCCTGGCCCCGCAAAAGACCTTCCACGGGAACCGCCCGTCGAGCTTCATCCTGCTGGAGCGGCTGACGCCCCAGGCGCTGGGCGCGCTGATCGCGCTCTACGAGCACAAGACCTTCGTCGAGGGCGTGCTGTGGGAGATCAACAGCTTCGACCAGTGGGGCGTGGAGCTGGGCAAGACCCTGGCCTCGCGCATCCTCAAGGAACTGGAAGGCGCAGAGCCCGGCGCGCATGATCCCTCGACCGCGGCCCTGGTCGCCCGGCTGAAGCGATAAGAACCGAAAAGAGGAGGAGGCCCGCATGCGCGACCTGACCGGAAAGACCGCCTTCATCACCGGCGGGGCCAGCGGCCTTGGCCTGGCCATGGCCCACGCGCGGGGCGGGCATGAACGTCATGCTGGCCGATATCGAGGAGGCGCCCCTGCAGGCCGCCGTCGCCGACCTGGAGGCGCGCCAGGTCCGCGTGGCCAGCGTTCTGTGCGACGTCGCCGACCGCGCCGCCGTCGCCGCGGCGGCCGAGGCGACCGTGGCCGCCTTCGGCAAGGTGCACGTGGTCTGCAACAACGCCGGCGTCGGGGCCGGCGGGCCGATCGACGAGGTGAAGCCCGCCGATTGGGACTGGATCGTCGCCGTCAACCTGATGGGCGTGGTCTACGGCATGGAGGCGTTCCTGCCGCATGTGCGCGCGCACGGCGAGGGCGGCTGCTTCGTCAACACCGCCTCCATGGCCGGAATGATCTCCGTGCCCGGCATGGAGCCCTACACCGCCACCAAGTACGCCGTGGTCGGCATGTCCGAAGGCTGGGCCGGCCAGCTCGCGCCGGAGAACATCAATGTCGCCGTGCTCTGCCCCGGCTTCGTGAAGACCCGCATCGACCAGTCGGGCCGTACCCGCCAGGCGAAGTACGGCGGCCCGGCCGCGCCCGCCGAGACCTCCAGCTCGCCCCTGGTCGCCGGCGGCATCGATCCCGAGCGCGTCGGCCGCCGCGTGCTGGAGGCCGTCCAGAACGACGAGCGCTACATCTTCACCCACCCGGACATGCGCGGCCTGGTCGAAGCCCGCTTCGGCCAGATCATGGCCGGCTTCTCCGCCGCCGCGGCCAGCCCCGCCCTCGACGGCCTGGACTACGTCACCCCGGATCTTTCGACCCGGCCGGTTTGAGGGCGCATATGGCGTTGTTCTTTTCCTCCCCCATCCTGATGGGGGAGGGGGACCGGCGTAGCCGGT
>MEEW01000202.1 GCA_001724985.1 Phenylobacterium sp. SCN 69-14
CGCGGGCAGCTCCCCCAGAGGGGGAGCATCTTCCCATCCTCAAACCCCCTTCGGCTGCGGGTTCAGCCGCGCCACCGCGAACGCGAGCGCGACGCCGATCACGCCGAGCAGGGCCGAATAGATGAAGAAGGTCACATAGCCCGCGCCCAGCGCCGCGGCCGAGACGCCGGACTTCTCCATGGCGCTGGCGAAGGTCTCGGCGGGCAGGTTCGCGAACAATGGCTTGAAGGCTGCGAACAGGCCGCCCGCATCGGCCGCCGCCGCCGCGCCCTCGACGATCCGCCCCGACTGCGAGGCGATCAGCTTGCCCAGCAGCGCATAGAGCGAGGAGAAGAGGGCGTATTGCGTCGCCGTGAACCCCTGGCCGGTCAGGCTGGACATGTAGGCGATCAGGCAGGTGCCCGAATAGCCCGACGCCACGTTGTCGATGCCGATCGCCGCTGATAGCGCCCAGAGCTGCGGTCCCTGGGTCGCCAGCCAGGCGAAGACCAGGTTGGAGATCGGCCCCGCGAAGGCCCCGGCCACCATCGAGCGCATCAGTCCGAAACGCGCGATGCTGAAGCCGCCCAGGCCCACGCCCAGCACCGACATCACCGCCCCCAGCACCTTGCGCACCTCGGCGATCTCCAGCTTGGAGAAGCCCATGTCGAGATAGAACGGGTTCATGATGTTGAGCACGAAGTCGCTCAGCCGGTAGACGCAGATCAGCGCCAGGATCAACCCCGCCGCCTGGCCGTAGCGCGCGAAGAAATCGGCCAGCGGCGCGCCCAGCGCCACGCCCAGATAGCGGCCCGGCCGGGTCTGCATCCCCGGCGCCGGGCGGGCGGCGAGATAGATGACCAGGGCCCCCAGCGCCACCCCGCCGACCTGGGCGGCCGCGCCCCAGGGCTTGGCCTGCCACAGCGCCGTGATCTGCTCGCCCGCGCCGCCGAGCCCCAGGGCCGCAAGGCCGCTCGACAGCAGGGCGGCGTTGCCGGCCAGGCCCGAGCCCAGCACCAGGGCGCCTAGCGTAAACAGCGCCAGGCGGACGATCCATTCGACCAGGTCGCGGCCCGGCGCGGCGGGAATGTCGCCGGTGTCGATGGCGCGGATCTCGTGCTGGGCCTCGCGCGGGGCGCCCAGCACCCCGGCGACGCCGATCAGCATCAGCACCGCCATGATGGCGTAGGAGGTGTTCCACCCGGCGTATTCGGACAGGGCCAGCGGCACGACCCCGGCCACGATCATCGCGATGCGATAGCCCCACTGATAGGCCGCCGCCATCGCGCCCTGCTTCTCGGTCGCCGCCGCCTCGATCCGCCAGGCGTCGATGACGATGTCCTGGGTCGCCGAGACGAAGCCGACGAAGACGGCGAACAGGGCCATCAGCCCCAGCCCCCGCGCCGGATCGCCGCCGGCGATGGCCCACAGCCCCAAGACGATCAGCGCCTGGCAGGCCAGCATCCACGAGCGGCGATGGCCGAGCCATCGGGTCAGCAGCGGAATCCTCGCCCGGTCGACCAGCGGCGCCCACAGGAACTTCAGCGAATAGGCCAGGGTCGCCAGGCCGAAGAAGGCGATCACCTCCAGCGACAGGCCCGCATCCCGCAGCCAGGCCGACAGGGTGTCGAAGATCAGCAGGTTCGGCAGGCCCGAGGCGAAGCCCAGGGCCAGCATCACCAGCGAGCGGCGCTCCAGATAGACGGCCAGGGCGGCGAGCGTTCCAGGCTTCTTCGCCGCCGGCTCAGGGGCCTGGCTCTCGGTCGTCATCGCTGCTGTCCCCTCGCGAGGGGGACGGCCCCCGGCGTCAGCCGACCTTGGCGCGCTCCGGCATTTCCGTCCAGTCGGCGGCGGCGGTCCAGCGGGCCAGGGCCGCGCGCAGGGCGTCGGGCGTCAGCGGCTTGACCAGGAAGTCGTCCATGCCCGCCGCCAGGCAGGTGTGACGGTCCTCCTCGAAGGCGTTGGCGGTCAGGGCCACCACCGGGGTCTTCACGCCCAGCGCCCGCACGCGGCGCGTGGTCTCCACGCCCGAGAGGCCGGGCATGCGCATGTCCATCAGGATCAGGTCGTATTCCCCGACCGCCAGGGCGGCCAGGGCCTCTTCGCCGCCGCCGGCCTGGTCGACGCCGCAGCCCTCACGGGTCAGCAGGGTGCGCGCCAGCAGGGCGTTGATCGGATTGTCCTCGACCAGCAGCACCCGACGGCCGGGCGCCGCGGCCGGGGCGATGCGGTCGTCCACCGCGCCGGCCTTGTCGCGTTCGGCCTTGCGGCGCGAGGCCAGCACCCGTTCGGCCAGCGAGGACCGGCGCAGCGGCTTGATGAGATAGCCGGCATAGCCCGCCGTCCGGTGCGCCTCGATCTGACCCCGCTCCTCGGGGGTCAGCAGGACCAGGGCCGTGCGGCCGGCCGGCGCGGCGCCGCCCGCCAGGTCGCGGTCGACCAGCACCACGTCCGCGGCCTTGGTCATGGCCAGCGCCGCCTCCAGCGTCTGCGCCGCCACGGCCTTGCCGCCGGCCGCCTCCACCTGTCGGCGGGCGGCTTCGGCGGTGACGGGATTAGCGCTGGCGATCGCCACGGTGCGGCGGGCCAAGGGCCGTGCGCCAGGCGCCGCGGACCGCTCGAAGGTCGCCTCGAACCAGAAGGCCGCCCCGCCCAGGCTGGCGGTCTCCACCCCGACCGCGCCATCCATGGCGATGGCCAGCTTGCGGGCGATGGCCAGGCCCAGCCCCGCCCCGCCCAGTTGCACGTCGCGCAGCGGGTCGGCCTGTTCGAAGGCTTCGAAGATGGTCTCGCGCAGCGCCTCGCTGACGCCCGGCCCGGAGTCCTCGACCGTCAGGCGCAGGCCCCGCGGCGTCTGCGCCGCGGTCACCAGCACCCCGCCTCTGGGCGTGAACTTGATGGCGTTGCCGGCGAAGTTCAGCAGGATCTGGCGCAGCCGGCCCTCGTCGGCGATCACCCGCCCGATCTCGCCCGACGTCGCCCAGGCGATCTCCAGGCCCTTTTCGTGGGCGCGGGGCGAGAGCAGTTCGCACACCGAACGCAGCAGGTCCTCGACCTCGAACTCGGCCGGGTGCAGCTCGATCTTGTCGGCGCCCAGCCGCGCGAAATCCAGCACGTCGTTGACCAGGCTCAGCAGATGCTCGCCGGACTCGCGCAACGCCGCGACATAGGCGCGCTGCTCGTCGGTCAGCCTGGTGCCCTCCAGCAGCCGGGCCATGCCCAGCACCCCGTTCAGCGGCGTGCGGAATTCGTGGCTCAGGGAAGCGAGCTGTTCGGCGCTGACACGCGCGCCCTGGGCGGTCTTCGGGCTCATCGCCCCAGGGTTTACCCGCCTACCGCTTAACGCGAGCCTAGCGGTCGGCCATTTCCTGGGCCAGGGTCACCAGGGCGGCGCGGGCCGAGGCCCTGGGAATGGCGGCGAAGGCTTCCAGCAGATCGACCGCGCCGGTGATCGCCAGGGCGCCGACGATCTCGTCGGCCGCATCCGACAGCCCGCCTTCCTCGCCGACCAGCCAGCCGACCGTGGTGTCGAGCGCCGCGGCGATCGCCACCAGCATCGAGCCCGAGACCCGGTTGGCGCCGCGCTCGTACTTCTGGATCTGCTGGAACGAGACCCCGACGCGCTCGGACAGCACGCCCTGGCTGATGCCCAGCGACTTGCGGCGCAGGCGCATCCGCGCGCCGATGGCGACATCGACCGGATCGGGGCCCAGGGCGTCGTCGAGAGGCATGATCGTCTCCCTGTCCTTCACGAATTTCTTTCGCAGGCGTTAAGGTGGGTGACACCATAACAAGTAGACGGTCGCCAACGCGAGTCGGTAACCTGTTCAAGCTATGCGCGCGTCGCACGACATCGCCGATCCGATCGGGCTCCTGACCCCTCGGGAGCGCGATTGCCTGCGGCTCGTGGACCGCCACCTGTCTTCCAAGCAGATCGCCCGCGAGCTGGGCATGTCCAAGGCGTCGGTCGACACCTATTGCGACCGCGCCCGGCGCAAGCTCGGGGTTTCCGACCGTTACGCCGCCGCCCGCGCCCTGGCCGACGCCGAGACGCCTGTCCCGATCGGATCGGGACAGGACGCGATCGGGACAGACGCCGCCGCCCTCCTGTGGGCTGATGAGCCTCAGCAAGGAGGCGAGGCCGATGGGCGACTGGTTGAGAGAACTGGCGGACGCCAAGGTGGTCGAACTGCACCCGGACCGGCGGACGGCCGGGCGCCGGGCGGCGGTGGACCAGGCGATGCGGATGCGGGACGAAGTGGCGGCCTTCGAGCGCCGCTGGCCGGCGCCGCAGCATGGCGAGACCGTGCCGGGCTTCACCTGGGCGCAGTTGGAACGCCAGCTCGCGGATTTGACCGAGTCGCCGGTGAAGGCGGCCATGGCCCGGGACCTGGTTTCGGCCTTGCGCAAGATGTCCCAGTTCAAGCCGCCGGAAATGGTCCTGCGGGAAATCCTCTGTATGAGCTGGGCCTTGCTGGACGAGGGCTTCCAGCCGGAGGCGCCCGCTCCCTAGGCCCGCTGGCGCGCCTGGGGCTCACGGGGCTGATCGCGATCGTCGCGGCCCTGGCCTTCGGGGCGCTGCTCGCCGGGCTCCACGCGCTCCAGAGCTTAATTTAATCCTAATCGCGAACGGGGCCTTAGCCCTACTTCCCGAAAACTCCTCAAGCACAGAAGGCGCCGGCGTCTGGCCGCGCGCCAGGAGATCCCTCATGCTCAAGCAACGTCGTATGATCGCCGATCAAGTCGCGGCGAGTTTGTTCGAGGCTGAGGCGGCGATCGACGCCGCCCTGGCGAAGACGGCCGGCCTGGCCGGCGTGATGCCCGGCCTGCGCGCCGATGCGGGCCTCTCGGCCCTGATCGGCCAGGGCGCGGTGGAGCGGGCCAGCGAGGCCATCGCCCTGCTCGCCCAGGCCCGCCGCGCGATCTGCGAAACCCACAAGGAGCTCGACGTCGCCAAGACCCAGATCGGGCTCGGCGCGGTGATGTACGGCGGCGTGGAAAAGCCTCCGCAGGCCGCCGCCCTGGCCCGCCCGTTGCGCGCCGTGGCGAGCTGACCGCGGCGGCGATTGCATCCTGCGGCGGAAGCCGCACTATCGGGGCCCTCAAATCCTTGGGGGCCCCTTTTCGTGCTCAGTTCGGCGCCGGAACAGATCTGGGCGGTCGCGATGTTCGCGGTGTCCGCCTACGCATGGTGGCGGGGCGGCTGGGTCGAGCGGGCGGTCGCGGTGACCAACGTCATCGCCTGGATCGCCACCATCATCGTGCAGAACAGGACCAACTGGGTCGATCCCCAGTGGGGCATGTTCATCGTCGACCTCCTGTTTCTCGCGGTCCTGCTGCTGCTCGTCGTGCGTTCGGACCGGCTCTGGATCATGCCGGCCGCGGCGTTCCAGCTCCTGGGCGTCGTCACCCACGCCGCCATCATCGCCGATCCGGGCGTGCGCGCCCGCGCCT
>MEEW01000203.1 GCA_001724985.1 Phenylobacterium sp. SCN 69-14
AGGCCCGCCAGGCGGGCCTCGGGAAGTCTTACATCTGGTCGTCGAACTTCTTGGCGAGCTCTTCGATGTTCTCGGGCGGCCAGTTCGGCACGTCCATGCCGAGATGCAGGTTCATGCCCGCGAGCACTTCCTTGATCTCGTTCAACGACTTGCGGCCGAAGTTCGGGGTGCGGAGCATCTCCGCCTCGGTCTTCTGGATCAGGTCGCCGATATAGACGATGTTGTCGTTCTTCAGGCAGTTGGCCGAACGGACCGAGAGCTCCAGCTCGTCGACCTTCTTCAGCAGCGCCGGGTTGAACGGCAGTTCCGGCTTGCTCTCGCCCTCGACCTTCTTCTTCGGCTCTTCGAAGGTGATGAAGATCTGGAGCTGGTCCTGCAGGATGCGGGCGGCGAAGGCCACGGCGTCCACCGGCGAGATCGCGCCGTTGGTCTCCACTTCCATGATCAGCTTGTCGTAGTCGAGGCTCTGGCCCTGACGGGTCGGCTCGACGCGATAGGCGACGCGCTTGACCGGCGAATAGAGGCTGTCGACGGCGATCAGGCCGATCGGCGCGTCTTCCGGGCGGTTGCGCTCGGCCGGGACGTAGCCCTTGCCGTTGTTGACCGTGAACTCCATGCGCACGCTGGCGCCGTCGTCCAGCGTGCAGAGCACGTGGTCGGGGTTCAGGATCTCGATGTCGGCCGGAGCCTCGATCTGGCCGGCGGTCACCGCGCCGGGGCCGGTCGCGCGCAGGGTCATGCGCTTGGGGCCCTCGGCGTGCATGCGCAGCGCCAGTTGCTTGATGTTCAGGACGACGTCGACGACATCCTCGCGGACGCCTTCGAGCGACGAGAACTCATGCACGACGCCGTCGATCTGGACGGCGGTCACGGCCGCGCCCTGCAGTGACGACAGCAGCACCCGGCGGAGGCTGTTGCCGAGCGTCACCCCGAAACCGCGCTCGAGCGGCTCGGCCACCAGACGCGCCTTGCGGTTCGCGTCGGCTCCGGCTTCGATCAGCGGCTTCTCGGGACGGATGAGCTCGTTCCAGTTTCTTTCGATCACGTAGAGATGTCCCTCGAAACGCAGGATCGCCGGACACGAAATTCTCGGTCCGGCGCGTGGGGAGTGCGGTACTGCGGTACTTAGACCCGCCGGCGCTTGGGCGGACGGCAGCCGTTGTGCGGAATGGGGGTCACGTCGCGGATGGTGGTGATCGTCATGCCGACGGCCTGCAGCGCGCGCAGCGCCGATTCACGGCCGGAACCCGGACCAGAGACGTTCACCTCGAGGGTCTTCACGCCATGCTCGGCGGCCTTGCGGCCGGCGTCCTCGGCCGCCATCTGAGCGGCGTACGGGGTCGACTTGCGCGAGCCCTTGAAGCCCATCATGCCGGCCGACGACCAGGAGATGGCGTTCCCCTGCGCGTCCGTGATGGTGATCATGGTGTTGTTGAACGAGGCGTTCACATGCGCCACGCCCGAGGTGATGTTCTTGCGTTCGCGGCGTTTGACGCGAGCCGGTTCCTTGGCCATCGCTAAGCTCTCTTACTTCTTCTTGCCGGCGATCGGCTTGGCCGGACCCTTGCGGGTGCGGGCGTTGGTGTGGGTGCGCTGGCCGCGGACCGGCAGGCCCTTGCGGTGACGCAGGCCGCGATAGCAGGCCAGGTCCATCAGACGCTTGATGTTGACCGCGGTCTCGCGACGCAGGTCGCCCTCGACCAGATAGTCGCGGTCGATCGCCTCGCGGATCTGCAGCACCTCGGCGTCGGTCAGCTGATTGACGCGGCGCGCGTCTTCGATGCCAACCTTCTGGACGATCTCCTTGGCTTTCGCCTGGCCGATCCCATGGATGTACTGCAGCGCGATCACGACGCGCTTGTTAGTCGGAATGTTGACGCCAGCGATACGGGCCACGCGTTGAATCTCCTAGTCACGCAGAGAAGCGCGAACGGCGCCCCGGCCCAGAATCCCGAGTGGGAAGGCCGGCACGTCCTTCGCGCCCTTTCGCGGAAGCGCACCGTTATAGGGAACGTTGCGTTTCCGTCAATGGAGCAATCGCAGGAATCTGAGGCTTTTCAGACTCCCGGCGATCGCTGGGCGGAATGGTCGCCGGATCTTCAGGCCTCGAGGGCCCGGTCGATCCCGGCGGCGACGTCTTCGATCGAGCCCATGCCGTCCAGTTCGGCCAGTTTTCCCTGGTCCTTGTAGTAGGGCAGCAACGGCGCGGTCTGTTCGTTATAGGCCGAGAGCCGCACCTTGAAGCTCTCGGGATTGTCGTCGGGACGGCCCGACTCGGCGAAACGGCCGGCGACCCGCTCCAGGAGCTGCCCGTCGTCCACCTTCAGGCGGAGCACTAGATCGATTCGCGAGCCGCGCTTGGCCAGCATCTCGTCCAGGGCCTTGGCTTGGGCCAGGGTCCGCGGGAACCCGTCGAAGATCGCCCCGCCGGCAGCCTCGGCTTCGGGCAGGCGCTCCTCGATCAGGGCGATGACGATCTCGTCGGTGACCAGCTCGCCCCGTTGCATCACGCCCTCGACCTTCTTGCCGAGCTCGGAGCCCGAGGCGATCGCCGCGCGGAGCATGTCTCCGGTGGAAAGCTGGACCATCTTGCGGGACTCGACCAGGCGCTTGGCCTGGGTTCCCTTGCCCGCCGCCGGCGGGCCGAACAGGATCAAGTTCATCTTATCTTACGTCCCCTCCCCGGCCGCCCCCGGCCGGTTCTCTTTTCCGCCCCTTAGCGCGCGCGGCCGCCGCGCAGCTTGGATTTCTTGATCAGGCCTTCGTACTGGTGGGCCAGCAGGTGCGACTGGATCTGGGTGACCGTATCCATGGTCACGCTCACCACGATCAGGATCGAGGTGCCGCCGAGATAGAACGGCGCCTTGAAATAGCCGATCAGCGCCTCGGGCATCAGGCAGACGATGGTGATGTAGGCCGCGCCGATCACCGTCAGGCGGGTCAGCACATAGTCCAGATATTCCGCCGTCCGCTTGCCCGGACGGATGCCGGGCAGGAAGCCGCCGTACTTGCGCAGGTTCTCGGCGGTGTCCTCCGGATTGAACACGACCGAGGTGTAGAAGAAGCAGAAGAAGATGATCAGCACCGCATAGAGCACCATGAACGCCGGGCGTCCGTGCTGGAGCTGGCCGACCAGGCCGGGCAGCCATTGCGCCCAGGCCGGCAGGTCCGCGGTGGCCAGGAAGCCCATCGCCGTGGTCGGCAGCAACAGCAGCGACGAGGCGAAGATCGGCGGAATGACGCCGGCGGTGTTGATCTTCAGCGGCAGGAACGAGGTGTCGCCGCCGAACATGCGGTTGCCTTGCTGGCGCTTCGGATACTGCACCAGCAGGCGGCGCTGGGCGCGCTCGATGAACACGATGGCGAAGACGACGGCGATGGCCAGGGCGATGATCGCGAACATGGCGAAGGCCGACAGCGAGCCGGTCCGCGTCATGGTGAACATCTGCCAGACGCCTTGCGGCAGCACCGCGACGATACCGGCGAAGATGATCAGCGAGACGCCGTTGCCGACCCCGCGGCTGGTGATCTGCTCGCCCAGCCACATCAGGAACATCGTGCCGCCCGTCAGGGTGACGATGGTCGAGGCCATGAAGAACAGGCCAGGGTTCAGGACCAGGTTGGGGCTGTTCTGGAGCCCGGTGGCGATCGCCCCGGACTGCACCAGCGCCAGCAGCACCGTCAGGTAGCGGGTGTACTGGTTGAGGGTCTTGCGGCCCGCCTCCCCGCCTTCCTTGCGCAGCTTCTCCCACGGCGGATAGACCGTGCCCAGCAGTTGAACGATGATCGAGGCCGAGATGTACGGCATCACGTTCAGCGAGAAGATCGCCATACGCTCCACCGCGCCCCCGGAGAACATGTTGAACATGCCGAGGATGCCCTGCGCCTGGCCCTGGAAGGCCTGGGCGAAGGCGGCCGGATCGATGCCGGGGATCGGGATGTAGGTCCCGAGGCGGTAGACGACCAGCGCGATCAGGGTGAACCAGATGCGCTTGTGGAGCTCCGACGCCTTCTGGAAGGCGCCGAAGTTCATGTTTGCTGCGAGCTGTTCGGCGGCCGAAGCCATTTAGAACCCCAGACTGGTTGACGCCCGTACATAGGGCGTCCGTCCTGCGCTGTCATCCGGCGCCCTTGCGGCGCCCTGCCCCACGTTCGATAGCGGCAAGGCGCAGCCGCGCCGGAGATCAGCCTCGGGTCCCCGCAAGGGCGCGGGGATTGACGCGTGCTTACTCGGCGGCTTCCGCGGCCGGGGCGGTCGTGGTGACCTTGCCGCCGGCCTTTTCGACCGCGGCCTTGGCCGAAGCCGAGGCCGAATGGACGGTGATGTCGATCTTCGACTTCAGTTCGCCCTTGCCAAGCAGCTTCACGCCGTCCTTTTCACGGCGCAGCACGCCGGCGGCGACCAGGGCCGCGCCGTCGATGGCCTTCTTGGCGTCGAGCTTGCCGGCGGCGATCGCCTGCTCCAGGCGCCACAGGTTCACCTCGGCGAATTCCTTGGCGAAGGGGTTGTTGAAGCCGCGCTTGGGCATGCGCATGTGCAGCGGCATCTGGCCGCCCTCGAAGCCGGCGATCGAGACGCCGGTGCGGGACTTCTGGCCCTTGACGCCGCGGCCGCCGGTCTTGCCCTTGCCCGAGCCCGGGCCGCGGCCGACGCGCATGCGGTTCTTGGTCGAACCGGGACGCGGGGAAAGTTCGTTGAGCTTGGTCATGTGACGCCTCTCCTTGGAGATCTGTCGCCCGGCCTTGCGTCCGGACTCGGCTGAGAAATTCGAACGGCCGCCGAAACGGCCGAAGAGGCGACGCTTTTGGCGCCGCCTCTCCTAAACGTCCAGTGCAAAGGCCGATCTAGCCTTCGACGACTTCCACCATATGATGGACCTTGGCGATCATCCCGCGCACCGACGGGGTGTCTTCCAGGACCGACACGCGGCCGATGCGGTTCAGGCCCAGCCCGATGAGGGTCGCGCGCTGATCGCTCTTGCGGCGGATCGGGCTCGCGATCTGGCGAACGGTCACCTTAGCCATGGATTACTCTCCGTCAGCGGCGGCGACCGCAGCGCTGTCGGCCTTGCGGCCCAGCACGTCGGCGACCTTCTTGCCGCGCTTGGCGGCGACCTGGCGGGGCGAAGACTGAGCCTTCAGCGCCTCGAAGGTCGCGCGCACCATGTTGTAGGGGTTCGACGAGCCGACCGACTTGCCGACGACGTCCTGGACGCCGAGGGTTTCGAGGACCGCACGCATCGGACCGCCGGCGATGACGCCGGTGCCGGGAGGCGCCGAGCGGACCATGACCTTGCCCGCGCCCCAACGGCCATTGCCGTCGTGGTGCAGGGTGCGGCTCTCGCGGAGCGGCACGCGGATCATGGACTTCTTGGCTTCTTCCGTCGCCTTGCGGATGGCTTCAGG
>MEEW01000204.1 GCA_001724985.1 Phenylobacterium sp. SCN 69-14
GAGCCTGATCGTCGTCGCGGCCGTTCTCACCGCCACGGTGCTGCGCAAGGGCGTCCAGCCGGGCTCATAGCGGCTATGAGCCCGGCGGAGGAGCGTCTCAGCCCTCGTACTTGTCCTGCACCATACGGTTCAGCAGGCGCACGCCGTAGCCGGTGGCGCCGTCCGGGATGGTCGGCACGCTGGAGGGCTTCTTCCAGGCGGTCGAGGCGATGTCCAGGTGCGCCCACGGCACGCCGTTCACGAACCGCTGGATGAACAGGGCCGCGGTGATCGAGCCGCCCGGCCGCCCGCCGGTGTTCTTCATGTCGGCGATCATCGAGTCGATCTGCTTGTCGTACTGGGCGGGAAGCGGCATCCGCCACAGCGGCTCGTTCTCGGCCTGGGAGGCGGCCAGCAGGTTGGCCGACAGCTCGTCATTGTTCGAGAACAGCCCGGCATAGTCGTTGCCCAGGCTGATGATGATCGCCCCGGTCAGGGTGGCCAGGTCGACCATGAACTTCGGCTTGAACCGATCCTGGCAGTACCAGACGGCGTCGGCCAGCACGAGGCGGCCTTCGGCGTCGGTGTTGATGATCTCGATGGTCTGGCCCGACATCGAGGTGACCACGTCGCCCGGGCGCTGGGCATTGCCGTCGGGCATGTTCTCGACCAGGCCGAGGATGCCGATGGCGTTGACCTTGGCCTTGCGGCCGGCCAGAGCGTGCATGACGCCGGCCACGGCTGCCGCGCCGCCCATGTCCCACTTCATGTCCTCCATGCCGTCGGCCGGCTTGATCGAGATGCCGCCGGTGTCGAAGCAGACGCCCTTGCCGACGAAGGCCACCGGCTGGGCCGACTTGTCGGCCGCGCCGTACCACTTCAGGATCGCAAGCTGGCTCTCGCGGGCGCTGCCCTGGCCCACGCCCAGCAGCGAGCCCATGCCGAGCTTCTCCATCTCGGCCTCGCCCAGCACCTCGACCTCCAGGCCCAGTTCCTCCAGCGCCTTCACGCGCGCGGCGAACTCGGTCGGATAGAGCACGTTCGGCGGCTCGGAGACCAGGTCGCGCGAAAAGGCGATGGCGTCGGCCAGGGCGGCCAGCGGCGCGAACTCGGCCGCCGCCTGCTCGGCGTTCGCGGCCGCCACCTGCGCGGTGAGGATCGACGGCTTCTTCTCGGCCGGCTCCTTGGTGCGGTAGCGGTCGAAGCGATAGGCGGCCAGCCGCAGGCCCAGCGCCGCATGCGCCGCCGACCCGCCCTCCGGCGGAACCACGCGCAGGTTGGTCAGACCCGAGGTCTTCACCGCATGATAGGCGCTGGCCGCCGTGTGCTCGGCGCCGACGGCGTCGAAGGCCGCCTTCTTGCCCGCCCCGACCAGCAGCACCCGCGCCGCCTCGCCGGCCGCGCCCAGCACGTCCAGCACCTGGCCCTTGGCGCCGGTGAACCTCTGGGCCGCAGCCGCCCGGGCCAGCGCCCCGCCGGCCGCGGCGTCGGCGTCCGCCGCCGCGCCCGCCAGGATCTCGCCCTCGAACACCACCAGGGCCAAGGCGCTCTTCTCGCCGACCGCGGCGCCGGCCGCGACGAACTCGATCTGCATCAGTCTCGAACTCCGAATAGACTTGGGCCCGCGCCCCTTGCGACGACAAGCTTGGCCGCTCGTGCGGCGGTTGTATGACGCGGCGACGCATGATTTAGAGCAGGATCACGCCCGGGGCGCGCAAAATCCCCGGCCGGCCGCACATTTCTTCCCCTACATTCCCCGCATGCCGCTGATCGACCGTTATCTGCTCCGCCAGCTCCTCGGCCCGACCGTGCTGGCCACGCTCGCCCTGACGGCGGTCGCCCTGCTGTCGCAGAGCCTCTCGGCCCTCGACATCATCGTCAGCCAGCGCCAGAGCGCCCTGGTCTTCGCCAAGGTGACGGTGCTGGCCATGCCCCAGCTCCTGAACATGGTGCTGCCCATCGCGGTCTTCGTCGCCGCCCTGGTCTCGCTGAACCGCCTGCACACCGAGCAGGAGATCGTGGTCTGCTTCGCCGGCGGCATGAGCCGCTGGCGCGTCATCGCCCCGGCCCTGCGCCTGGCCTCAATGATCGCCATCCTGGCCCTGGCGATGAACCTCTGGGTCCAGCCCATGGCCGCGCGCGAGATGCGCCAGACCCTGTTCGAGGTGCGCACCGACCTCGCCTCGACCCTGATCCGCGAGGGCGAGTTCACCAATCCGGCCCCGGGCCTGACCGTCTACGCCCAGTCGATCGACGCCGCCGGACTGATCCACAACCTCTTCATCCATCAGGAGAAGGACGGCGGCGGCGCCACCACCTACACCGCCGACCAGGGCCGGCTGGAGAAGCGTGGCGGCAAGCCGGTCCTGGCCATGCACAAGGGCTCGATGCAGGAGTTCAGCGACGCCGGGGTCCTGAACTACCTGACCTTCGACGACTATCCCTACGACCTCTCGCCATTCATGCGCAGCGACGAGCTGATCCACTACAAGCCCTCGGACCGCTACCTGCATGAACTGCTGTTTCCCGACCTGCAGCAGGACTGGGAAAAGCGCAATCAGCTCAAGCTGCTGGCCGAGGGTCACAACCGTATCGCCAGCCCCCTCTACAACATCGCCCTGATGGCCCTGGCCGTTTCGGCGATCATCGGGGGCGGCTTCTCGCGCATGGGCTACAGCCGCCGCATCGCCATCTTCAGCGCGGTCGCCGTGGCCTTCCGCATCGTCGGCTTCGTCGTCCAGGCCGCGTCCGAGGAGGCCGCCTGGATCAACCTCTTCCAGTACCTGGTGCCGCTGTTCGCCACCTATGTCGCGCTGCGGGACATCTTCCGCGAAAAGGTCACGCGCTTCATCGACATGCGCAAGAAACCTCACCGCATCAGCCGGCGCGCGGAGGCTGCGGCATGATCGGGGCGGGCAAGCTCGAGCGCTATGTGATGGGCCGCACCCTGGCCAGCGTCGGGGCGGCCCTGGCGGTGATCGCCGCGGTCATCATCCTGGTCTCGTTCGTCAACCTCTCGCGCGAAGTGGCGGTGCGGGCCGACGTCGGCGTCACCCAGCTCTTCCTGCTCACCCTGCTGCAGACCCCCGCCGTGGTCCTGCTGCTGTTGCCGTTCGTCTTCCTGTTCGGCGGGATCGCCGCCTATGTCGGCCTCAATCGCCGCTCCGAACTGGTGGCCATGCGCGCGGCCGGAATCTCCGCCTGGCGCTTCATCCTGCCGTCCGCCGGCGCCTCGGCCCTGATCGGCGTGGCGGTGGTGCTGGTGTTCAACCCGCTCGCCGCCGCGTTCAGCGCCAGGTACGAGTCCGAGCGGGCGAACCTGATGGAGAACTACCTGACCGACGCGCCCAAGGAGGTGTGGCTGCGCCAGGGCGACGACCGCAACCAGATCGTCATCCACGCCAAGCAGCGCGACACCGCCGAAGGCCGCGTGCGCCTCAAGGCCGTGTCGCTGTTCGTCTACCAGAAGGACCAGATGGGCCGGCCCGAGTTCAAGCGCCGCATCGAGGCGGCCGAGGCCCAGCTCTATCCGGGCTACTGGAAGCTGACCGACGTGCGCGAGGCCAGCGCCGGCGAAAGCTCGGTGCGCTCCGATTCCCTCTCCATCCGCTCGACCCTGGATGCGGAGTCGGCCATGGAGCGCTTCGCCGCCCCGGAATCGGTGGCCTTCTGGCGGTTGCCGGCCGCCATCCGCCTGACCGAACAGGCCGGCTTCTCGGCCAACGGCTATCGGCTGCGCTTCCAGCAGCTCCTGGCCACCCCGATCCTGTTCGCGGCCATGTCGATCCTCGCCGCGGCCTTCTCGCTGCGCCTGGCGCGGCTCGGCGGCCTGGCGGGCCTGGCCGGGTCGGGCGTGGCGCTCGGCTTCATCGTCTTCTTCTTCAACGAATTCTCCGGCGCCCTGGCCGACGCCGACATCATTCCGCTGTTCGCCGCCGCCTGGGCGCCGCCTCTGGTGGCCCTGCTGTCGGGGCTTGCGCTGCTCTGCTACACCGAAGACGGTTGAATCGCCGGTCGCAACGGCTATCAACCGATCTCGAACCGCGACGAGGGGAGTTCATGAGTCTCGGCAGGCGTTCAGCCTACGCCAAGCGCGGCCTGCTTGCGGGCGCGGCGCTCATGGTGCTCTGCGGCGCGGCCCAGGCGCAGGAGGCCCTGCGTCCGGCCGCGGCCTCGCCCGACGGCCTCGCCCCCGGTCAGCTCTACATGGAAGCCGACCTCGTCATCCGCGACGACAAGAACAAGACCACCACGGCCCGGGGCGACATCGTCGTTCGCTACCAGGGCCGCACCCTGCGCGCCCAGGAGCTGGTCTATGACGAGGCCAGGGGCCTGATGCGCGCCCGCGGCAAGACCTCGATCGTCAACGCCGACGGCAGCGTCGAATACGCCGACGAGATCGTGCTCGACGACCAGATGAAGGCCGGGGTCGCCACCGGCTTCGCCGCCCGCCTGCCGCAGAACGTCAAGCTCGCCGCCGCCAGCGCGGTGCATCGCTCGGAAAAGGTCAACGAGCTCAACCGCGCGATCTACACCCCTTGCGAGATCTGCGCGCCCGACGGGACCTCCAAGTCCCCGACCTGGTCGATCAAGGCCGACAAGGTGGTCCAGGACAAGGACCGCCAGCTCGTCTACTACCGCAACGCCGTCGTCAGGATCCTGGGCGCGCCGCTCGTATTCCTGCCGATCTTCTGGCACCCCGATCCCCAGGCCGAGCGCAAGTCCGGCCTGCTGACGCCCGAGCTTTCGCCGTCCAACCGCCGCGGCCTCAGCTACGAACAGCCCTATCTGTTCGTCATCTCGCCGCATTCGGACCTGACCCTAAGTCCTCAGATCAACACCAAGGTCAATCCGTTCGTCAACGTCCACTATCGCAAGCGCTTCTATTCGGGCGCAGTGGACGCTCGCTTCGGCTATACTTACGACAAGGACTTCGACAACGACGGCGACCGCTTCGGCGACCTGACCTCGCGCAGCTACATCCTCGCCTCTGGCGCGTTTGCGATCAACGACAAGTGGCGCTGGGGATTCACCGCCGAACGCACCTCCGACGACCTGCTGTTCGACAAGTACGAAATCGGCGGCGTCTACGAGTCGCGCGGCCCCTATATCGCCGACGACCGCCGCCTCATCAGCCAGCTCTATCTCACCCGCGAGAGCCAGAAGTCCTACGTCTCGGCCGCGGCCTTCAGCATCCAGGGCCTGCGCCCGGGCGACAACGAGCGGACCTTCCCGATCGTCGCTCCCTTGATCGAGTCGCGCTGGGAGGCGCCGCAGTCGATCGCCGGCGGCCGCCTGCGCCTGCGCGCCAGCGCCGTGGCCCTGACCCGCGAGCAGTCGCCGGTCAACGCCCCGCCGCTGCGGCTCGACGGCCTCGACAGCCGCCGCGCCACCGCCGAGGCCGACTGGC
>MEEW01000205.1 GCA_001724985.1 Phenylobacterium sp. SCN 69-14
GGTCTCGGCCTCGTGGGCCGGGATCATCCGCACCGACGAGCCGCCGGGAATGATTGCCTTCAGATTGCCCCAGCCGCCGCGAACGCCGCCGCAGTGATCTTCCAGCAGTTGCTTCAGCGGGATCGACATCGCCTCTTCGACGACGCACGGCTTGTTCACGTGGCCGGAGATGGCCATCAGCTTGGTGCCGGTGTTGTTCGGCCGGCCGAAGCCCGCGAACCATTCGGCGCCGCGGCGCAGGATGGTCCCCACGACCGAGATCGACTCGACGTTGTTGATGGTAGTCGGGCAGCCGTAGATGCCGGCGCCGGCCGGGAACGGCGGCTTCAGCCGCGGCTGGCCCTTCTTGCCTTCCAGGCTTTCCATCAGCGCGGTTTCGTCGCCGCAGATATAGGCGCCGCCGCCATGGGTGACGTGCAGGTCGAAGTCCCAGCCGTGGACGTTGCCCTTGCCGATCAGCTTGGCCTCGTAGGCCTGGCGGATCGCCGCCTCCAGGCGCTCGCGCTCGTGCACGTATTCGCCGCGGATATAGATGTAGCAGGTGTGGGCGCGGATCGCGTAGCTGGCGATCAGGCAGCCTTCGATCAGCAGGTGCGGATCATTGCGCATGATCTCGCGGTCCTTGCAGGTGCCCGGCTCGGACTCGTCGGCGTTGACGACCAGATAGTGCGGCCGCTCGCTCTCCTGCTTGGGCATGAAGGTCCATTTGAGGCCCGTGCCGAAGCCCGCGCCGCCGCGCCCGCGCAGGCCCGAGGCCTTGATCTGGTCGCAGAGCCATTCCGGCGTCTGCTTCAGCATTTCACGGGTGCCGTTCCAGGCCCCACGCGTCTTCGCTCCCTCCAGGCCCCAGTCGTGCAGCCCGTAGAGGTTGGTGAAGATGCGGTCCTTGTCCTCGAGAATACCGACCAAGGCCCCTACTCTCCTCTGCCTGCGCCGCCCCGGCGGGCGATGGCGTTGATTGCGCTCACTGGGCCGGCTCCTTGGCGCCCGGCTTGGGCGCGTTGGGCAGCGACTTGATCGGCTTGGCGCGGCTGCCGTCGTAGAGCGAAGGCTCGCTCAGGGTCAGCGGGCCGCCCTCGGGGGCCGCGCCCTGGCGGCCGATGGCCGAGCCCGGCGCGCGCGGCTTGCCGGCGGCGAACTCGTCAAGGATCTCGCCCAGGCTCTCGACCGTGAGGTCCTCGTAGTAATAGTCGTTGATCGCGGCCATCGGCGCGTTGGAGCACGCGCCCAGGCACTCGACTTCCTGCCAGTAGAACTTGCCGTCGGCCGAGAGGTGATCCTTCGGGCCGATCCGCTTCTTGCAATAGGCCATCAGGTCGTTCGCGCCGCGCAGCGCGCACGGCGTCGTGCCGCAGACCTGCACCAGGGCGTGGCTGCCGACCGGCTCGAGCATGAACATGGTGTAGAAGGTCGCGACCTCCAGCACCCGGATCTGGGCCATGCCCAGCAGTTCGGCGACCAGGCGGATCGCCGGCTCGGAGACCCAGCCTTCCTGCTTCTGCACCAGCCACAGAATCGGAATGACCGCCGATTGCTGGCGGCCGGCCGGGAACTTGGAGATCCACCACTCCGCCTTGGTCTTCGTCTCCTCGGTGAAGGCGAAGCTGGCGGGCTGGTTCGGAGAGAGGCGGCGAACGCTCAAGCGATCCTCACTTCACGAAGTCGACGCGGACGATCTTGGCGTCCGCGACGGTGTAGATGGCGGCGACCTCGAACGGATCGGCGTCCGGCGAACGCTTGACCCGTTCATGGTCGATGACGCGATTGCCGACCACGATGCGGTTCAGCAGCTCGGCATGGTTTTGCGGGAAGTCCGCGAAGACCTGCTCGTACTTCGCCCGATAGGCCGCAAGGCCGTTGACGGTGATCGCGCCGTTCAGGTCGGCCACCACGACATCGTCGGCGAAGCAGGCGCAGTGCCCGTCCAGGTCCTGGGCGTTGTAGGCCTCGAGCTGGGCCTGGGCCACGTCGAACGGGGCGATGCAGGCGGGCGCGTTCACCGGTCGATCTCCCCGAACACGATGTCGAGCGAGCCGAGGATCGCCGAGACGTCGGACAGCATGTGGCCGCGGTTCAGCCAGTCCATCGACATCAGGTGCGGATAGCCCGGCGCGCGGATCTTGCAGCGGTACGGCCGGTTCGAGCCGTCCGAGACCAGGAACACCCCGAACTCGCCCTTGGGAGCCTCGACCGCGGCGTAGACCTCGCCCGCGGGCGTGTGGAAGCCCTCGGTATAGAGCTTGAAGTGGTGGATGAGCGCTTCCATCGAACGCTTCATCTCGCCCCGCCGTGGCGGCGCGAACTTGTTGTCCTCGGTCAGCACCGGGCCCGGGGTCTTCTTCAGGCGGTCGGCGCACTGGATGATGATCCGCGCGCTCTGGCGCATCTCTTCCATCCGGCAGAGGTAGCGGTCGTAGCAGTCGCCGTTGACGCCGAGCGGAATGTCGAACTCGAAGTCGTCATAGCACTCGTAGGGCTGGCTGCGGCGCAGGTCCCAGGCGATGCCCGAACCGCGGACCATCACGCCCGAAAAGCCCCACTGGATCGCCTCTTCCCGGCTGACCACGCCGATATCGACGTTGCGCTGCTTGAAGATGCGGTTGCCGGTGATCAGGCCGTCGATGTCGCGCAGCGGCTTTTCGAACGCCACCGCCCAGTCGCCGATGTCGTCGACCAGCGCCTCGGGCAGGTCCTGGTGCACCCCGCCTGGCCGGAAGTAGTTGGCGTGCAGGCGCGCGCCGCAGGCGCGCTCGTAGAACACCATCAGCTTCTCACGCTCTTCGAAGCCCCACAGCGGCGGGGTGAGCGCGCCGACGTCCATGGCCTGGGTCGTGACGTTCAGCAGGTGGTTCAGGATGCGGCCGATCTCGGAGAACATCACCCGGATGACCTGGCCGCGGAGCGGGACCTCCAGGTCCAGCAGCTTCTCGATGGCCAGGCAGAACGCATGTTCCTGGTTCATCGGCGCCACATAGTCGAGGCGGTCGAAGTACGGGATGTTCTGGAGGTAGGTCCGGTACTCCATCAGCTTTTCGGTGCCGCGGTGCAGCAGGCCGACGTGCGGGTCCACCCGCTCCACGACCTCGCCGTCCAGCTCCAGCACCAGGCGCAGAACGCCGTGCGCGGCGGGGTGCTGCGGGCCGAAATTGATGTTGAATTTGCGGACCGGAGTTTCCGGCACGGCGACGGGATTCGAAGCGTCGTCAGCCATTATTTAGCCTCCGCTTTCTCGTCGCCGGGCAGCGCGTACTGCGCGCCTTCCCAGGGGCTCATGAAGTCCCAGTTGCGGAACTCGACCGACTTCACCGGCTCGTAGACGACGCGCTTGAGCTCGTCGTCGTAGCGCAGCTCGACATACCCGGTCATCGGGAAGTCCTTGCGCAGCGGATGGCCGTGAAAGCCGTAGTCGGTGAGGATGCGGCGCAGGTCCGGATGGCCTTCGAAGAACACGCCGTACATGTCGAACGCCTCGCGCTCGTACCAGTCGGCGCAGGGGAAGACGCCGGTCACGGTGGGAACCGGGGTGTCCTCGTCGGTCTGCACCTTGATCCGCACGCGCGCGTTCCGGGTCATCGACAGCAGGTGATACACCACGTCGAACCGCTGGGCGCGGTCCGGATAGTCGACCCCGCAGAGGTCGATGAGCTGATGGAAGCCGAACTGGTCGCGCAGCGCGGTCAGGGCCTCGACGATGCGATTGGCCGGCCCGGTCAGGGTCAGCTCGCCATAGGCCACGTGCGCGCCGGCCACCGCCCCGGTCGAGGAGGTGACGATCTCGTTCCCCAGCGCCGCCAGGGCGTCTTCGGTCAGGGGCCAGCTCATCGCTCGATCGTCCCGGTGCGGCGAATCTTCTTCTGCAGTTGCAGCACGCCGTAGACCAGCGCCTCGGCGGTCGGCGGGCATCCCGGGACATAGATGTCGACCGGCACGATGCGGTCGCAGCCGCGCACCACGGAATAGGAGAAGTAGTAGTAGCCGCCGCCGTTGGCGCACGAGCCCATGGAGATGACGTAGCGCGGCTCGGGCATCTGGTCGTAGACCTTGCGCAGGGCCGGGGCCATCTTGTTGCAGAGCGTGCCGGCGACGATCATCACGTCCGACTGGCGCGGGCTGGCGCGCGGCGCGAAGCCGTAGCGCTCCAGGTCGTAGCGCGGCATCGACGCCTGCATCATCTCGACCGCGCAGCAGGCCAGGCCGAAGGTCATCCACATCAGCGAGCCGGTGCGCGCCCAGGTGATCAGGTCGTCGGCGGCGGCGGTGATGAAGCCCTTGTCGGCCAGTTCGCCCGAAACGCCGTCGAAGAAGGGGTCATGGAGCTTGGGGTCGTAGCCCTCGACCGTCGAGCGGCCGGCCGAACCCGCGGGAACGATCACTCCCATTCCAGGGCGCCTTTCTTCCATTCGTAGATGAAGCCCACGGTCAGCACGCCCAGGAAGGTCATCATCGACCAGAAGGCGAACTGTCCCAGCTCCTGGGGCAGCTTCATGAGCGACACCGCCCACGGGAACAGGAACGCCACTTCCAGGTCGAAGATGATGAACAGGATCGAGACCAGGTAGAACCTGACGTCGAACTTCATCCGCGCATCGTCGAAGGCGTTGAAGCCGCACTCGTAGGTGGACAGCTTCTCCGGATCGGGCGCCTGCGGCGAAAGCGTCGCGGAGGCCACGATGAAGGCTAGGCCCAGGACGGTCGCGATCCCAAGGAAGATCACGATGGGCAGATACTGCAAAAGAAAGGCGTTCATGGATTCCTCGGAGGAGTCGCGCGCCCTTCTAGACCAGCATTGCGCAGGGTTCAAACGGCGTGGTGCGACCATCGGTATCGCAAATGCGCGCAGGCCGCATTGTCTGTGATTTCCGTAGCTTCCGACCGTGACTGGAGCTCACGAAACTTCGTCAGCCGGAACCGTTTTGATGATAATAATTCTCAATACTAAAAATTAACCCAAAACGCCCTTCCCGGCCCCGCGTGCGCAACCTGGGAAAAGGATCGGCCCACCAGGTTTATCCACAGCAGATCGAGATTGGGCGTTGACACGATTCAGGGGCGGACATATCAGACGCGCCTCGCGGCGACGTCGCCGTCACGCGGATGTAGCTCAGTTGGTTAGAGCGCCGGCCTGTCACGCCGGAGGTCGCGGGTTCGAGCCCCGTCATTCGCGCCATATCTTTCCACGATTTCTAGATATTGAACCGCTGAGTTTCCAACTCTCGCGACAGGATAATTCCAACTTTCGTGCATCATCCGTTCTCTCGGATTGCTCTGCGTCCGCGTTTTCGGGCCTCGTCGGCGAGATCCACCGCCGCCTTGTTCACTGGGTTATATGTGCGCTGAAGTTCGCGAGACTGGTCGATGCTGTTCGCCATCTTAGATGCCACA
>MEEW01000206.1 GCA_001724985.1 Phenylobacterium sp. SCN 69-14
TCGGCCAAGTCCGCCCGCCGCAGAATCACAGCCCCTCGCCCTCGGCCAGGCCGAGCATGATGTTGAGGTTCTGCACCGCCGCGCCCGAGGCGCCCTTGCCGAGGTTGTCGAGCTGGGCGACCAGCCGCGCCTGGCCGCGCTCGGCGTTCCCGAACACGAAGAGCCGCATGCGGTTGCCGCCGTTCAGCGCCTCGGGATCCAGCACGGCGTTGTAGCCGCCCGCCCCTGCCCGCGCCTGCTGCAGCTCGGCGCACTCCTCGGCCGAGGCGACCTCGACGAAGGTCTCGCCCTCATAGGCGGCCGCCAGAGCCGCGCGCAGATCCTCCGGCGCCGGCTTGCCGGGCAAGGCCCAGAGTTGCAGCGGCACCTCGACGATCATGCCCTGGGCGTAGCGCCCGACCGCGGGCGCGAACACCGGCGGATGGTCGAGCCCGCCATAGACCTGCATCTCGCCCAGGTGCTTGTGCTGCAAGGTCAGGCCATAGGTGCGGAAGGCGTCGTTGGTCCCCTCGGGGGCCGGCGCCTCGAACTCGGCGATCAGCCCCTTGCCGCCGCCGGAATAGCCGGAGATCGCATTGACGGTGACCGGGAAGTCCCGCGGCAGCAGGCCCGCGGCCGTCAGCGGCCGCACCAGGCCGATGAAGCCGGTCGGATAGCAGCCTGGATTGCTGACCCGGTTCGAGCCGGCGATGGCGCCGCGCTGGCCCTTGTCCATCTCGGCGAAGCCGTAGGTCCAGCCCGGCGCGGTCCGAAAGGCGGTCGAGGCGTCGATCACCTTGACGGTGTTGGAGGTGACCATGCCCACCGCTTCCTTCGCCGCCTCGTCGGGCAGGCAGAGGATCACCGCATCCACGCCGTTCAGCAGCTCGGCGCGGGCTTGCGCGTCCTTGCGGCGCGCCGGATCGATCGACACCACGTCCAGGTCGCGGCGGCCTTCCAGCCGCTGCCGGATCTGCAGGCCGGTCGTGCCGGCTTCGCCATCGATGAAGACTGTATGGGCCATGGACTGAACTCCCTCCGCCAGGCGGATCGGACAAAAAGAAAGGGCGCCTCGGTTGCCCGAAGCGCCCTTCCCAAACGCGAGTGCTCGCGCGCGGTCAGCGCTTCGAGAACTGGAAGCTGCGGCGGGCCTTGGCCTTGCCGTACTTCTTACGCTCGACGACGCGGCTGTCGCGGGTCAGGAAGCCGTGCGGCTTCAGGACCGGGCGCAGGGCCGGTTCGTAATAGGTGAGCGCCTTCGACAGGCCGTGACGGATGGCGCCGGCCTGGCCCGAGAGGCCCGAGCCTTCAACCGAGACGATGACGTCGAACTGGCCGAGGCGGTCGGTGACCTGCAGCGGCTGGGCGATCATCATGCGCAGCACCGGACGGGCGAAATAGACTTCCTGGTCGCGGCCGTTGATGGTGATCGAACCCTTGCCCGGCTTGATCCAGACCTTGGCGATGGCGTTCTTGCGCTTGCCGGTGGCGTAGGCGCGGCCCTGAGCGTCGATCTTCGGCTCGGCCGGCGCGGCTTGCGGATTGGAGGAGAGGCTTTGCAGGGCCTCGAAACCTTGGGTCTCGGACATCTGTCTTACGCGCTCCGCACGTTCTTGGCGTTCAGCGAGGCGAACGCGATGGTCTCGGGGTTCTGCGCTTCGTGCGGATGCTCGGCGCTGTTGTAGATGCGCAGGTGCGTCATCTGCTTGCGGGCCAGCGGGCTTTCCTTGGGCAGCATGCGTTCGACGGCCTTTTCCAGGATGCGCTCCGGATACTTGCCGCCGAGGATCTTGCCCGCGGTGCGTTCCTTGATGCCGCCCGGATAGCCGGTGTGCCAGTAATAGGTCTTGTCGGTCAGCTTGGCGCCGGTGAACTTCACCTTGTCGGCGTTGACCACGACGACATAGTCGCCGCAATCGACGTGCGGGGTGTAGTCGGGGCGGTGCTTGCCGCGAAGACGCATGGCGATGAACGAGGCGAGACGGCCGACCACGGCGTTCTCGGCATCGATCACGATCCACTTCTTCTCGACGTCGGCGGGCTTCAGGGAAGCCGTCGTCTTCATCATGGGAACGGGTCCGTTAGTTTTGGCGGGACGGAAAGGTCCCGGCGAAGGCGCGGCTAGTACGGGCCTCCCGCCCGCCTGTCAACAACGAAAGCGGCCAACCGTCCGCAAATCGTTATTTCACAAGGCTTTCATGGACAAGGTATCATAATACCGCGACCTTTGACCCGCCCCGCCCTATGGTCGGTCAAGGTCAAGCCGAAGGTCCCGCATGCTCCAGTCCCGCCGCCGTTTCCTGCACGCCGCCGCCGCCAGCGCAGCCTTTGCGGGCCTGGCCCGCTACGCCGGGGCCCAGGTCACCGCCGGCGAGGACGGCTATTCCAATCCCGGCTACGCCAGCGAGATGGCCGGATATGGCCCGCTGCGCCGCGATCCGGCCGAGATCTTCGACCTTCCCGAGGGCTTTTCGTACCGGGTGCTCTCCAAGGCCGGGGACCGCATGGACGACGGCCTGCTGGCGGCCGGCAAGATGGACGGCATGGGCTGCTTCCCGGCCGGACGCGGACGCGTGGCCCTGGTGCGCAACCACGAGATCAGCCCGCCGCCGCGCGACCTCCAGATCACCGCCTTCGGCCAGGACCGCGGCCTGGCGCCCGGCGTCGCGGCGGCCAGCCTCTACGACACCGATGCGGACGGCCTGCCCCTGGGCGGCGGGACCAGCACCTTGATCTACGACCTGAAGAGCCGGGAGGTGAAGGCCCAGCACCTCAGCCTGGCGGGCACGGCGGTCAACTGCGCCGGCGGCGTCACGCCCTGGGGCTCGTGGCTGACCTGCGAGGAGACGGTGGTGAAGGCCGGCCAGGGCGTGAAGAAGGATCACGGCTGGGTGTTCGAGGTCCCTTCCCGGCTCCGCGGCCTCGCCGACCCCATCCCGATCACCGGCATGGGCCGCTTCAAGCACGAGGCCTGCGCCGTCGATCCGCGCACCGGCGTGGTCTACATGACCGAGGACGAGATAGACGGCCGCGGCCTCTTCTATCGCTACCTTCCCAACGACCGCCGCAAGCTGCACGCCGGCGGCCGGCTGCAGGCCATGGCCGTCGAGGGCGATCCCCGCAACTGGGACGAAACGGCCTGGCGGCAGGGCGACTGGAAATCGGTCCGCTGGATCGATCTCGACGGGGTCGACAATCCCGACACCGACCTGCGCCTGCGCGGCCATGGGGCCGGCGCCTCGTGGTTCGCGCGCGGCGAAGGGGTGTTCTTCGGCAAGGGCGAGCTCTATTTCGCCTGCACCAGCGGCGGGCCGAAATTCCACGGCCAGATCCTCCGCTATGTCCCGAGCGCTCACGAGGGCGGGCCCGGCGAAGCGGACGCGCCGGGGCGACTGCAGCTCTTCGTCGAGCCTTCGGACGTGCGCATGATGGAGATGGCCGACAACCTGGCCATCGCGCCCTGGGGCCACCTCGTAACCTGCGAGGACAAGATCGGCGGCACCAACTACCTGCGCGGCGTGACGCCGGAGGGCAAGGTCTACACCCTGGGCCGCAACGCCCAGCAGATGGCCGGGGCCAAGGTGCGCGGCACGTCGGAACTGGCCGGCGTCTGCTTCTCGCCGGACGGCTCGACCCTGTTCGTCAACATCTACACGCCCGGCTGCACCCTGGCGATCACCGGGCCCTGGGGCGGGTTCCAGGCTTAGGGCCGGCGCACCCGCCAGGCGAAGGCCACCGCCAGCGACAGCACGATGGCGGCCATGATCTGGTGGGCCATGCCAAGGCCGATCGGCACGGCGAAGACCAGGGTGAGCACGCCCAGCAGGGCCTGCAGCACGATGGCCAGGCCCGTCGCCAGGGCCAGGGCCTTGGCTCCGTCCGGCAAGGGCGAGCGCCAGGCGACCCAGCTCATCACCACGCCTATGGCGGTCAGCAGATAGGCCACGATCCGGTGGTTGAACTGCACCGCGGCCTGGCTGTGCGCGAGCGTGCCCCACAGGCCCTGGCCGGCATAGTCCTTCGGGAACAGCGCCCCGTTCATCAGCGGCCAGTCGTTATAGACGAAGCCGGCGTCGTTGCCGGCGACCAGGGCGCCCAGCAGGATCTGGAAGAAGATCAGCCCGATCAGCGCCCAGGCGCCGCGGTTCCACGGATTGGGCACCGTCTGACGGGGCGCGCCGGCCCAGGCGTCCAGCGCCGTCCACACCAGGGCGCCGAGCAGGGCGAAGGCCAGGCCCAGATGCACCGCCAGCCGCTCGGGCGCCACGGTGACGCGGTCCGACAGCCCGCTGGCCACCATCCACCAGCCGATCGCGCCCTGGAGGCCGCCCAGCAGGAAGAGCCCGGCGCACCGGACGATCAACCGCCGGGGAAGCTCGCGGCGCACCAGGAAGTAGACGAACGGGATCGCAAAGGCGGCCCCGACCAGCCGTCCCAGCAGCCGGTGGCTCCATTCCCACCAGTAGATCGCCTTGAAGGCCTCCAGGGTCATGCCCCTGTTGACCTGCTGGTACTGAGGAATCTCCTTGTACCGCGCGAACTCCTGGGCCCAATCTTCCGCCGACATAGGCGGCAGCGCCCCGGCCACAGGCTTCCATTCGGTGATCGAGAGCCCCGAATCGGTCAGCCGGGTCGCACCGCCCACGACGACCATCGCCAGCACCAGGGCGGCCACGGCGAACAGCCAGATCGCGACGGGTCGGGAGCGGTCGGAACGAAGGAATGAGGTCATGACTCGGAAATGCGGACTCTTCGGGGCGTTCTTACGGCGATCCGCTATCGAAGATTGACGCGGAGGTCCATGGCGCGAGGGCGGAACCACGGAAGCTTGACCGCATTTGGTCAGGGGCAATTTCAATCGGAGGGCTAGTTCATGCAAGGCGTTGGCATCATCGGCTGGATCGTGATCGGGATCGCGGCCGGCTTCGTCGCCGAGAAGGTCATGAAACGTGACCATGGGCTGTTGACCAACCTGCTCGTCGGGGTGGTCGGGGCGCTGCTCGGCGGGTTCATCGCGAATAATCTGCTGCATCTCAACTTCGCCGGCTGGATCGGCAGCTTCATCGTCGCCACCATCGGCGCGATCCTTCTGCTGTTCCTGCTCGGCCTGATGAAGAAGCGGGGCTGAAGCGGGCCTAGTGACGCCGCGCCCCGGCGCGCCTATAGCCGGGGCATGAGCGCGCGCGTCCGGAAATTCATCGGCGGAATAGGCATCGTCGTCTTCCTGGCGTTCTACGCCTGGGCTCTGGTGTCGATCGGCGAACGCCTGCCCGAGCACTGGGCCGCCGAGCTCGCCTTCTATGGGATCGGCGGGCTCGCCTGGGGCGTGCCGATCCTGCCGCTGATCTCGTGGATGAACCGCGGCCGGCAATAGATGCGCCGGCCATGG
>MEEW01000207.1 GCA_001724985.1 Phenylobacterium sp. SCN 69-14
GTGCGCGCGACTTGTGCATTTCAAGAAAACAGCCCCCTTGAACAAGCGGACACAAGTGTCCACTTAGCGCCTCATGACCCGCCCCTTGCGACAAGACGCCGCGGAACGCCGCGAAAGGCTGCTGAAGGCGGCCGAGGAGGCTTTTGCGCGCGACGGGCTGGACGTGCCTTTGCATCTGATCGCCGAAAAGGCCGGAGTGGGGCGGGCGACGCTGTATCGAAACTTCGCCGATCGGTCGGAGCTGGTGTTGGCGATCTTCGTCGAGCAGATCGAGGATCTGGGCCGCCGCACGCGCGCGCGGTTGCATGATCCGGACGTCTTCCTGTGGTTTCTGGATCAGATGGCAGCCCTGATGATGGGCAGCGCCGGCCTGTCCACCGCCATTCGCGACCTGAAGGTCGAGGCGATGGAGCCGGTGCGGCGAAGCCTGCGCGAGGCCGGCGCCGAGGCCCTGGCCGTCTCGCAGGCGGCGGGGCGAGTGCGGGCCGATCTGACCATCGAGGACATTCGCGTCCTGGCCCTGATGCTGGGCGCGCCGTCGCGGGCCGTCGTCTCGCCCGAGGATCGTATCGCTCTCAGCCGTCGGTCGCTGGAGCTGGCGCTCGAGATGGTGCGCGCCCAAAGCGGTGCGCGCGCATGAGCCGCCGTCACTGGAATCTGCCCTGGGAAGAATTCTTCGCCACGCTGAAACCGCACGAACGGCCGGTCATGCCCGGTTCGCCGTCGACGCCCGACCATACGATGCCCTGGCGCCTGGCCTATGGGCTGGTGGGCGCCCTGGTCACCATGACCGGCAGCCTGGGCAATGCGGCGGTGACGGCCAACCAGCCGCAGTTGGCGGGATCGCTGGGCGTGACCCTGGCCGAGGCGGCCTGGCTGCCGGTCATCTTCGTCATGACCAACGCCAGCATGAACCTGCTGCTGGTCAAATTCCGCATCCAGTACGGCCTGCGGCTGTTCGCCGAGATCGTCTTGATCGTCTTCCTGGCCGCCGCCCTGGCCCACCTGTTCCTGCAGGACTTCGTCTCGACCCTGGTGGTGCGGGCCGTCGCCGGGGTCGCGGCGGCGGGCATGACGACGCTGGGCATCCTCTACATCATTCAGGCCTTTCCGGCGCAGCACCGGCTGAAGGGCATCATCCTGGGCGTCGGCCTGTCCAGCCTAGCCATCCCAGCGGCGCGACTGGGCGTCACCACCCTGCTGGACCGCGACCTGTGGCAGGCCTTCTACATGTTCGAGGTGGGGCTGGTGCTGGTGGCCCTGCCCGCCGTCTTCGCCCTGAAGATGCCGCCCGCCCAGCGCATCAAGAGCTTCGAGCCGCAGGACTTCATAACCTTCGCCCTGTTCGCGCCAGGCATGGCGCTGCTCAGCGCCGTGCTGGGTTTGGGGCGGATCGTCTGGTGGTTGGAGGCGCCGTGGGTCGGTTGGGCCCTGGCCGCCGCCGTCCTGTTACTGTCGGCCGCCGCCATCCATGAGTACAACCGCGCCAATCCCCTGATCGACCTGCGCTGGCTGGCAGGGCGTGACATCGTGCGCCTGATGCTGGCCATCCTGCTGATGCGGATCGTCCTGTCGGAACAGACGACCGGCGCGGTCAGCTTCCTGCAGCAGATGGGACTGGGGAACGACCAGATGCACAGCCTGTTCTGGGTCATGCTGGCGGCCACGGCGGCGGGGTCGCTGGTCAGCGCCTTCACCCTGAACCCGAACAAATTGTGGAAGCCGATCTCCATCGCGCTGGGCCTCATCGCTCTGGGCGCCTATCTGGACAGCCACGCCACCGTGTTGACGCGGCCGAGCGAACTGTACGTCAGCCAGGCCCTGCTGGCCTTCGCCGCCGCCTTCTTTATCGGGCCGACGATGATCATCGGCTTCGGCAAGGTGCTGCAGGGCGGCGGCAAGAGCTTCATCAGCTTCATCATCTTCTTCTCCCTGTGCCAGAACGTCGGCGGCCTGATGGGCTCGGCCCTGATCGGCACCGTCCAGACCCTGCGCGAGAAGTTCCATTCCAACCAACTGGCCGAGAGCATCGGTCTGGGCGATCCCGAGACGGTGCAGCGGCTGCAACAGCTGGGCGGCGCCTACGCCCACGTCATCGACGACCCGGCCCTGCGCCAGAGCGCGGCCCTGCGCCTGCTGCACCAGCAGGTCAGCCAGCAGGCCCAAGTGCTGGCCTACAACGACGTCTTCCTGATGATCTCCGTCGTCGCCGCCGTCGGCGCCGTCTGGGTCGCCGTCAACCATTACCGCCCCCGCATCGAGGCGCTGTGCGCCCGCCGTCGCGACGCCGCCCAGGCGAGCCAAGCGCCAGCGCCCTCCGCCGAGTGAACCGGACCCGACCATGACCGACGCCTCCCCCTCAGCCCCGCCGCCTCCCGCTCAAGCTTCGGCTCCGGCGCCGCCGCCCGCGCCCGCCGCGCCCCCGCCTCTCGTCTCCAAGGAGCGGCGGATGATGTGGGGCGTGGTCCTGGGCGTGATCGCCCTGATCGGGGCCGGGCTGATCCTGCACGCCTGGGGCCTGCCGCCGTTCTCGGGCGGACCGCAGACGACGGACAACGCCTATGTGCGCGGCCAGGTGACGATCATCAGCCCCCAGGTCAGCGGCTATGTCACCTCGGTCGAGGTGCAGGACTTCCAGACGGTGAAGCAGGGCCAGCTGCTGGCCACCATCGACGACCGCATCTATCGCCAGCGGCTGGAGCAGGCGCAGGCCTCGCTGCATTCGGCCGAGGCGGCGCTAGCCAACTCGGCCCAGAGCCAGGCCTCGGCGCGCGGATCGGTGGCCCAGACGCGCGCCGCCATCGCCGCCGCCCAGTCGGCCGTGACCAAGGCCCGGGCCGACGCGACCCGCGTGCGCACCCTGTTCGAGGGCGGTTGGGTCGCCCAGGCTCAGGTCGACGTGGCCCAGAACGCCCTGCGCGCCGCCGAGGCCCAGTTGGCCGAAACCCGCGCCGCCGAGGACGTGGCCCAGACCGGCGTGACCTCGGCCGTGGTCAGCCGGGGCTCGCTGGAGGCCGCCGTCGAGAACGCCCGCGCCCAGGTGCGGCTGGCCCAGATCGATCTGGACAACACCCGCATCGAGGCGCCGCGCGACGGCCGCCTGGGCGAAATCTCCATGCGTCAGGGCCAGCAGGTGGCGGTCGGCACGCAGATGACGGCCCTGGTCCCCGACGTCGTCTGGGTCACGGCCAATATGAAGGAGAACCAGATGCGCGACGTCCGCGTGGGCCAGCCTGTCAAGATCACCGTCGACGCCCTGGGCGGCCGCGTCCTGACCGGCAAGGTCGAGCGCATCTCGCCCGCCACCGGCTCGGAGTTCAGCGTCATCCGTCCCGACAACGCCACCGGCAACTTCACCAAGGTGGCCCAGCGCATCCCCGTCCGCATCGCCGTCGATCCGGGGCAGGAAGGCGTCGAGCGCCTGTCGCCCGGCATGTCGGTGACGGCGCGGATCACGGTGAAGGACTAGGCTCCGGCTCGGCCCCTGCTCATCGCCTGTCTTATTGTTGCAGCGCGAAAAACTTCACCTTTGCAGGGTTGCGTCAGCCTGTCGCAGGCGGCATCTGCTCTCCATGACCCGAGCCCCGACCCCGCCCGCCGAGATCGAGGCCAAGCCGTCGCTTCCCGCCAAGGGGCCGGGCTTCGCCGAATTCGTCTGCCTGGTCGCCGTGATGATGGCGCTGAACGCCCTGGCGATCGACGCCATGCTGCCGGCCCTGCCCCACATCGGCCAAGACCTGGGCGTGACCAATGAGAACAGCCGTCAGTGGATCATCACCGCCTATCTGCTGGGCTTCGGCGGGGCGCAGCTGTTCTATGGCCCGCTGTCGGATCGTTACGGACGACGCCCCGTGCTGTTCGCGGGCATCGGCGTCTATGTCGCCTTCAGCGTGCTGGCCGCCTTCGCCCACAGCTTCGACCTGCTGATCCTGTCGCGCGTCGGCATGGGCGTGGGCGCAGCGGCGACGCGGGTGCTGGCCGTCTCCATCGTGCGCGACCGCTATGTCGGACGGACCATGGCGCGCGTCATGTCGCTGAGCTTCCTGGTCTTTCTGGGCGTGCCGATCATCGCGCCCGCCGTAGGGCAGATGATCATGCTGGTCGCGCCCTGGCCGTGGATCTTCGGCGTCTTCGCCCTGTCGGGCGGGGCCTTCCTGATCTGGGCCGGGTTGCGCCTGCCCGAGACCCTGCATCCCGAAGACCGGATGCCGATCAATCTCGGCCGCATCGCCGGCGCCTTCCGCTTCGCCCTGACCCACCGTCAGGGGATGGGCTACACCCTGGCCATGACGGTCATCAGCGGGGCGCTGTTCGGCTTCATCAACTCCTCGCAGCAGATTTTCTTCGACGTGTTCAAGGCGCCGGGCCTCTTCCCCGTGGTCTTCGCCCTGGTGGCGGCGGGCATCGCCGTGGCCTCGATCCTGAACGCCCGCCTGGTCGAGAAGCTGGGCTCGCGCCTGATCGCGCACACCGCCCTGATCGGCTTCATCGGCTTCAGCGCCCTGCACGCTGTCATCGCCTATCTGGGCCACGACAGCCTGTGGATGTTCGCCGCGCTGCAGGCCTGCAAGATGTTCTGCTTCGGCTTCATCGCCGGCAATTTCGGCGCCATGGCCATGGAGCCGATGGGCCATATCGCGGGCACGGCCTCCTCGGCCCAGGGCTTCATCTCCTCGATCGGCGGGGCCCTGCTGGGCTTCGCCATCGGCCAGCAGTTCGACGGCTCGACCGTGCCGATGACCGTGGGCTTCGTTCTGCTGGGCGTCGCGGCGTTGGCGCTGGTGCTGACGGCCGAGAAGGGGCGGTTGTTCAAGGCGCATCACCTGCCGCCGCCCGCAGCAAAGGCTTGATCTTTCGGGCGCGAGGGGGCCTTTTCGGGCGCATCTGAATACGGAGCGTTCGATGACCCTGAAGCTGGTCGGGCGGGTTTCCGCCCTCGCCCTCGCCGCCGCCCTCGCCACGTCCCTGGGCGCCTGCGCCACGACCGGAGAGATCACCCCCATGACTCCTCTGGTCCCCGCCGCGCCGGCCCCGGCCCCCGCGACCGACTACGTCAACGACGCCCACTCCTACGCCCGCCCGGCCGAGGCGCGGGTGACGCACGTCGATCTGGACCTGGCCGCCGACTTCGCCGCCAAGACCTTGGCGGGCAAGGCGACGCTGGACGTGACCGGCCGTCCCGGCGCGACCGAGGTGGTGCTGGACGCCAAGATGCTGGACATCAAGGGCGTGACCGACGCCCAGGGCCGCGCCCTGCAATGGAGCCTGGGCGCGTCTGATCCGATCAAGGGCCAGCCCCTGACCGTGCGCATCCCGGCCTTCCAGGGCGGCGAG
>MEEW01000208.1 GCA_001724985.1 Phenylobacterium sp. SCN 69-14
CCCGCGTTGAGGCAGGAATCGTTGATCGCGCGGCGTTCCACCGCGGTCGCGCCCGACGGCACGCAGACGATCACCTTCGGGTTCACGAAGCCCTTGCGGTTGTGAACCTTGCGGATGAAGTACTTGATCATCTCCTCGGCGACTTCGAAGTCGGCGATCACCCCGTCGCGCATCGGACGGATGGCTTCCATGTGGCCGGGGGTGCGGCCCAGCATCTGCTTGGCCTCTATGCCGACCGCGTGGACCACCTTGCGGCCCCCGACATTGCGCAGGGCCACCACCGACGGCTCGTTCAGGACGATGCCCTTGCCCTTCATGTAGATGAGCGTGTTGGCGGTGCCGAGATCGATTGCGATGTCGTTCGAGATAGCGCCGAAGAGGGACGAGATCATGCAGGGCCCTGGGGGTAGGGAGCGGAATTTGGGGTATGCGAAGCCCAGGCTGACGACGCTTCGTTCCGAAACTCGAAACGTCAGGCGGCCTCAGCCTCCGCTTGCAGGACAGATGGTTCGTGTGCCCTGCCAGTCGGTTGATTTCAAGGCTTAATGATAGGTCTGTGGTTTCCCGTCGCACGCACGCGCGCGCCGGGCTGTGGACGGACGCCAGGGCTGCCGACGATGAGGTCGGGCGCTTGACGAAATCGGGGCGAAAATGCGGCGCGACGCCCCGCTCGCCAGGCCGGCGAGCGGCCGAATGTCGCCTCGAGGCTACAGCCGAGGCGCCGGCGCCTCTCTAGACTGACCGCCCGCAGACGCCGCGAGAGCCTCCCATGCCGCCCCGCCACGCCGTCCTCGGCGTCGAGAACGCCAGCTTCTTCTACGGAACCCACCGCGTCTTCGAGGGGGTGAGCTTCCAGCTCGACGATGCGCGCACGGCCCTGGTCGGCGAGAACGGCGCGGGCAAGTCGACGCTGCTGAAATGCCTGCTGGGCGAGCTCACCCTGATGGACGGCAAGATCGTCCGCTCGCGCGGGCTGAAGATCGGCTACGTGCCGCAGGAGACGCCGCGCGAGTTCGCCGGCCTGACGGTGCGCGAGGCGCTGGAACGCGCCCTGCCCGTCCGCGACGGATCGGAGGACTGGAAGGTCGACGTGCTCGCCGACGAGATCGGCCTGGCCTACGAGACCACCCAGCAGCTCTTCGGCTCGCTGAGCGGCGGCTGGCAGAGGCTGCTGCTGATCGCCGCGGCCGCGCGGCTGGCCGAACCGGACCTGCTGATCCTGGACGAGCCGACCAACCACCTGGACCTTTCGAACATCAACCTGCTGGAACGCTGGCTGGCGGACGAAACCCTGCCGATGCTGATCGTCAGCCACGACCGCGAGTTCCTTCAGAAGATCACCAGCCGGACCCTGTTCCTGCGCTCGGACGGCGCCCACAGCTTCAGGACGCCGTTCGTGGAGGCGCGCGAGGCCCTGTTGCAGCGCGACGCGGCCGACGCCGCCCGCCGCCAGCTCGAAGGCAAGGAGATCGAGCGCCTGCAGGCCGTCGCGGCGCGCTACCGTGTCTGGGGCGTGAAGAACGACGCCTTCCACAAGCGCGCCAAGGCCACCGAAAAACGCATCGAGCGGATCGAGGCCGACCGCACCGGCGCCTATGCCGCGCGCGAGCGGCGCCTGGAACTGCACGACGGGGAGATGGACGCCAAGGTGGCCCTGCGCCTTCAGGGCCTGGAGGTCACGACGCCGGACGCCGACCGCCGGCTGATCGCCATCGACCGCTTCAGCCTGGGCATGGGCGAGCGCGTCGCCCTGCTGGGCGCCAACGGCAGCGGCAAGTCGACCCTGCTGTCGGTCCTGGCCGCCGCCTTCGATCCGGACCAGCGCCACTATGACGGGGCGGCGGCCGTGCGGTTCAATCCCCAGGCGCGCATGGCCTATTTCGATCAGAAGATGGCCGACCTGCCGCTGCGCACCTCGGTGCTGGACTATGTGCTGGCCGCCGAAGGCGCCTCCGACCGCGAGGCCAACGCCGTGCTGGCCAAGGCCGGCTTCGCCTATTCGCGCATCAAGGGGCCGATCGCCGACCTCAGCCATGGCGAGCGGGCGCGGCTGGTCTTCCTGCGCATGAAGCTGGCGCGGCCGAACCTCTACCTGCTGGACGAGCCGACCAACCACCTGGACATCGAGGGCCAGGAGGACCTGGAGGCCCAGCTCGAAAGCGCCGAGATCGCCTGCATCTTCGTCTCCCACGACCGCCACTTCACCCGCAGCGCGGCCACCCGCTTCGTGGAGATCCGCAAGGGCCGGCTGGTGGAGGTCGACGACCCTGACAGCTTCTTCGAAGCGCAGTAGGAAGCCGGCATGCAGACCCTTCTCACCTGGGCCGGGCGCATCGCCCTCGTCGCCGTGCTGCTCGTCTGCCTCCAGGGCGCGCTGGACCCGCTCTACGATGCGGCCAGGTGGGCGCCGCCGCACGATGCGGTGATGCACGTCATCTACGGCTACCTCCTGACGGTGCTGTCGATCCTGGCCCTGCCGAAGGTGAAGCCCTGGACCATCGGCGGGGTCTTCATCGCGCTCGGCGTCGGGCTGGAGGCGGCCCAGGCCCTGGGCTGGGTCTCGGGCACGTTCCAGCTCAAGGACCTGGCGGCGAACCTCGGCGGCGTGGTCGCCGCCCTCGCCCCCATGGCCCTGGCCCGGCGCAAGGGGCGCTGATGCCCGACCGAAATCGTGGCGCTACCGGCGCGGCAGGACGGTGAAGCCGTACTTCCGGAAGATCGCCGCGGCGGGCGGGCTGCTCATATAGGCGAGGAACCTCGCCGCGTCGGGGTTCTTCGAGGCGGCGACCACGGCGGCCGGATAGACGATCTTCGGATGGGTCCCGTCCGGGAACAGGCCGACAATCCGCACCTTCGGCTCCACCTTGGCGTCGGTGTCGTAGACGACGCCGAACGGCGTCTCGCCGCGCGCGACATATTGCAGGGCCGTCCGCACGTTCTCGGCCTGGGCCAGCTTGCCCGAGACGCTGTCCCACACCCCGAGCGCGCTCAGGGAGGCCTTGGCGTACTTGCCGGCCGGCACGTCGGGACCGGCCACCGCCAGCCGGCCCGGCCCCAGGGCCTTGGCCAGCGGCATCCCCCGGCCGATCCGGATCGTGGCCTTGGAATCGGCCGGGGCGATCAGGGCCAGCCGGTTGGTCAGCAGGTCGCGGCGGCCAGGTAGTTCATCCAGTCGCTGTCGGCCGAGACATAGACGTCGGCCGGGGCCCCCTGCTCGATCTGGCGGGCGATGGCCGAGGAGGCGGCGTAGGAGAACCGCGCCTCGCCCCCCGTCCGGGCATAGGCCGCGCCGACCTCGTCGAGGGCGTTCTTCAGCGAGGCGGCGGCGAAGACGGTGACCGTCTCGGCATGGGCCGCCCCGCTCATCAGGGCGGCTGCGGCGAGCGCGGCGATCCAGCGGAGGAGCTTCATGGGCTGGCTTTCTTGATCAGTGATGGGCCGCAGCGGCAGGCTTGGCGGTCGAGAGCCGGATGACCTCGATCTTCTCGACCATGCGGGCCGAGCGGGCGGGCCGCAGGTCGTCGGACACCACGATGCGGAAGGGGCCGTCGCCGGCGGGGAGCGGCGCGCCGTCGGCGCGGTCGACCAGGAGCACCTTGCCGGCACGGGTGCCCGGATCGGTCTCGGCCAGGCCCAGCACCACCTGATAGCCGTCCTTGCCGGTGATGCGGATCACGGTGGCCAGCTCCGGGCCATGAACGGCCTTGCCCTGGGCCGCGCCGACGCGGGCGACGATGTCGCCCAGCGGCACGCCTTCGAAGGTCGAGGTCTTGCCGTGCTGGGTAGCGGTGACCGAGACGTGCGGCAGGGCCGCCAGGTCCGCAGCGCTGAGCGTGGCCGCCTGGCCGTCCGGCCCCTGGAGGGCGACGCTTTGCGCCAGGGCTGGGCCGGCGAGAACGGCGAGCGCCGCGACGAGAACGAGCTTCATCAGCGATCCTATTCCACGGCGAGGATGACGTGCGGCGCCTTGACCAGAGCGGTGACCGGCTCGCCGACCGTCAGGTCCATAGCCTGGGCGCTTTCCTTGGTGATGGTGGCGGTCAGGGTCTTGCCGCCGGCCAGCGACAGGGTGATCTCGCTGGAGACCGCCCCGTCCTCGCGCGTCAGCACGGTCCCATGGAGCTGGTTGCGGGCCGAGGTGACCAGCCCCTCGCCCTTGGCCAGGACCACGAAGCTCGACTTGATGAGCGCCACGGCCGGCTTGCCGACCGCCAGATCCAGGTCGGCGACGCTCTGGCGGGTGACGATGGAGACGATGTCGACGCCCTCGGCCACCTGCAGCGTCACCTCGGTGTTGACCGCCCCGTCGGTGACGGCGCTCACCACGCCGCGCAAGGCGTTTCGCGCGCTTGTCTTCATGCCCAGGCTCCAGAACAGTTCGCCAAGTTCGCCATCGGCCTCCAGCCGCGCCTGGAGGCGCGCCAGGGTGTCGCCCAGCTCGGCCTCGACCTTGCCGAAGGCCTCGATCACGGCGCGGCCGCGCGGGGTGACGCTGGCGACGCCGCCCGACCGGCCGCCGGGCTGCGCCTCGACCAGGGGCGCGTCGAACAGGTTGTTCAGCGCCTGGACCCCGTCCCACGCGCCCTTGTAGCTGAGGCCGAGCTGCTTGGCCGCGGCGCTGATCGAGCCGAGCTCGGCCACGGCCTTGAGAAGCGCGATCCGTTCAGCCCCAACCCGGCTTGCGCCGCGCCGCAGGAAGAAGGCCGCGTCCAGATGACCGTCAGCGCTCATGGGATTACAGCCTCATGCGAAGGTCGACGAAGAAGCTGCGTCCCTCCTCCGGGAAGCCGTCGACGAGTTGATAGTTCTGGTCGGTCAGATTACGGCCGCCGACGATCACGTCGACCTTGTCGGTCACCGACCATTCGACCGAGAGGTTGGCGAGCAGATAGTCGCCGGTGCGATAGAAGCGCGGCGGGTTGACCAGCGAGCTGGAGGTCACGGTCCAGCGCTTGCTGGCCGCCTCGATGCTGGGCGTGACACGGATCGCGTCGGTCACCTTCCAGTCGACATAGGCGAACAGCTTGTGGTCGGGCACGCCGCTGGGGCGGAAGGCCGCGTTGGTCGGGTCCTTCAGCTCGCGGTGGATGTAGGTGTAGGCGCCGCCCAGACGGACACTGTCGGTGAGGTCGGCGGTGACCGACAGCTCGCCGCCGTAATATTCGCCGTCGCCGGCGTTCTTGGTCTGGTTGACCGTGCCGAAAGGCGGGCCCAGCGGCACCGGGATCTGGATCAGGGCGTCCTGGATGTCGCTGTAGAACACCGCGCCTGAGAGCTCGACGCGGTCCAGCCGGGTCTGGCCGCCGACCTCGAAGCTGGTCGCCCGCTCGGCGGTCAGGTTGGGATTGGGCACCGCCGTCCCGAACCGCGAGCTGAAGCGCTCGAACAGGGTCGGGAAGCGGGCGCGCGAGGAGACGCTGGCGTGCAGGGCGGTGACGTCCGACACCCGCCAGCGGGCCGCGGCCTGCCAGTTCCAGGCGTCGTCGTCGGTCAGCGGATAGTAGACGAACTGGCCGCTGTTGTAGTCCTCGGCCCGGATCAGGTGGCGCCAGTCGTAGGAGACCCCGAACACCAGGTCGAGATTGTCGCCGGCCTTGAAGGTGTCCTCCAGGGCGAAGGAGCCGGTGGCCTCGGTGGTGGTCTGGCGCGGCTCGACCGTCGGCGGGGCGAAGCTCTGCTGCCACTCGTCATGGCGATCCCGACGGTAGTACGCGGCGACCTTCAGCGTATTGGCCGCGCCGACGTCCACGCCAAGCTCGACATTGCCGCCGAAGGCCTCGTCCTCGTAGGGCGAGCGGAAGGCGCGCCCCAGGGTCTGGCTGTTCTGACGCGCGTTGTCGTATGAGAACAGGCCGTTCTCGAAGGTGTTGCGATAGAGCCGGGTGCGCAGATAGGCGCCCTCGGCGATCTTGGTGTGCGACAGGAAGGCCAGGCTCTCGATGTTCCAGTAGGGCCAGTCCCAGTACCGGGTGCTGGCGGTGTCGGTCACGTGATAGGGCGCGTTCTTCGAGCCTTCCTGGCGGATGTAGTTCAGCGAATATTCGTCAGTGTCGTTGGGGGTCAGGCCGGCCTTGAGGTTGATCCGCCAGTCCTCGGTGTCCGAATGCTCGCGCTCGCCGCCGTTCTCCAGGGCCGTGGGCTTGAAGTCGTCCGACAGGCGGAAGTGGTCGCGCTCGGACCGCGCCCCGCTGAACTGGAGGTAGAACCTGTCCTGCCGCGTGCCGATCAGGCCCGAGACCGTATTGCCGCTGAGCACGCCGGCGCTGTCGATGGCGGCGTTCACCCGAATCTCGCCGTCCAGGGCGGTCGTCGGCTTGCGGGTGACGAGGTTGATCGCCCCGCCCAGCCCGCCCGGGCCGTCCAGCACCGAGACATAGCCCTTGGAGACCTGGATCTGCGACAGGTCGGCGGTCAGGAAGCGGGCGAAGTCGATGCGGTTGTCGGCCGGCAGGAAGACCCGCACCCCGTCGATGGAGAGCGTCGTCTGGAAGCGGTCGAAGCCGCGCACATAGACCAGGCGTTCATTGCGCGAACCGCCGGAATTGCCGGCCACGGCGCCGGGCACCAGGTCCAGAGCGCGGTCGAGGCTGGCCTTGTCGAAGCGGCGCAGGTCCTCCGAGCCCACCACGCTGCCGCCGATCAACTCGCCGCCGCGAGCGCGGGCGGTCACCTGCAGTTCGCCTAGGGTGTAGGCGTCATCGGCCGATTGGGCGTGCGCCGCCATCGGCGCGGCGAAGGCGAGGAGGAAGGCGAGCCGTTTCACGGTGAACACTCACGTCGTTATGAATTATGACTTCATAACGCTTCCCTCTCGGCCGGGCCACGGCGCAGCTACGATTAGCCGAGGGCCGTGACCAATACGCCACAGGCCGTCAGCGCGCCGCCGATCGCCTGGCGCAGGGTCAGGCGTTCCTTGAACAGCCGGCGGCCGGCGGCGGCGGCGATGGGCGCCTCGATCACCCCGACCGCGCGCACCGCCCCGGCCGGCGCCATGGCCAGGGCCGCGAACCAGCAGGCCGAGGCCGCCGCGCCGAAGAAGCCGGCGCCCAGCGACTGGCGCCACGAGGCCGCCACCGCCCTCAGGGCGGCCGGGCGGGTCAGCGCCAGGAAGGTCAGCAGGCCCGCCGACTGCAGGGTCTGGGCGACGCAGACCGACGCCGTGGCGGCGAAGAGCGGGTGGGCGGGGTCCAGGGCCACGCCTGCCTGGCGATAGGCGTTGAGCGTCATCCCGAAGGCCAGGCCCGAGGCCAGGCCGAAGAGCGCGCCGTGCGCCGCGCCCTTGTCCGCGCCGGCCTTGGGCCAGGAGAGGACCGCCAGGCCGGCGGTGGTGGCCGCCACCCCAGCCCAGGCCTGGAGGCTGAGCGCGTCGCCGACCGCCAGCCCCATCAGGGCCGCCAGCGGCAGGGACGACTGCTGCATGAAGGTCGCCACCGCAAAGCCCGAGCGGCGCATGGCCACCAGCAGGGCGGCGGTCGCGGCGACCTGTCCCGCCGCCCCGGCCACGACCGCAATGACGAAGCGCCAGGACAGGCGCGGCGCCGCATCAGGCGTCAGGGCCGCGACCACGGCGAAGATGAGCAGGGCGAACGGCAGGCCGAACAGGAAGCGCACCAGGGTCGCGCCCCACGGCCCGGCGTCGCCCACCAGGCCGCGTTGCAGCGCGTTGCGCGCCACCTGCAGCGGCGCGGCCGCCGCCGTCAGAATGATCCAGAGCATGTGAAAGCTCGCTTCCCCGCCGAGACGGGGCTGCGATCAGAAGCCGCTGGCGATCGCGTCGGGCGCGCTCTTCTCCTTGCGGGCGAAGAGGTTGTTGAGCGCGTTGACATAGGCCTTGGCCGAGGCGGTCAGGGTGTCGGTGTCGGCGGCCTGGCCGGTGGCGATGCGGCCGTCCTCCTCCAGCCGGACCGAGACCTGGGCCTGGGCGTCGGTGCCCTCGGTGACCGCGTGCACCTGGAAGAGGCGCAGGATCGCGGTGTGCGGCACGACCTCGTGGATGGCGTTGAAGACCGCGTCGACCGGCCCGTCGCCGGTCGCCTTGGCCGCCCGCTCCTGGCCGTCGACCGTGACGGTCAGATTGGCCTCCTGCGGACCGTCGGTGCCGGCGATCACCCGCAGATGCTTGACCTGGATGCGGTCGGCGCTGGAGGCCAGGGCGTCGTCGACCAGGGCGATCAGGTCGTCGTCGAAGACGTGCTTCTTCTTGTCGGCCAGGTCCTTGAAACGCTGGAAGGCCTCGTTCAGGGCGTTCTGGCCCAGTTCGTAGCCCAGTTCCTTCAGCTTCTCGCGGAAGGCGTGGCGGCCCGAATGCTTGCCCATGACCAGATTGGTCGAGCCCTGGCCCACATCCTCGGGGCGCATGATCTCGTAGGTCTCGGCGTTCTTCAGCATCCCGTCCTGGTGGATGCCGCTCTCGTGGGCGAAGGCGTTCTTGCCGACGATGGCCTTGTTGAACTG
>MEEW01000209.1 GCA_001724985.1 Phenylobacterium sp. SCN 69-14
GGGGGCGACGTTGGCGATGAACGAGGCGTGGTTCAGCGCCTTTTCGTCCAGCAGGTTGGTTCCCCGAACGAAGACCTGGCTGTCGAACCCGCCCAGGGCCAGGTCGTAGGCCAGGGTGGCGTTGACCATGTCGTAGCCCGGCGTCCGGCGCTCGAAGGCGGCGATCTTCTCCTGCTCGAAGACCCGCATGTATTCGGCGCTGGCCGACCAGTCGCCGCGGGCGAAGTCCCCGCGCAGGCCCAGGCGTCCGGCGGGGATGCGCGGCAGGTCTCCGCCGTCGTCGAACTTGGCGCGCACATAGTCGCCGAAGACCGTGGCCGACAGGCCCGGCGCGAACTGGCGGCGCAGTTCGCCCTCGACGCCGGTGAAGGTCGCGTCGGCCTGGCTGTAGCGGATCAGGCGGAAGTCCTCGAACTGGTCGAGGGTGCTGGCGTAGATGTAGCCGTCATAGGCGTAGCGATAGGCGCTGGCCGTGAAGGTCGTGGCGCCGTCCGTCTTCTTCAGCGTCAGTTCGACCGAGTTGGCGGTCTCGACGTCCAGGGCCGCATCGCCGATCTCGTAGGTGTTGGTCGCCAGGTGCACCCCGCGGGCGTAGAGCTCCTGCGCGCTGGGGGCCCGCTGGGACCGGGCGACGGCGATCGAGGCCAGATAGCCGGGCGCAAAGCCCCAGCTTGCGGAGACCGAGGCCGAGAACGGCTGGTGGCTGGCGTCCGGCCGGCCGAAGGCGCGCATGTCCTGCCATTCCTGGCGCAGGGCCCCTTCGAAGCGCCAGTCGCCGGCGGCGTATTCCTCCAGCAGGAAGATCGCGGTGTTGGCGGCGCGGCTCTTGGGGATGAAGGATTCCGCGCCCACGGCGGCGAAGTCGCTGCGCGAGGTCTGCACCCCGAACACCCCGCGCAGGGCGCCCACCGGCGCGTGCTGGGCCTCGATGCGCGCATCATAGCCCTTGTTGGTGAAGGTGGTGGCCACCGTCCCCTCGTCGATCTCGTCGTGGGCGTAGTCGGTATAGCCGCCGCGCAGGCGGATGCGCTCGATCCCGGCGAAGGGCGCCTCGATCTCGCCGCGCAGGTCGAACCGCCGGCTGGTCAGGTCGACGACCGGCGCATCCTCGTGATCGTGCTCATGATCGTGGTCGTGGCCTTCATGATCGTCGTCGTCATGGCCGTGCCCGCCGCAGTGCAGGGTCGAGCCGTGCGGATGGCAGCCTTCGTATTCGTGGTTGTGGCCGGGCAGGCCGTACTTGCTGCGCTGCTCGGTATAGGCCGCGCCCAGATAGCCGCGCGACCCGATCCAGGAGAGGCCGAGGGTGGCGGTCCGGCCCTGGCTGAACGAACCGTCCAGCGTCTTTTCGCTCCAGTCCGGGACCTCGTAGTCGTCGGCCTTGCGCCCGGCCAGTTCGAGCCGGATGGCGAGATTTCCCGCCCCGCCGGTCGCCCCGATCACGCCCGCGCGTTCGTTGTCGGCCGAGCCCAGCCGCACCTCGGCCTCGCCCTCGAACCCGTCGTCGGGCAGGCGGGCGGGAATCTTCCTGTCGATCAGGTTGACCGCCCCGCCGATGGCGCCGCCGCCATAGAGCAGGGCGCTGGGGCCGCGCAGGATCTCCACGCCTTCCAGCAGCAGCGGTTCGCCGGAGACCGCGTGGTCGGGCGACACCTCCGAAGCGTCCAGCAGCGCCGCGCCGTCGGTCAGCACCTTCACCCGCGGCGCGGTCTGGCCGCGGATCACCGGGCGGCTGGCGCCGCCGCCGAAGGTGTCGGAATTGACGCCCGGCAGGCCGGTCAGGGTCTCGCCCAGGGTCGATTGGCGGCGGTGATCCAGTTCGTCGCCGCGCACCACCGCCACGCTGGAGGCCACGTCCTTGCCGCTCCGGCCCAGCGGGTCGCCGGCGACGATCACCTCGCCGATCTCGAAACCCGGTCCCGACTGATCGGCGGCCGCGCCGCCCGCGAGCGCCGACAGGCCGGCGGCGGCGAGAAGGATGGTTCTGAGTTGCATGCGGTGACACCCCGACTGATGGAAGGGGCGTCTGATATGTTATAATATATCATATATCAAGGCGCTTCGAATCCGCCGCCTTCCGCCCGCGGCCGATCGCCCAGGACCTGCTGGCCGGACGGAAAGGAATCTTAACCGGCAAGGGCCAAGCTTGAAGCCCCCGAGCCGGGAAGGGTGAATTCGGCTTTGAACGAGCGCGCTCCAGCCACAGAACGCCGCCGCAGGCGCCGCACGCCGTTTCGGCGGGCGCGGCGGGTCGGCGAACGCATCTCCGCCCTGGGCGTGAAGGTCGATCTGGTCCGGCCCGAGGAGGTGATGCTCTACATCGCCCAGGCGGTGGCGGCCGGGCGGCCGGCCCGCGTCGCCAACCACAACGCCCACAGCATCTATCTCACCAAGAAGAACCCGGACTTCGCGGCCTTCTTCACACAGGCCGACCTGATCGAGATCGATTCCACGCCGCTGATCTTCTTCACACGCGCGCTGGGCCTGCACAGCCGCCGGTTCCACCGCTGCACCTATCTCGACTGGCGCGACCATTTCTGGAGCGTGGCGGCGCGGAACAACTGGCGGGTGTTCTATCTCGGCGGCGCGCCGGGCGTCGCCGCCGAGGCCGGCCGGCGCCTGGCCCGCCGCCATCCGGGCGTGGACATCGCCGTTTGCGACGGCTTCTTCGACATGACGCCGGGCGGACCCGAGAACGAGGCGGTGCTGGCCCAGATCGCGCAGGCCCAGCCGCAGATCCTCTTCGTCGGCATGGGCATGCCGCGCCAGGAGATCTGGATTCACGCCAACCAGCCGCGCCTGCCGCCCTGCGTGGTGCTGTCGGTCGGGGCGGCCTTCGATTACGAGGCGGAGGTGCAATACCCGGCGCCGCGCTGGATGGGGCGGATCGGGGTCGAATGGCTGTTCCGGCTCGTCGGCGATCCCAAGCGGCTCTATTATCGCTACTGCATCGAGCCGTGGTGGCTGATCGGGCCGGCCCTGGCCGACATCCGCACCGCGATCGGCGAGGGACGCCTGTTCCGTTCGTCCAGGGGGCGGCCCAACGACTCCGACCGCTCGCAGGCCGACACCCGCCACCTGGCCTAGATGCGATGTGGACCAGGCGGCGGACGGGCCTCGCCATCGCCACGCGGGACCGCTAAATCGGCGCCATGACGGATATCAATTTCGACGGCATCGAGAATTTCCGCGACTTCGGCGGCTACGCCACCGCCTCGGGCCGCAAGCTGGCGGCGGGGCGGCTGTTCCGCTCGGCCAACCACGCCTACGCCACCGACGACGACCTGGCCAAGCTGCGCGGCCTGGGGGTGGCGGTGATCGTCGACCTGCGCCGGCGCCGCGAGCGCGAGCGCGAACCGTCCCGCCGCTGGGACGGCTTCTCCGGCCAGGTGATTGAGAACGACATCGACGGAAACTACGCCGACTGGGCCGAGGCCCTGACCACGGGCGAGACCATCGACGCGGCCTGGTTCCACCGCGACAGCCTCGGCTATTACGAGCGCGCGCCGCACGAGCCGCGCCATGTCGACCTCTTCCGCCGCTACTTCCAGACCCTGGCGTCGGCAGACGGCGCCCTGGTGGTCCACTGCGCGGCGGGCAAGGACCGCACCGGCATGCTCTGCGCGCTCACCCACCACATCGCCGGCGTCCATCGCGACGACACCATGACCGACTATCTGGCCACCAACGACGAGAGCCGGATGGCCAGGAAGATCGGCTTCCTCGGCCCCTGGATCGCCGACCTCACCGGCCAGGTGCTGGACGAGGCGGCCCTGCGCCAGGCGGTCAGCGTCGATGCGGCCTTCCTCGCCAAGGCGTTCGAGGTGATGGAAGGCCAGCACGGCTCCATCGACGCCTATCTCGCCGACGTCCTCGGCGTCGACGCCGACCTGCGCGCCCGGATCGAGCGGCGGATATTGGGTTAGCCGATATCCGATCCCCGACAGCGGCCAGCAATCGCCCCTCCGAGGGCTGACATCGCCGTTCCGATCCCCTAAGCGTCGCCGGACTAAGGACAAGACGGGAACGACGAACATGCAGAGCTTCCAGCCGCCGCGGCGCATCCTGATGGGGCCGGGCCCCTCCGACGTGACTCCGCGCGTCCTGGCTGCGCTCGCGCGCCCGACCATCGGTCACCTGGACCCGCAGTTCCAGGACCTGATGGAAGAGATCAAGAGCGCCCTGGCGCGCCTGTTCAACGCCCCCGACCATGCCTGCGTCCCGCTGCCCGCGCCGGGCACGGCCGGCATGGAGGCGGCGATCATGAACCTGCTGGAGCCGGGCGACCGCGCCGTCATCGCCATCAACGGCGCCTTCGGCGGCCGCATGGCCGACATGGCCGACCGGGCCGGGGCCGAGGTCGTGAAGGTCGAGTTCGAATGGGGCAAGCCGGTCGATCCGGCCGTTGTCGAGGAGGCGCTGAAAGCCGCCCCGACCAAGGTCTTGGCCTTCGTCCACGCCGAAACCTCGACCGGCGCGCGCAGCGATGCGGCGACCCTCTGCGGCCTGGCCCGCAAGTACGGCGCCCTCTCGGTGGTCGACTGCGTCACCTCGCTGGGCGGGATCACCGTGGACGTGGCGGCCTGGGACGCCGACGCGGTCTATTCGGGCACGCAGAAGTGCCTGTCGGCGCCTCCCGGCCTCTCGCCCATCGCGCTGTCGCGGCGCGCTCAGGACGCCATCAAGGCCCGCAAGACCAAGGTCCGCAACTGGCTCTGCGATTTCAACCTGCTGATGAGCTACTGGGGCGGGGAGGGCGGCCGCACCTATCACCACACCGCGCCGATCAATGCGCTCTACGGCCTGCACGAGAGCCTGGTGGCGCTGTTCGAGGAAGGCCAGCAGGCGGTGCTGGTGCGCCATGCCCGCACGCATGAGGCGCTGGCCGCCGGCGTCGAGGCCATGGGCCTGAAGTTCCTGGTCGAGCCCAAGGACCGGCTGCCGCAGCTCAACGCGGTGATCGTGCCGGACGGCGTCGACGAGGCGGCCGTGCGCGCCTACGTGCTCGACAAGTGGGACCTGGAGCTGGGCGCCGGCCTCGGCCCGCTGAAGGGCAAGGTCTGGCGCATCGGCCTGATGGGCGCCTCGGCGACCCCCTGGCACGTCCGCCTGTGCCTGAACGCCCTTTCCGAGGCCCTGGCCGCCCAGGGCTGCAAGGCCGACGGCGCAGCCGCCCTGGCCGCTGCCGAGGCCAAGCTGGCCTAGAGCATTTTACGATCAGTCTGCATCGTATCCAGCGGCGGTGAAGTAGTTGGCGCATTCGTTGGGTGTGAAGGTGTCGATGATCTGGGCGATGGCCT
>MEEW01000210.1 GCA_001724985.1 Phenylobacterium sp. SCN 69-14
CATCATCGGCGGCCCCGCCGAGCGATCGGCGCTGGCGGCGGTGTAGGACATCATTTCGGTCCCGCCGGCGACCACCAGGTCCTCCATCCCCGACATGATCTGGGCCGCCGCCAGGTTCACCGTGGTGATGCCCGAACCGCAGAACCGGTCCAGCGTCATGCCGCTGGCCTTGACGTCGTAGCCGGCGTCGAGCGCCGCCATCCGGCCCAGGTCCCCGCCCTGCTTGCCGCGCTGGCTGGAGGTGCCCCAGATCACATCGTCCACCTCGGCGGTGTTGATGTTGTTGCGCTCGGCGATGGCCTTCAGGACCGTGGCGGCCAGGTGTTGCGGATGGAAGTCGGCCAGGGCGCCCTTGCCGACCTTTCCGATCCCCCGCGGCGTGCGCGCGGCGTCGATGATGAGGGCTTCGGGCATGATGGTTCCTTCCTGATGGTCCCGGCTCGGCCGGCTGTTCCGACGAAGAGAGCCCACCGGCCGCCGCGTCAGTCCAGAGGCATTTGCACGCAGCCTTCCCTTCCCTAACGTCACTATCCGAACATCCGCCGGATCGGGACCCGGAGGGAGAAAGCCATGGACGCCGCCGCGATGAACGCCTTGCTGGCCAGGCAGAAGGCCGCGCATTTGCGGGACGGGGAACCGAGCGCCCAGGTCCGCGCCGAGCGCATCGACCGGGCCATCGCCCTCCTGATCGACAACCGCCGCGCCATCGAGGACGCGGTCAACGAGGACTTCGGCTCGCGCTCGCGCGAAGCGACCGCCTTCACCGACATCGCCGCCTCCATCGGCCCGCTCAAGCACGCCAAGGAGAACCTGGCCAGGTGGATGCGGCCGGAGAAGCGCCAGCCGACCCCGGCCATCCTCGGCCTCTTCGGCGCCAAGGCGCAGGTCCGCTTCCAGCCGAAGGGCGTGGTCGGGATCATCAGCCCCTGGAACTTCCCGGTGAACCTGACCTTCGCCCCGCTGGCCGGCGTGCTGGCGGCGGGCAATCGCGCGATGATCAAGCCGTCGGAGTTCACCCCCGCCACTTCCGACCTGATGGCCAGGATGTTCGCGGGGGCCTTCTCCGAGGAAGAGGTCGCGGTTGTCACTGGCGGGCCGGAGGTCGGCCAGGCCTTCTCCTCGCTCGCCTTCGACCATCTGATCTTCACCGGCGCGACCGCCATCGCGCGGCACGTCATGCGCGCGGCGGCCGAGAACCTGGTGCCTCTGACCCTCGAACTCGGCGGCAAGAGCCCGGTGATTCTCGGCAAGTCGGCCGACGTCGCCGTCGCCTCTGCGCGGATCATGAACGGCAAGACCCTGAACGCCGGCCAGATCTGCCTGGCGCCCGACTACGTGCTGACGCCGAAGGAAAGCCTGGAGCCGTTCATCGCCGGGGCGCAGGCCTCGGTCGCCAGGATGTTCCCGACCCTCAAGGACAATCCCGACTACACCGCCATCGTCGCCCAGCGGCACTACGACCGCATCAAGGGCTATGTGGACGAGGCCCACGCCCGCGGCGCGCGGGTGATCGAGTTGAAGCCGGACGGCGAGGACCTGACCCAGCAGGAGCATCGCAAGATCGCCCCCACCCTGATCATCGACCCCGACGACGACCTGAAGGTCATGCAGGAGGAGATTTTCGGCCCGGTCCTTCCGGTGAAGACCTACAGCGGCATCGACGAGGCCATCGCCTATGTGAACAAGGGCGACCGCCCCCTCGGCCTCTACTATTTCGGCGCCGACGAGGCCGAGCGCGAGAAGGTGCTCAGCCGCACCACCTCGGGCGGGGTGACCGTCAACGACGTGGTCTTCCACGTCGCCCAGGAGAACCTGCCGTTCGGCGGCGTCGGGCCCTCGGGCATGGGCAGCTATCACGGCGTCGACGGCTTCCGCGAGTTCAGCCACCGCAAGGCGATCTACAGCCAGATCAAGGCCGACAAGCCGCTGCAGCAGATGCGCCCGCCCTTCGGCCCGGCGATTCGCAAATATCTCGAAGGCCAGTTGCGTCGGTAAGGAGGGCGCGAGGCCCGGCCAACAAAAAACGCCGCCCTGCGAAGGGCGGCGTTCTTTCTGCTCCGACCGAGATGCTTACTCGCCGGATCGAATCTGTTCGCGGGCCTGGGCCAGCAGCTCGTCCATCTTCATGCGGACCTCGCCCTCGCTGATCGCGACGCCCGAGCCCTTCAGGTCCTCGAACACCTTGCGCAGCACGTCCTCGTCGCCGGGCAGCTCGAAGTCGGACTTCACCACGGCCTTGGCGTATTCGGCGACGCTGTCGGCGCCCAGGCCCATCAGGCCGGCGGCCCACTCGCCCAGCAGGCGGTTGCGACGGGCTCCAGCCTTGAATTCCAGCTCCTGGTCGAGCTCGAACTTCTTTTCAAAGCCACGCTCGCGATCGTCGAAGGTCGTCATGTGTTCCCCGGATAGGCGGTCGGTCGGCGTTGCATATCCTCTGATCCCGTCCCCCGCAACGTAAACGCACGAGCTGACCATGCGGCGCTTGCGCCGTTTGCGCCGCAAACCCCCTTCGGCTATTTTCCGAGCGCCTCATATGAGTGAGAGGGCCTTGAAGCTGGAGCCGCGCGCGTCGGGATCGAAACGCGCGCGTTTTTCGTTTTCCGGCAGCGGCCGAGCCCTCGCCCTGGGAGAAGGCGCATATGACCACCCGCCGCAAGAAGATCTACGAAGGCAAGGCCAAGATTCTGTACGAAGGGCCTGAGCCGGGAACACTTATCCAGTACTTCAAGGACGACGCCACCGCCTTCAATGCACAGAAGAAGGCCATCCTGGAAGGCAAGGGCGTCATCAACAATCGCATCAGCGAATATGTGATGACCAAGCTGAACTCCATCGGGGTTCAGAACCACTTCATCCGCCGCCTGAACCTGCGCGAGCAACTGATCCGCGAGGTGGAGATCATTCCGCTGGAGGTGGTCTGCCGCAACGTCGCCGCCGGCAGCCTGTCGCAGCGCTTCGGCCTGCCCGAAGGCCAGGCCCTGCCGCGCTCGATCATCGAGTTCTACCTGAAGGACGACAAGCTCTCCGCCCCGATGGTCGCCGAGGAGCACATCACCGCCTTCAACTGGGCCGCGACCCAGGAGATCGACGACATGATGGCCCTGACCCTGCGGGTGAACGACTTCCTGACCGGCCTGTTCGCCGGGGTCGGAATCACCCTGGTCGACTTCAAGGTCGAGTTCGGCCGCATCTACGAGAACGACTTCTCGCGCGTGATCCTCGCCGACGAGATCAGCCCCGATTCGTGCCGCCTCTGGGACAGCCAGACGAACGAGAAGCTGGACAAGGACCGCTTCCGCCGCGACATGGGCGACGTCATCGAGGGCTACACCGAAGTCGCCCGCCGTCTGGGCATCATGAAAGAGATGCCCACCGTCATCCAAGGAGGCCTGCACTAGTGCGCGCGAAAGTTCATGTGTTCCTGAAGCCCGGCGTGCTGGACGTTCAGGGCAAGGCCGTCGAGAACGCGCTGCACGGCCTGGGCTGGCCGCAGGTGGACGGCGTGCGGGTCGGCAAGACCATCGAGTTCGACCTGAAGGACGCGGCCGACAAGGCCGCCGCCGAGGCCCAGGTCAAGGACATGTGCGAGAAGCTGCTCGCCAACACCGTCATCGAAAGCTACCGGGTCGAGGTGGCGTGAGGGCGGCCTTCGCCCTTTCCCTCCTCCTCCCGCTGACCGCGGCGGCCTGCGCGCCGGAACCTGAGCTCGCGCCCCCGCCGCGGCTGACGCTCGATTGCTCGCTGCCCTACGACGCCCTGTCGGCCAAGGTGCTGGCCTACCCCGGCCTTGTCCCCGCCCCTCAGGAGCGCGGCGAGCCCTATCGCTTCTACAACGTCGCCGGCGGCGGCGAAGCCTTCGTGCTGACCCAGCCCGGCGCGCCCGGCCACCCGGCGGTCTTCAAGCAGGAAGCCGTGCAGGAAAACGGCCGCAAGGTCATGAAGAACACCGGCTGCGCCTATGGCGACAAGGCCGGCTTCGACCAGGTCATGGCCTATCTGGAAAGCCTCAGCGGCCGCTGACCCGCGCATGAAAAATCCCCGGTCACGGGATACGCGCCGGGGACGAGGGATCGGCCGGGCCTTGCGGCCCAGCCTCGGGTTTTCAAGGCTTTAGAAGCGCTTCGTGAGCTGGATCCCGAAGGTCCGGGGCTCGTTGACGAAGGCGGTCAGGTTGTTGAAGTCGATCGCGCCGATGACGTTGGCCTCGTCGGTGATGTTGCGGACATAGACCGCCGCTTCCAGACCGAGTTCCGGCGCGCGCCAGCCCACGCGGGCCCCGCCTTCGAAGGAGGTGTCCTGCTTGAACTCGACCGACTCGTAGAGGAACAGGTTGAAGTTCTTCTGCAGCACCCAGTCGGTCGAGGCGAACAGCTCGGCGCCGTTGGCCAGGGTATGTTCCCAGCCCAGGGTGATGTTGGCGGTGTATTCCGGCGCCTGCGGGAACGGGTTGCCGTTGATGTTCGCCCGACGGGTGGCCCCGACATTCACGATCGGGTCGGTCACGGTGCAGGCCGCGCCGCAGAAGGCGACCAGCAGGTCACTGTCCTTGATCTCGGTGTGGTTCCAGGCGAAGCCGCCGGCCAGGTTGAAGCCGCCGCCCAGATAGACGTGGCCGTCCAGTTCCAGGCCGTAGCCCTCGCCCTTGTCGGCGTTGATGAGCTGGTTGAAGTTGCCTTCGCCGCCGATGGCGGTGAACTGCGGGTCGGTGACTTCGTAATAGTAGGCGGTCGCGTTCAGGCGGGCGCGGCCTTCCCAGAGGCGGGCCTTGAAGCCGGCTTCATAGGACATCACCGTTTCCGAATTGGCCGTGGTCACGACGTTCGAGGTGGCGATCCGGCCCTGGATCGACGGGCCGCGATAGCCCTTGGCGATGCGGGCGAACAGGTTCCAGTCGCTGTTCAGGGTGTAGAGGGCGCTGACGTCCCAGCTCACCTGCTCGTCGCCGACCTTCTTGGTGACGTCCAGCGGCGCGCCCAGGGTGCGCTGGCCGCGGAAGTCGCGGTTGTCGTCGGTGTAGCGCAGGCCGGCCGTCAGCTTGAAGGCGTCGGTCACCTGATAGGCGCCCTGGCCGAACACCGACCAGGAGTCCGACTCCTGCACGATGTCGGGGACGATGGTCGGCGCAAGGCCGCCGACGCCATTGAAGGTCGCCGAGATCAGGTTGAAGCGCTCTTCCCAGTAGAAGGCGCCGACCTGCCAGCCGAAGCGGCCGTCGCCGTTCGAGGACAGGCGCAGCTCGTAGGTGTCCTGGCGCAGGTCGCTGTCCAGGGTGCCGGTCTCGGAGTTGAACGGCGTCTTGTAGGACGACCCGCCCGGAGCCGANAGGACGAGCCGGCCGGAGCCGAGGCCACGCCGCCGTCGATGTCGCCGTCGCCCATGGAGGCGCCCCAGTAGCGGCCGACCACGCCGGTCAGGGTCGCCGGACCGAAGTCATAGGCCAGTTGCAGCGAGCCCGAGCGGGTTTCCTGCTTCTGGAAGTTGTTGCGGCCGCCATCGTAATAGACCCGCTCGCGGTCGAAATTGGCGTTCAGCTTGTTGGAGCCGGTGGTCAGCACGTTGGCGCGGTTCATCGTGCCGGTGCCTTCGTAGTCGCGCGCCTGCAGGGTCAGCAGGGCCGAGAAGCGGTCGGTCGGCGCCCAGGCCACGTGCAGGCGGCCGGCCACGTCGTCGAAATTGCCCAGGTCCTTGCCGTTCCGGTCGACGAACGGCGCGTCGTACATGTTGTCGATCCAGTCGTCGCGGTGGTTCCACAGGCCGGCGACGCGCACCTGCAGGGTGTCGGTCAGCGGGATGGTCACGCCGGTCTCGGCGCGCACCGCGCCCAGATTGCCGACCGCGAGCGAGCCGAAGCCGCCGAACTCGGGACCCGGCTTGACGGTGTCGATCTTGATGACGCCGGCCGGGGTGTTGCGGCCGAACAGCGTGCCCTGCGGTCCGCGCAGCACTTCGAGCTGCTGCACGTCGAACAGCGGGAAGCCCTTCAGGAAGACGTTTTCCAGCACCACGTCGTCCAGCACCACCGAGACCGGCTGCGAGGCGTTGAAGTCGAAGTCCACATTGCCGAGGCCGCGGATATAGAAGCGCGGCGCATAGCGGCCGTTCGAGCTTTCGACCTGCAGGCTGGGCACGCGGGCGGTCATGGACAGGATGTCCGCGCCGCCGGCGGCGACATCGGCCATGGTCTCCTGGTTCACCGCGCTGACCGCGAACGGAACGTCGCGGATGTTCTCGCTGCGACGCTGGGCCGTGACGACGATATCCTCGACGGTGACGGCTTCGTCGGACGAAGCCGCCGACTGAGCCAGGACGGGCGTGGAAACGAGAAGGGCCAGGCCGCTGACCGAGCAGGCGAGCGCGCCGAGACGACGAGTCATTGCTTGAATTATCCCCGAGTACCGAAAAGTGGCGTCGCCCTACGCCCCAGGAAGCGGGATCGCCAACGCATAATCACGTTCTCGTGTGAAATTTTCGCGACATGCGCCTTTTCTGCATAGGTCGGGCCGCCCCGTTGCCCGCTCTGGAAAATGATGGGATCAGACGGTTCGTGTCCGAGCTCCTCGCCTCTCCTCGCCGCCGCCTGTTCCTCGGAACCGCGGCCGCCGTCCTGGCCAGCCCCGCCCTGGCGGGCCTGGCCTCTCCGGTCGTCCTGCGGGTGCTGGCCATGTCCGACCTGCATTCGGCCTATGAGCGCACCAGCCAGTTGCTGGCGGCGTTGGAGGCGGAAATCGCCAGCCAGCCGGTCCCGCACCTGATCGCCATCGATGGCGACATTTTCGAGCACGGCAATGTCGCGGCCGTGCGCTCGGGCGGCGCCATCGACTGGGCCTTCCTGGGCGAAGCCGCCAAACTGGCGCCGACCGTGGTCAATCTCGGCAACCACGACAACGACATCACTTCGGACCTCGCCGACGTCGTCGCCCGCCTGCGCGGCCTGGGCGTCACGGTGGTCAGCACCATCGCCGACAAGCGCACCGGCCGGTCGTTCGCGCCAGCCTCCGACGTCGTCCCCTTAGGAAGCCGCCGCCTGACGGTCGTCGGCGTGGCCACCAACGCCCTGAACACCTATCCGGCCGCCAGCCGGCCGGACCTGGACATCCCCGTCCCCGGCGACTGGGCGCGAGCGCATCTGGCCGAGGCCCTGACCGGCGCGGACCTTGCCCTGGTCATGAGCCACGCGGGCCTCGCCGCCGACCGGGAGATTCTGCCCCTGCTGCGGCGCGGCGTCCCGATGATCGGCGGACACAACCACCTGCTCTTCCAGCACCGGCAGGGCGGAAACCTCTATGTCCACACCGGTTCGTGGAGCAACGCCTTCACGGTCCTGACCCTGCGCGCCGACGGCTCGGCCGAGGCGGTCTCCCGGCCGGTCGCGCTGGACGGGCCGTCCTCGCCGCGGCTCTCGGCCCTGATCGCCGACACCCTGGCCCAGGCCCTGACCGCCGAGGAACGCGCCATCCTCGGCGTCTCGCCCCGCGCGCTGTCCCTGGGCGACACCGGGCGCGCGGTCGCTGCGGCCATGGCCCGCGCCGCCAGCGCCGAGGCCGGCTTCATCGGCCACACCACGCTCGGGACCGGCGTGCCCGCAGGGCAGGTGTCGCGCCACGCCTTCGACGCCGTGGTGCGTTTCGAAGGCAAGCTGATGACGGCCGAGGTCTCCCGCGACCGGCTCGCCCGCTTCCTCGCCCACGCCAACCAGGACCGCCCGACGCCGTTCGACCGGCGCAGCGGCGACTTCGTCTATGGCGAGCGGATCGCCCGCTCCGGCAAGCGAGGTCCGACGCGCATCGTCACCACCGACTGGTGCGCCACGAACCAGGCCGAATATTTCGGCGTCTCCGATCTGGCCTTCACCGAAGTCCCTGACCTGCGGGTGAAGTCCGTCGCCGCCAAAGGCCTCCTCGCCCCCCTTGCAGCGCCATCGCCCTAGGGACATTTGGAGCGAAGCCTGCTAGGAGCCGCGCCCATGAAAGCCGCCGTCATCGTCTTCCCGGGTTCCAACTGCGACCGCGATTGCAAGGTCGCCGTCGAACGCTCCACCGGCGCCAAGGTCGACATGGTCTGGCACGCCGAGACCACCCTGCCCCAGGGGCTGGACCTGATCGTGCTGCCGGGCGGCTTTTCCTATGGGGACTATCTCCGCTGCGCGGCGATGGCC
>MEEW01000211.1 GCA_001724985.1 Phenylobacterium sp. SCN 69-14
TCTACGACGCCGGCCTGATCCGCGAGGCGGCGACCGCCGGCATCATCAACTACACCCAGCACCTGCTGACCGTGATCGGCGCGGTGGTGGTCATGGTCGGCAACGACCCGTGGCTGTCGCTGGCCCTGGTGGTCGCCGCCCCGCTTTCGACGGCGATCATGCGGCGCTTCTCCAAGCGCACGGTCAAGGCGACCAAGGGGGCGATGGCGGAGACCTCGGCCCTCTCCACCGCCATCATGGAAAGCCTGGACGGCGTGCGGGTGGTGAAGATCGAGAACCGCGAGGCCTATGAGGAAGACCGCGTCGCCGAGGTGGTGAGGCGCCGCCAGAGGTTCCTGGTCAAGGGCGCCAACGCCCGCGCCCGCGCGGCGCCCGCCACCGAAACCCTGATGACCCTGATCACCGCGGCGGTCATCGCCTATGCCGGCTGGCGCTCGCAGTCGGGCGGGATGAACGTCGGGGCCTTCGTCGCCTTCATTGGCGCCCTGGGCCTGGCCTCGCAGTCGCTGCGCCAGATCGCCAACCTGCAGACCGTGATGGCCGAGGGCGTCTCAGCCGCCCGCCGGCTGTTCGCCGCCCTGGACGTCGAGCCGGAGGTGCGCGAGCGCGAAGGCGCGGCCGACCTCGTCATCACCGAAGGCGCGATCGCGTTCCAGAACGTCGGCTTCGCCTATGGCCAGGAGGACCGCCCGGCCCTGCAAGGGGTGAACCTGGAGGTCCGCAAGGGCGAGACCGTCGCCCTGGTCGGCCCGTCGGGCGGCGGCAAGACCACGATCCTCAACCTCATACCCCGTTTCTACGACGCCAGCAGCGGGGCGGTGACCATCGACGGCGTCGACGTCCGCGACGTCACCCTGGCCTCGCTGCGCGACCACGTCGCCCTGGTGACCCAGGAGCCGTTCCTGTTCGACGACACCATCGGCGCCAACATCGCCTATGCCCGGCCGGACGCGACCGAAGCGCAGATCATCGAGGCGGCCAGGGCCGCCGCCGCGCACGAGTTCGTCGAGGCCCTGCCCGAAGGCTATGCGACCCTGGTGGGCGAGGCCGGCGCGCGCCTCTCCGGCGGTCAGCGCCAGCGCATCGCCATCGCCCGCGCCTTCCTGAAGAACGCCCCGATCCTGCTGCTCGACGAGGCCACCAGCGCGCTGGACACCGAGAGCGAGGAGAAGGTCCAGGCCGCGCTGGCGCGGCTGATGGCGGGCCGCGCCACCATCCTGATCGCCCACCGCCTGTCGACCGTGCGCGGCGCCGACCGCATCTATGTCATCGACAAGGGCAAGGTGGTCGAATGCGGCGACCATGCCGGCCTGATGAAGCAGCAGGGCCTCTACGCCCGCCTGGCCAAGAGCCAGGACCTGGATCTGGAACCGGCGCTTTGAAGAAGCTTCTCCGCAATCCCGGCGTCCAGGCGTTTCTCGGCTGGATGCTCTGGCTCCATCTGGTCGTGACCTTGAAGTCGCGGCGCTGGACGCACGACAACCTGGCCTGCATCGAGCCGGTGCTCGAAACCGGCAAGCCGGCCGTCGCCCTGTTCTGGCACGGCTCGATCCCGCTCTGCCTGGGGCTCGCCCCGATCTGGTGGCGGCGCGAGAAGGTGCGCTGCATGGTCTCGCCCTCGGCCGACGGCGAGTTCATCGCCCAGGCCCTGTCGCGGGCCGGCTTCCCCGCCATCCGCACCTCCTCGGCCAAGAAGGGCGACAGCAACAAGGCCCGGGCGGCGGTGGCCGCGATCCGCGAGGCGATGAACTGGATCAACGAGGGCGGCGTGCTGATCGTCACCCCCGACGGCCCGCGCGGACCGGCCGAGGTCATCGCCGCCGGTTCGTTGCAGATCGCCCGCAAGACCGGGGCGCCGATCTATCTGATGGGCCTGGCCGTCTCGCCCGCCATCACCCTCGACACCTGGGACAAGATCACCTTCGCCTGGCCCTTCGGGCGCGGGGCGACCGCCTGGGACGGCCCCTACCATGTGCCCGCCGACGCCGACGAGGCCGCCATGGGCGCCTTGACCGCCGACCTCTCGGCCAAGCTGACCGCCACCCGCGCGCGCGCGCAAGCCCTCGTCGCGCGCCGTTGATCCTCGCCGCGCAGGATGACACATAGAAGGCATGGCGCACGACCATCACGGGCATCGGCACGACGACCATGATCATGGCCACGATCACGGGCATGGGCATGGTCATTCGCACGGCCACAGCCACGGCCCCGGCGGCCATAGCCACGCCCCCAAGGATTTCGGCCGCGCCCTCGCCATCGGCGTCGGGCTGAACTTCGCTTTCGTGCTGGCCGAGGCCGGCGCCGGCCTGTGGTCCGGATCGCTGGCCCTGCTGGCCGACGCGGGCCACAACCTCTCCGACGTGCTCAGCCTGCTGCTGGCCTGGGGCGCGACCATCCTGGCCAGGGCCGCCCCGACCGCGCGCCGCACCTATGGCCTGCGCAAGGCCACCGTCCTGGCCTCGCTCGCCAACGCCGTGCTGCTGCTGGTGGCGGTGGGGGTGATCGTCTCCGAAGCGATCCATCGCTTCACCGAGCCCGCGCCCATCGCCACCTGGCCGGTCATGGCGGTCGCCGCCATCGGCGTGGTCATCAACACCGCCACCGCCCTGATGTTCATGAAGGGGCATGACGACCTCAATGTCCGCGGAGCCTTCCTGCACATGGCCGCCGACGCGGCGGTGTCCCTGGCCGTGGTGGTCGGCGCGGGGCTGATCGCGCTGACCGGCCTCTTCTGGATCGACCCGCTGCTCAGCCTGCTGATCGCCGCGGTGATCGTCATCGGCACCTGGGGCCTGCTGCGCGAATCGGTCGACCTCGCCCTCGACGCCGCGCCTCGCGGGATGGACGTGCCGGCGGTCAAGGCCTGGCTGCTGTCGCGCCCGGGCGTCACCGAAGTCCACGACCTGCACGTCTGGGCGATGAGCACGACGGAAACGGCCCTCACCGCCCACGTCACCCGTCCCGAGAACACCGACGGCGACGACTTCCTGCATGCGACCTGCGAAGGCCTGGCCGGAAAGTTCGGCATCGGCCATGCGACCCTGCAGGTCGAGACCGGCCACGCCGACGCCTGCCGCCTGGCCAGCGTCCACGCGATCTGAGCCGCCGCTTGCGCCCGCCGCCCCTCGCGCTCTATGCGGCCGCCACGGCCGTGGCCGAGCCCCTGGCCCCGCTGCTGCTGCGCCGGCGCGCCTTGCGCGGCAAGGAGGACCCCGCGCGCCTCCCCGAGCGCCTGGGCCGCGCGTCCATCCCGCGGCCGCCCGGTCCCCTGGTCTGGCTGCATGGCGTCAGCGTCGGCGAGAGCCTGTCGCTCCTGCCGCTGGTCGAGGCCCTGGCGAAGCCCGGCCGCACCCTGCTGGTCACCTCGGGAACGCGCACCTCGGCCGAGCTCCTGGCCCGGCGGCTGCCCGCCGGGGTCATCCACCAGTACGCGCCCATCGACACGCCCGGCGCGGTGGGCCGGTTCCTCGACCACTGGCGGCCAGACGCCGTCCTCCAGGTCGAGAGCGAGCTTTGGCCCAACCTGATCCTGGCGGCCCGCGCGCGCGGGGCGCGCATGGCGCTGGTCTCGGCCCGCATGACCGCCAAGAGCGCCGAGGGCTGGGCCCGCGTCCCGGCTTCGGCCCGCGCGGTGCTCTCGGCCTTCGACCTCGTCCTGTCGCAGGACGCCGAGACGGACGCGCGGCTGCGCGGCCTGGGCGCCGACACCGGGCCGCTGCTGAACCTCAAGACGGTCGGCGCGCCCCTGCCCTGCGATGACGCCGACCTCGAGGCGCTGAAGGCGCAGATCGGCGCGCGCCAGGTGATCCTGGCGGCCAGCACCCATCCCGGCGAGGAGGAGATCATCGCCCGCGCCGTCCAGGCCGCGGACACCGGCGCTCTGCTGATCGTCGCCCCGCGCCATCCCGACCGCGGCGAGGCGGTCGCGGCCCTGCTCGGCCAAATGGGCTTTGCGGTCGCGCGGCGATCGGCGGGCCAGCCGCTGACGCCGGGCGTCACCGCCTATGTCGCCGACACCCTGGGCGAGATGGGATTGTTCTTCCGCGCCTGCGACGTGGCGGTGATGGGCGGCAGCTTCGTTCCGGGCGTCGGCGGCCACAACCCGCTGGAGCCGGCGCGACTGGGCGTGACCCTTGTCAGCGGGCCTCACGTCTTCAACGCGGCCGCGACCTATGCGGAGATGTTCGAGCGGGTCGCAGCGCTCGAATGCGACGACGAGGCGATGCTGGCGCGCGACCTGCGCGGCCTGCTCACCCAGCCGCTGATCGCCCCGCGGATCGGCCGCGCCGCCCTCTCCTACGCCAATCGCCAGGGCAAGGCGTTCGACGAGGCCCTGGCCCTGATCGCGCCGCTGCTGCCGGCATGAAGCTCTCCACGCCGCGCTGGTGGTACGTGCGCGAAGGCGCGCCCGCGCCGGTCATGCGCGCGCTGCTGAAGCCGGTCTCGTGGATATGGGCCGCCGTCACCGCCCGCCGCATCGCCAGGGCCCGGCCGGTCGATCCCGGGGCTCCGGTCATCTGCGTCGGCAACCTGACCGTGGGCGGCGCCGGCAAGACGCCGGTCGTGCGCGAGCTGCTGCGCCGCCTGCCCGGCGCCCACGGCCTGTCGCGCGGCTATGGCGGCTCGGAGGCCGGGCCGCTGCGCGTCGATCCCGACCAGCATGTCGCCGCGCAGGTGGGCGACGAGCCGCTGATGATGGCGCGCGACGCCCCGATCTGGGTCGCCCGCGACCGCGCGGCCGGCGCCAGCGCCGCGGTCGCCGCCGGAGCGCGGATCGTCGTCATGGACGACGGACACCAGAACCCTTCGCTGAAGAAGGCCCTCTCCCTGGTGGTGGTCGACGGCGAGACGCGCGACGGCGTCTGGCCGCTGGGCGACGGCTCGGTGTTTCCGGCCGGCCCCTTGCGCGAGCCGCTGGCCGTGGGCCTGGCCCGCGCCGACGCGGTGGTCCTGATGCTGCCGGCCGACCTCCCCGAGCCAGACCCCGAACTGGTGCGCGCCCTGGCGGGAAAGCCCCTGCTGGTCGCGCGGCTGGAGCCGGCGGCGGCGCCGCCGCCCGGCCCGCAGGTCGGCTTCGCCGGGATCGCCATGCCCTGGAAGGTCGAGCGGGCGTTGAAGGCGGCCGGCTGCGAACTGGCCGACTTCATCCCCTTCCCCGACCACTTCGCCTATGACGCCGCGGCGCTGAACCTGCTGGAGCAGCGGGCCGAACTCTTCGAAGCAGGCCTGGTGACCACCGAGAAGGACTGGGTGCGCCTGCCGCCGGCCTGGCGCGTCAAGGCCGCTGCCTG
>MEEW01000212.1 GCA_001724985.1 Phenylobacterium sp. SCN 69-14
AAGGTGCTGCCACCCTCCACAAGATCGAGCAACGACTGCCGGTAGACGAGAATGAACTCATCACCGCAACGAGCGCGGACCGCCCGGATGATCTCGGCAGGCAGCCGCTGGCGATTCACTGCAGAGCCCCCCCAGCGATCCGTGCGCTGATTGGTCCGCGGCGCCAGGAACTGGTTCAGCAAGTAACCTTCTGAACCCATGATTTCCACCCCGTCGTAGCCGGCCTCCTTGGCCAGCACCGCGGCGTTCGCAAAGTCCTCGATCGTAAGGAGAATCTCGTCCTCGGTCAGCTCGCGCGGCGTCATCGGGTTGATTCTCGAGGCGATCGGTGACGGGGCGACGAGGCCGTCGTGACGCGCATAGCGGCCGGCGTGGAGGAGTTGCAGCACGATGAGCCCGCCGGACTGACGCACAGCGGTCGTGATCCGGGCGTGCCCAGCCACGGCGGCTTCGCGCATCACCGCACCCTTCTGACCCAGCCGACCGGCCTCATTGGGCGATACGCCACCAGTTACGATCAGACCCGCGCCGCCTTGCGCCCGTCGGGCGAAGAACCGAGCCTGCCGATCGTATCCATCCGGCGCCTCTTCAAGGCCGGTGTGCATCGAGCCCATCAGCGAGCGGTTCGGGAGCGTCACGAACCCCAGATTCAGCGGTGACAGCAGGTGAGGATAGGGCGACATGTCGATGCCTATGCTGGGACTGCAAATTTCGCCCTGGCTTGAGACAGGACGATACGGCCGTCTGCGGTTTCGCCCTGCACGATGGCCTCGCCGTCGCCTGTGCGCCAGATCTTGGTGACGATAGTGTCCCCGTACAACACCCGGTCAGCGAACCGGCCCTGGAAGGAATGGAAGGCGCCCGGATCGTCGGCGCATAGCTCTCGCAGGATGGCGCGACCCACAATGCCGTAGGTGCACAGCCCGTGCATGAAGGGCGCGTCGAACCCGCCCATCCTAGCGAACGCCGGGTCGATGTGGATGGGGTTGCGATCTCCCGACAGCCGGTAGATCGCGCCTTGTTCGGGACGGGTCTGGAAGCTGGCCATAATATCAGGAGCCCGGTCGGGCGCGGCGCCATCTCCGCCCGACGGACCGCGCTCGCCGCCGAAACCGCCCGCGCCGCGGACGAATAGCGTGGCGTGGGTCCGGAAAAGGTCGCCGTCGGCGTCGCGGGCCACACCCTCGACGCCCAGTACGGCAGCCTTTCCCTTGTCCCAGACCTCAGTGATGCGGCCGCTCACCTCAACGCTGGCTTCGGGGGGCAGGGGCCGGAACAGCTCAATGGACTGTTCGCCATGCAGCAGCATCTCCAGGCGCATGTCGACGGTGCGCATCAGCCCCCCCAATGCGCTGCCGCCCGGGATCACGGCATAGGTCGGCAGGACCTTCAGGCCGCGCCCTTCATAGATGAAGTCCAGGTCTTCCGCCGGCCGCCCGCCGACGCCCAGGGCGTAGAGCATGGTGTCCTTGGAGGTCCAGGTCTGAGTGGTGGCAGGGAGCTCCAACCCGACGAGATCGGACGAGATCGGCATGCGTGTCATGGAAACTCCGGCTTTATGGGGCGGGACACTCAAGCTCGGGGCGCTTGGCCGTCCGGCGGCCAGGCTTCGACACCGTCTTCCAGCGGAATGCGCAGGCTCTTCAGGAGCTGGGAGAACATGGTCCAGTTGCCGATCGCGACCACCAGCTCAATGCGCTCGGCCTCCGTCGCCAAGTGGAGGCAGCAGGCCTCCCAGGTGGCGTTCGAGATCATGCCCTGGTCGAGCGTGTCGTCGGTGGCCTGCAACACTGCCCTGTCGGCCTCCGACAGATTCGTCGCCCTTCGCCAATCACGGGCAGCCGCCAGGTCGGCCTCGGGTATGTCGAGCCCGCGGGCCACCCGCCAGTGCTGGGTCCACTCATAGACCGAGCCGGTCCTCCAGCCGATCCGCATGATGATCAGTTCGCGCAGGCGGGCGTCGAGCTTGTTGCCTCGAAAGAGGAGGGTGGTCAGCGTGGAGGCAAGCTCGCCCGCGACCGCCGGATGCCGAAGGAGGACGCGAAACACGCTGAGCGGCGCCATCTGTTCGGAAATCCCCGCCGACCCGGCCGCGTTCGCCGCCTCTTCCAGACTCAGAAGTTCGATCCTCGGGACGTCTGCGGTCATTGCGTTCATTCCAATGCGAAGGGCTGAGGGCGTGAGCCTGCGGAAGCTGATCGAAGATCCTTGCCTAGATGGAGATATAACAGATATACGTTCCCGACCACATATATGTGTTATAAACAGTCGCCGCGCAGCTGGAGGCGAAGCCCGTGATTCCCGCCAAGACCTTCGCGATGGTTCAGACGGCGCCGCGCACGCTTGAAATGCGTGACTTGCCCATCCCCGATATCGAAGCCGACAGCGCCATTCTGAGGATCGAGGCCTGCGGGATTTGTGGCAGCGACTACGAGCAATTCGAGGGTGTTCTGAAGACGCCGATGCCGGTGATCCCCGGGCACGAGCCCGTAGGGATCATCGAGGCGATCGGCGACAAGGCCGCGCGCCGCTGGGGCGTCGATATCGGCGATCGGGTCGCCGTCGAGACTATGCTGTCTTGTCACAGCTGTGACACCTGCCTTGGCGGCCGCTACCACCTGTGCGCCGACCGGCAGATCTATTCCTACATCCCGTTGTCGAACATGCCGGGGCTCTGGGGCGCCTACGCTCAGTACATGTACCTCGCCGCCAACACGATCGTTCACAAGATGGATAAGACCTTGCCGCCCGAGCTCGCGGTGATGTTCAACCCGCTGGGGGCGGGGTTCCGTTGGGCGGTGGAGATTCCTCAGACCCAGGTTGGCGACACGATCGTCATCCTGGGACCGGGCCAGCGCGGTCTAGCCAGCGTTATCGCCGCGCGGCAGGCGGGTGCGGGGAAGATCATCGTGACGGGCATGGCCGCAGACGCCGGGAAGCTCGACCTCGCCCGGACCTTTGGGGCGCACCACACGATCGATGTCCAGAACGAGAACGCCATTGAGCGCATCCATGAACTGACCGAGGGGCGAGGCGCCGACGTCGTGGTGGAGGTGACGTCATACGCCACCGATCCGGTGCGCGAAGCCCTCAGCTATGTGCGTCCCGGCGGCACGATCGTCTTGGCGGGGGTGAAGGGTTTCAAGCCCATACCGGACTTCGTCTCAGACCTGATCGTCTTCAAGGAAATCACCATCAGGGGGGCGATCGGGGTGACCTCATCGGGTTATGGCAAGGCTATCAATCTGATTGAGGCGCGGTCGCTGCCCCTGGAGTTGATGCACACCCACGACTTCGAGTTGAAGGACGCCGAACTGGCGATTCGGACGCTTGCCCGTCAGGTGCTGGGCGACGAGTCCATTCACTCGTGCCTGATCCCGCCCACCTAGAGCGACAGTCTTCAGGTCGTAACGCTTCGCCGATGTTCGAAAGACAGGAAAGAGCCGTGAGTTTCAGCGACAAGGCCGCCATCGTCGGCATCGGCGAGACCGAATACGTCAAAGGCTCGGAACGCACCGCCGTGGACCTGATGCTGGAGGCGGCCCGCAAGGCCATCGCTGACGCGGGGCTCAAGCCCTCGCAGATCGACGGCATGGTCCCACCGCCGATCTACACGACCTCCGAGGAGTTGGCCGCCAATCTGGGCGTCGATGTGCTGCGCTACGCCTCGACCGTCCATATGGGCGGGGCGAGCCCAACGACGGCGCTGCAGAACGCCGCCATGGCCGTCGCCGCCGGCATCGCCGACAACGTGCTCGTGGTGCTGGGGTGGAACGGCTACTCCGCGCTCCGTCCCAAGCCGGGCCGGCCGCCGCAGCGCGCCATGAACATGAACACCCTGACCCGGACGATTCAGGGCTTCTACATGCCCTACGGCGTGATGATGCCGGCGCAAATGTATTCCTGGATCGCCATGCGCCACAAGCACCTCTACGGGGTGCCCGACGAGGCGATGGGCGAGGTGGCCCTGGCCTGCCGTGCGCACGCCCAGCTCAACCCAAGGGCCGTGACCTATGGCCAACCTCTGGACATGGACGCCTACCTGGGCGCGCGGTGGATTTCCGAGCCCTTCCGTCTGTACGACTGCTGCCTCGAGACGGATGGCGCCTGCGCGGTTGTGGTCACCAGCGCCGAGCGGGCGCGCGACATGCCGCACCGGCCCGTGCTGATCGCCGGCGCCGCGGAGGGCCACCCCTATCCGGCAGATGACATTCCCTCCCGGCCCGACATGCTCAAGATCGGCCTGTCCTACGCCGCGCCCCGAGCCTTCGAGATGGCCGGCGTCACCGCCCGCGACATGGACTTCCTGCAGGTCTACGACTGCTTCACCTATGTCGTGCTGCTGCAGCTGGAGGCGCTGGGGTTCAGCGCGCCCGGCGGCATCTACGACTTTGTCAAAGACGGACAGATCCAGCTCGGCGGTCGCTATCCGCTGAACACCCATGGCGGTCTGCTTAGCGAAGCCCACGTCTGGGGACTCAATCATGTGCTGGAAGCCGTGCGCCAACTTCGCGGCGACGCCGGTGCGCGGCAGGTGCCGGGGGCCAGTATCGGCCTGGTCACCGGATGGGGCGATCTCGGTGACGGCAGTCTGGCGATCTTGAGGAACTGACACCGATGCAACCCCCCACCGTCCCTGCACCGCTTCCCAGGACCCAGGATCCCATGGACGAGGCCTTCTGGCAGCAATGCCAGGATGGGCGGCTGCGATTCCAGCGTTGTTCGGACTGCGGCGCTTGGCGATTCCTCCCGCGCTACATGTGCGCGCGGTGCGGGTCTCCAGATTTCGGTTGGACGCCCGTCCGCGGGACCGGCAGCCTCTATTCTTGGACCATCACCCATCAGGCGCTTCATCCCGCCTTCGCCGCGGAAATCCCCTATGTCTCTGCGATTGTGGAGCTCGACGAAGGCGTGCGGATGGCGAGCCGGTTGCTGAACTGCGACCGCAACACGCTGAAACTGGGCATCCCCGTCGAACTGGTCTTCCGAGAGCTTGGAGACGGCTTCCGCCTGCCTTGCTTCCAGCCATCCGAACAGGTCGCGCCATGAGCCGCGCCGCACTGAAGCGCCACGATCCTCTCGAAAGGACAGGCTGATGGATCTCACCTACAGCGCCGAACACCAGGCCTTTCGGAGCAAAGTGCTCGCCTTTCTTCAGGCCCACCGTCATGCCGCTCCCAAGGGCGGCGGGGCTGCGCAGCGGCCCTCAGCAGAAGCTGTAGCCTGGCAGAAACTGTTGATCGCCCATGGTTACGCCGCGCGGACCATCCCGAAAGAATATGG
>MEEW01000213.1 GCA_001724985.1 Phenylobacterium sp. SCN 69-14
AGACCGAGTTCGTCTTCGAGCGCCTCGGGCTCCGCGTCGGCGAGCCTCAGAAGGTCGGCCCGCAGCTGAACCAGCAGCAGTTCGATCCCGACGTCCGGGATCGGCGCCGACGCCAAGAGACGACGAAACAACGTATCGTGCAGCAGCCGCGTGGCGGCGGCGGCTCCGTGCTCCAGGGTCTGCGCAACATCACGCGGAGCTCGGACGATCGTCTCCAGGAGCTGATCGATATCAGGATCCTGCCGGAGCACAGCAAGGGCCGCGGTCGCGAGGTTACGGGGGTTGACGTCGGACCGGTCGAACAACTGCAGGAGGATGTCGCGGAAACCCGGCATCGCCGGCGCGACCCGCGTGTGGCGGAGCGCAGCGGCGAGCCGACGCCAGGCCTCGGCGTCCTCGGGGGCGGCCTCCACGGACTGCGCCAGCAGGCCCAGCCCTTCCGAACCGTGACCGAGTTGCAGTCGAACCAGCCCAAGGTTCGCCAGCAATATCGGACGCAGGGGATGGCCCGCCGGCGCCGCCTTGCATCCGGCTTCGAAGGGCTCAGAGGCCGCGGCGGCGTCGCCGCGCTGCAGCTGCAAAAGTCCCAGACCATTGAGGGCGGTCAGCATTGCGGGCGCTTGTTGCAATGCGGCGCGGTAGGAGCGTTCAGCCTCGGCCCGCTGTCCCAACAATCGATAAATGTCGCCGCTGGAAGCATGTGCCTCGGCGAAATCGGGTTTGAGAGCCGCAGCCCGTTGGAAAAACTTCGCCGCAATTTCGTAGGCCTGAATGCGGCGATGGGCTTCGCCCAGATTGAACTGGATGAACGGGTTCTTCGGCTGGCCGCCGGCGGCCTGCTGCAACCAGACGATCGCCTCGGCCGATCGGCCGGTGTTCATAGCGACCGTGCCGAGGATATTGAGCGCCGACGGGTCTAATGGCTTGGCCTTGAGGACACGTTGGGCGCCTTTCTCGGCCTCCGCCCAACGGCCGGCGTTCGCGTGCGCGACGGCCTGTTGCAAGATGGGCAAGATAAGTTCGAGACCGTTAGGCGGCTCGGACAGAACGCGCCTCATCCGACGCTCTTGGCGCAGCGCGAAGCTTCCAGGCCGATGAGCTGGCCAACCCTAGCTGCCGATGTCGTGCACGACATGCGAACTCCTCCTGATCCCGCGACCCTAATTGCTCTAGCGACTAGAGGATCAAGCGGTTTCGAAGACGCTGTCGCTCTTCTCCGCAATGGGGCCGCCGCCCGCCTTGGCTTCAGCTTCACGGCGAAGGCAGAGCAAATGTGGAGGACCTGAAGCGTCTGTCGGGAAGATCAACGGCGTGCGCCTAGCGCGCGGGCCAGCGTCAAGATCATATCGCTCGTCGGTTCGGACTTCCGCGTAGGCGCCTCAATGAAAGCGCCCAAGGCTCGACGAGTCGCGTCCAGTCAAACACTGGCGCCGGTGCGGCGCAGCTTGCCGATGGTCCTGTCAGGCCGCCCGCCGGTTCCACGGCGCGAAAGCCAGCAGGCGGGCCATGCCGCAGAAGCCGGTGAAGCCTGCAGTGGCGAGCCCCGCTCCGACGAAGGCGGCGACGCCCAGGAAGCCAGGATGGACCAGCAAGCCGAGCAGCACGCCCAGCAGCACCAGCAAGCCAGCGCCGATCTGGACCTGGCGCATCATCTCAAGCGGCGCCTTGCGGTCCTGCACGACCGGGAGGCCGGCCCTGATCCAGCCATCCAGCCCGCCTTGAAGGACGAAGGCCTCGCCCGCCACCCTGGCGGCCAGGCGCTCGCCGTTGGCGTCGGTGCGCATGCCGCTGCGGCAGGTGAAAATCACGTCTCGGCCAGTAGGCAGCGCGCCTGGCGCCGAGAGCGGGCGCGATAGCGCGCCCTTCACATGGGCGCGGGCGAACTCGTCCGGCTCGCGGATGTCGATCAGCACTGCGCCGCCGTCGCTCAGGCGGGCGGCCACGTCATTCGGCGTCAGGGGCGTAAGTTTGGCGGTCATGGCTCTTCCTTATGTCCGGGGGACAGAAGATCTCGGCGAGCGTCGTCACCACCCGCACCGCGGCGGGGTCGATGATCCGGTACCAGATGGTCTGGCCGTCGCGACGCGTGGCCACGATCGCCTCCTCTCGCAGCACCGCCAGGTGCTGTGAAAGAGCCGACTGCGAAAGGCCGACCCGGGGAACAAGCTCCCCGACCGACAGTTCGCCGTCCGCCAACTGACAGAGGATCATCAGCCGACGCTCGTTGGCGAGCGCGCGGAGAAGCTTGGCGGCTTCCCCAGCGCTGGCCTCGAAACGGGTGATGTCGAAGTTCGCAAGATCGAACATGATCGCCATATATGCGTCATTGCTAATTTAGCAATAGCTAATACATATGAAGCCGAACTCAGGAGGCCCCGGCCATGATCCCTAGCGTAGACGGCTTCTTCGACGAGGCCACCCACACGATCTCCTATCTGATCGCCGACCCAGCCACGAAGGCGGCGGCAATCGTCGATCCGGTGCTCGATTTCGACCCTAAGGCGGCGCGCGTCTCCACCGGGTCCGCCGACGCCCTGCTGGCCGCCGCCCAGGCTCGGGGATTGGATCTGCATTGGATTTTGGAAACCCATGCCCACGCCGACCATCTATCGGGCGCAGACTACTTGCGGGCGAAAACCGGCGCGAAAGTCGTCATCGGGGTCGATATTGAGGCCGTGCAGAAGGCCTTCGGCGACATGTTCGAGGCCAAGGCCGACGGCAGGGTCTTTGACCGGCTGGTTCGCGAGGGCGACGTTCTGCCGCTCGGCGACCTTCAGATCGAGGTCCTACAAACCCCCGGCCACACCCCGGCCTGCGTGACCTATCGGGTGGGTGACGCGGCTTTCGTCGGCGACACCCTCTTCATGCCCGACTACGGCACCGCCCGGGCCGACTTCCCCGGTGGCGATGCGGCGACCCTGTACCGCTCGATCCGTAGAATCCTGGCCCTGCCGCCGCAGACACGGATATTCGTCGGCCACGACTACCTCCCCGAAGGCCGCGAGACCTTCGCCTGGGAGACCACCGTCGCGGCCGAGCGCGCCGGCAACGTCCACGTCCGCGAGGGCGTCGGCGAGGCTGAGTTCGTGTCGATGCGAGAGGCGCGCGACGTCACTCTGGCTGCACCGACTCTGATCCTGCCCTCGCTGCAGGTGAACATCCGCGCCGGCGCTCTGCCCGACCCTTCCCCTAGCGGCCGGGTGTTCCTCAGGCTGCCGTTGAACGCGCTATAGGCTCAGCCGTCGTTCGACCGGTGAGCCTGCGCCAAAGAGGGTAGGCGTCGCGAGGCGCGGCGGGCTGCGACGCTAGCGCAATGGAGCCCTCGCAGAGTAGAGCGAGATCGACCCGGTCGGTGTGGGCACGATGCGCGTCTCCTCGACGTCCGCCAGACCCGCGGCCGACATCAGACCCGGCAGGACGCCGTCGGCGTTCGGCTGAGTGTGGTCGAACCCGTCGAGCATCTGCACCTGCCGGAACAACACGCGCATCAACGGGGTGCGTTGAAGGCCATAGTCTGCAATCGCGACCTGCCCCCCAGGCTTCAGCGCCCTGCGGATAGCACTGAGGATGGCCTGTTTGACCTCAACAGAGCACTGGTGAAACACGAGGCTCGATACGATCTTGTCGACGGTTCCGTCCGGCGCAACCTCGCTGAGGCCGTCGCCGAAGCCTTGCCGCCACTCGACTGCCAATCCAGCTTCGTCCGCCTTCCGCTTGGCAAGCGCCAACACGTTCGGATCGGGGTCGACGCCAATGATCCGCGCGTCGGGGGAGGCGGCTTTGAGCATCAGCGCAAAGGTGCCGGTCCCACAGCCGACATCGAGAATGATCTCGTGCTCACGCGGAGCGACCAGTTTCAAAAGGGCCGTCCGCCAGCGGCGTTCACGCGTCATGAGCGCGATGGCCCTGTCGTAGGCCTGTGTCAGTTCATGGCGGCCAAGGGCCGGCGTAAAGTCACGTGTATTGGTCATGGCGCTTCCCGTTGAGGGGAACGGTCTAGGCCTCGCCAGACGGGCCGGCATGAACATAGCGGCTGCGTCGGACAGGCGGCCTTGGCAGCCGCAACGCGCTTGGGGGGATCCCGAACATCGCCCGCAGGGTTCGCGAAAAGTGGGCGGCGTCGGCGAAGCCCGCCCCATGGGCGGCCGTCGTCGCGTCCTCGCCCGACTTGAGGGCCTGAACCGCCCGTCCGATGCGCCGCCAAAGCACGTATCGTCGAAACGGCAGGCCCATGGCGTCAACGAAGAGGTGGCGGAAACGCTCCGGCGATAGCCCCGTCTTCGCCGCGGCAGCGTCCAGCGGAACCGCGCCACAGGGGAGGAGGCGATCGATTTCCGTCAAGGCCGGCTGCAGCCTGGTGAGGGTCAGGCGTGGCGGAAGCGGGCCGCCGCGCATGCGGCTCCAGGTCCATTCGTCCGGTCCGGGCGAGGTTCGCGCTACGATGACCGGCGCAGAGGCGGCGGTCGCCAACGGGCGGACAATCTCCGGCGGAAGCGAAGCAAGCGCCGGTTCGACAAACAGGATCTGGGCGTCGTCCGCAGGCTCCAACCGATGCGCAACCAGCGGATCGATGAGGATGACGCGCCCGGCTGCTCGCCGCCCTGCGGCGTCAATCACCGTCACGGGCGTTGGTGCGATCACAGCTTGCGCCGCCAGGTGCCGATGGAGGCGACTGTCGCCGACCGCGCCGCGCCAGATCGCCCAGCGGTCGGCGGCCTCGAACGCGCCGGACCAGGCGTCGCCCATTAGGCTGTCGCGCGGCTGCGTTCAAAGCGCAGAAGCCGAAGCGCATTGGCGGTGACCAGGACGGTGGCGCCGGTGTCGGCCAGGATCGCCATCCAGAGCGGCGTGGTCCCCATCAGGGTCGTCACCAGGAAAACCGCCTTGAGACCGAGGGCGATCGCGACATTCTGCCAGATGTTGCGCAGCGTCCCTCGCGACAGCCGCACCAGATCTGCGACCCCGGTCACCTTGTCGTTGAGAAGGGCGGCGTCGGCGGTCTCCAGGGCGACGTCGGTTCCGCCGCCCATGGAAACACCGACCGAGGCTGCAGCGAGCGCCGGCGCATCGTTGATGCCATCGCCGATCATGGCGATGGGGCCATGAGCTCGCAGGTCTTGGATGCGCGACAGCTTGACGTCGGGCAGCAGTTCCGCCTCGGCCTCGATCTGCAATGCCTCGCCGATCGCTTGAGCGGCGCGGGCGTTGTCACCGGTCAGCATCATCAGTGCGCAACCCCATGGCGCGCAGTTGCGCCAGCCCCTGGACGGCGTCGGGGC
>MEEW01000214.1 GCA_001724985.1 Phenylobacterium sp. SCN 69-14
GACCAGCTCCGGCGCCCCGGCCCCGACCTTGCCGGCCAGTTGCTGGATGGCGATGTCCATCTGGAACAGCAGGGCGCGCTTGGCGTCGTCGCGGATCAGGCTCTGGATCCAGAAGAAGCTGGAGGTCCGCGCCCCGCGCGTGACCGGCGTCACCTGATGCAGGCTGGAGGCCGGATAGAGGATCATGTCGCCGGCCGGCAGCTTGACCTCGTGGACGCCGTAGGTGTCCTCGACCAGCAGCTCGCCCCCGTCATAATCCTCCGGCTCGGTCAGGAAGAGGGTGGCCGACAGGTCGCTGCGGATGCGCACCGTCCCGTCGCGGCTCTGGCGGATCGAATTGTCGATATGGACGCCGAAGGTCTGGCCGCCGCCATAGCGGTTGAACAGCGGCGGGAAGACGGTCTGGGGCAGGGCGGCGGTCACGAACAGCGGATTGGCCGACAGGGCGTCCAGGATCGCCTCGCCCGCCGCCTTGGCCGCGGGGCTGTCCTCGGGGAGCTGTTCGTTGCGCTTGGCCAGGGCCGACTGGGCGCCGCTGGTGGCGTTGCCGTCGATCCACGCGGCCGCGTCGATCAGGGCGCGCAGCGTGGCCACCTGGTCCTTGGTCAGCACTTGCGGGATGTGGATCATCATGGTGCGGCGACCTTAAGCTTGCGCCCGGAAAAAAGAAGAGGCCCCGCCGGGCCGGGCGGGGCCTCGCAACGTCCGTCTAAACCGGGGAGATCAGAAGCGGGCGTTGAGGGTCAGGATCGCCTGGCGGCCGGGGCCGAAGTCGGCGTGGTGAACCCCGTTGGTGCGGGTGATGTATTCCTCATCCCCCACGTTCTGGATGTTCAGTTGCACGTCCAGGCGATCATTGATGCGGTAGCCGGCATAGAGGTCGAAGCGCCAGTAGGCCGGGGCGAAGACGGCGTTGTTCCCGCCGCCGGCGCCGCCCTGGTTGCCGCCGAAGCTGTCGGAGACGTAGTAGGCGCCGCCGCCCAGGCTCAGCGCGTCGGTCACGTTGTAGGTCGTGAACAGGCTGAAGGTGTGCTCGGGCGTGTTGGCCAGCCGGTCGCCCACATTGATGCTGTTATAGGCGCCGCGGACCAGCTTGCTGTCCATGTAGGTGTAGCCGCCGAACACCATCCATTGCGGGGTGATCCGGCCGGTGACGCCGATCTCCAGGCCCTTGACCTCGGTCTCGCCGACCTGGGCGTAGACGCCGCTGGCGATCTGGATCTGGGCGTTCTCGCGCTTCATCTGGAACAGCGCCGCCGAGGTCGACAGCCGCTGGCCGAAGAACGCCCACTTCACGCCCACTTCCGCCGAGGTAACCTCTTCGGGGTCGAGCAGGACGTTGGAGAGGTTGCCCGAACCGGTGCCGGTCGAGGTGTTCTGGTCGCCGCCCGTGATGGTCGGCGGGGTCGAGGAGGTGCCGTAGGAGGCGTAGAAGCTGCCGTTCTCGGTCGGCTTGTAGACCAGGCCGACCTGGTAGTTGGTGAAGCTCCACTTGCCCTCGCGCGAGGTGATGGTCGTGCCGGTGATGACGCCAGCCGAGCTGCTGATCGAGGCGTCCTGGCCCCGCACCGAATACTCGTCGTGCCGGATGCCGAGGTTCAGCAGCACCTTGTCGCCGAACGAGATGGTGTCGAAGGCGTAGACGCCGACCGTCTCGGTATAGTTCACCGACGGGGTCGGGCGGGTGATGATCCCCTGCCACGGGTCGCTCGGGTTCGGGGCGAAGACGCGGGTGCAGTCGCCGACGCCGGCCGAGGTGGAGTTGTTGGTGAAGCCGGTCGGGCAGGCCGAGCCCGCCGTGGTGTAGATCACGTACGAGGCGTTCTTGTTGGTCTCGCGCGACAGCTCCAGCCCGACGTCGTAGCTGTGCTCGATCCCGCCGGTGGCGAACTTGCCGTAGAAGTCGGTGACGACGGCGACGGTGGTCGCCTCGTTCCAGCGGCTCTTGGTGCCGCGCTTCATCCACCACTCGCCGGCCACGAACTGGGCCGCGCCGCCGTCGCCGGGGTTGGTGACGAGATAGTCGTTCAGCGTCTTGGCGTAGCGGAACACGTTGCGGAAGGTGATCGCTTCGTTGATGTCGTGCTCGGACGTCAGGGTGAAGACGTCGGCCTTGGTCTTCTGGAAGTCGCGCGCGCTGAGGCCGTAGAAGGTGTCGCGCGGCACGTCCAGCACGCCGCTCTCGGTGCGCGGCGGGGCGTTCGGGCCGGTCCCCAGCTTGGTGAACAGCGGCACGCCGTAGTCGGGCATCTCGTTACGGTCGATGTGGTAGTAGCTGGCGGTGATGCGGGTGTCGGTGCCGATGCCGACGCCGGCGGCGATCGCCGCGCCCCAGGAATCGAAGTCGACGGCGTTGCGGCCGGGCGCGTCGCCCTGCATGCCCATCAGGTTGATGCGCACCGCGCTGGTCTCGCCGACCGGCAGGTTGGCGTCGACGGCGCCGCGCAGATAGCCGTCGGTGCCAACTCGGGCGCTGACGCTGGTGGCCTCGGTCAGGTTGGGGCGCTTGGTGGTCAGGTTGATGCTGCCGCCGCCCGAGCCGCGGCCGTTATAGGCGCTGTCGGGGCCCTTGATGACCTCGACCTGCTCCAGGTTGAACAGGTCGCGCACCTGGCCGCCGGAGTCGCGGACCCCGTCGACGAAGACGTTGTTGCCCGAGGACTGGCCGCGGATGAACGGGCGGTCGGCCAGCGGCTGGCCGCCTTCGCCCGCGCCGAAGGTGATGCCCGGCGAGGTGCGCAGGATGTCGCTCAGCGAGGTGGCGGCGGTCTGGGTGATGATCTCCTGCGGGATCACCGTGACGCTGCGGGGGGTGTCGATCAGCGCCGCCGTGAACTTGGGCGAGGCCGGCTGCAGATTGGCGCGGCCTTCGACCTGCACGCCGGAGACCTCGGTCGCCGCGTCGGCCGCATCGTCGGCCAGGGCCAGTTGAGGCGCGAGGGCCAGCCCCGCCACGCTGGCCACCGCCGCCGGCGTCAGCGCCTTGCGCGCATAGGCCTTGATCCCGTTCGTCCGCCGCTTCTCCAACTTGTCGCCCCTTTGTGTCACTTAAGAATGAAACTGCGAGGCGTTCTTAGTTTCGAGCAAGGCGATACGCAATGAGAATTAGTCGCAACTGAGTCGACTGTGGCGCCGGCGCATCACTCGCGCCGTTCCGGCCGGCGCGCCGGCCCCGATCGCGCTTTCGTCGCGGCCGCGCGGCAACCTCCCTCGGGGGCGCGCGGTTGATCCGTCAGGAGCTCGCCATGACCGAAGTCACCCTGACCGACATCGCCCGCCCGTTCCTCTGGATCGCGGCGGTTTCCTTCACCGCCGGGTTCGCCGGCTATGCGGCGCTCGCCCCGCGGCTGGCGGGGCTCTGAGGCGTCAGGCCCCGCGGGCCACGAACCAGCCGTTGCGGAAGTCCTCGGCGGTCTTGCCATAGACGACCTCGGCGCCGTCGGGCGTCTTCACCTGCCCGCCGGCTGCGGCCAGCACCGCATGGCCGGCGGCGATGTCCCACTCCATGGTCGGCCCGTGCCGCGGATAGATGTCGGCCGCGCCCTCGGCGATGCGGCAGAACTTGATCGACGAATCCATCGGCTCGCGCAGGTCGAAGCCGTACTGTTGGGCGAGCTTGACGGCGGTCTCCTCCTTCATGGTGTGGCTGACCAGGGCCACCGCCGCCCCGGCGGGCCAGGCGCGGACGGCGATCTGCGCGGCGCGTCCGCCCAGGGTGCGCTTCATCGCCTTGCCGCCGGCGGTGAACCAGGTCTCGCCCGTGGCCGGGGCGCAGACCGCGCCGGCGACCGGCCGGCCGTTCTCGATATAGCCGATGTTCACCGTGAAGTTCGGGTCGCCGCGCACGAAGGCCTTGGTGCCGTCGACCGGATCGACCAGGAAGAAGCGCGGCCCGATCGCATCGGGCGTTCCGAATTCGCTGGCGTCTTCCTCCGACACCACCGGCACGCCGGGGAAGAGGGCGTTCAGGCGCTCCAGGATCAGGGCTTCGCCGCGCCGGTCGGCCTCGGTGACCGGGCTCTCGTCGGCCTTGCGGAAGACCTCCAGCTCCGATTTCCACAGCGGCAGGATCAGGGCTGCGGCCTCTTCGCACACCCCCGCCAGGGCTTCGCCGATATCGCGGGTCATCGCGCCCCTCGCGGATCGTCGCTCACAAAGACCAGGGCGACGACGCGCGCGTCGATCACCTGTTTACCCGCATGCTCGAAATTCACCGTCACCTTGCGTCCCGCGACCGACTGCACCTGGCCCAGACCCCAGTCGCCTTCGGTCGGGTGCCTGACCAGCACGCCGGGCTCGAGGAAGGGATCGATGGGGTTCATCCATGGTTCTCTAGAGCGGAGCGGCGCTTTTGCCAAAGCGCCAAATCAGGACAAGTTCACGCGTAAAATGATCAACGGCGCCCAGATGACCGATACTCCTCCCCAAACGGCGCCCGCGCCCAAGGGCCCGCCGCGCACCGCCGAGGTGGCCGCCTACCTGGCCGCGCGCATGTGTCACGACTTCATCAGCCCGGCCAGCGCCATCGTCTCGGGCCTCGACCTGCTTGAGGACCCCAGCGCCCAGGACATGCGCGAGGACGCCATGAACCTGATCGCCGGCTCGGCGCGCAAGCTGACCGACCTGCTGGCCTTCAGCCGCGTCGCCTTCGGGGCGTCGGCCTCGGCCGAGACCTTCGATCCGCGCGAGCTGGAAAAGCTGGCCCAGGGCGTCTTCAACCACATGCGGGCCGAGCTCGACTGGCAGGTGGAGGCCCCGGCGGTGAACAAGCCGGCGGCGCGGGCGCTGATGAACCTCGCCCAGATGGCCGGGGCCGCCCTGCCCACCGGCGGAACCGCCTGGATTCGGGCGGTCGCCCAGGAAGCGACCATCGCCATCGCGGTCGAAGCGGTCGGCGCCAAGGCGCGCCTGCGCCCCGAGGTTCTCGGCGGTCTGCGCGGCGAGCCGATGGGCGAGGGCCTGCACGGCCACTGGGTCCAGGCCTACTACGTCCACCTGTTCCTCGCCGACGCCGGCGGCCGCATCTTCGCCGACGTGAACGAGGAAAAAGTCACCTTCGCCGCGACGGTCCCGGCTTAGGGAGGCCGTGCTTCTTTTTCCTCCCCTGCGTTAGCGGGGGAGGGGGACCAGCGTAGCCGGTGGAGGGGGCGGCCCCATCCACCGAGCAAGCCGCTC
>MEEW01000215.1 GCA_001724985.1 Phenylobacterium sp. SCN 69-14
GGCTCAGCCGCCGCCGCAGCGGAGCTCCTCCAGCCGCATCTATCCCGTGCACCTGAAAACTCAGCTTGGACGTGTCCAGCCCAATGCGAATAATCTCCAGCTAGGACGGCTCCTCCGCTCGCGTTGCTAACGACCGCAAGCTTGGCACATCAATGCCGTCAGGGGCCGTCCACCCCATCACAAAGGACTCCAAGACCACAAAGGGGTTGATCTCCTCGGCCGATCGACCGCCACCGAAATCTTGGTGGTCTTGGAGTCCTTGGTGTCTTGGTGTCGAAAAACTCCACCTTCACCGCTGGCTCGGCCTGTCAGAACAGCCGCTTCGCGGCGAGACCGCGACCCGTAGACCTTCGGAACGAGCCATATGCGATAGCCCTGCCCAGCGGGGGAGCATATTGAAGGGCTCAAGGCCCCCAATTGCGATAGCCCTGCCCGGCGGGGGAGGGAGGCCAGGAAAGCAAAAACCCCGGCGGTTTCCCGCCGGGGCTCTGTGAACCTTGGGCTCCGGTCAGCGTCTAGCGGCGGTCGCCGAAGATGCTGAGCAGGAACTGGAACAGGTTGATGAAGTTGAGGTACAGGTTCAGCGCGCCGTAGTTGGTGGCGACGCCCATTGCGGCCTCGTCGCCGCCCATCTGGTAGTAGCTCATCTTCAGGCGCTGGGTGTCGTAGGCGATCAGGCCGGCGAAGATGAACACGCCCAGCACGCTGATGATGAAGCCCATCATGCCGTTGTGCAGGAACATGTTGACCAGGCTGGCGATGATCAGGCCGAACAGGCCGATGATCAGGAAGCTGCCGAAGCCGGTCAGGTCCTTCTTCGTCGTGTAGCCGAACAGCGAGAGGCCGCCGAACGCCGCCGCCGTGATCAGGAAGGTCGAGAAGATCGACGCGCCCGTATAGACGAAGGTCAGCACGCCCAGACCCGCGCCGATCAGCGAAACGATCGTCCAGTAGAAGATTCCGGACGAACGCGGCGTGACGTTCTTCATGGCGAAGGCGCCGAACAGCATCACGACCAGCGGCGCGAACGCCACGATCATGCCAAGCGGCGTGTAGCCCACGCGCCCCGTTTCCGAGACGCTGAACATCAGGTTGCGCACCGGCTCGAAGGTTCCGGTCAGGAACGCCAGGGCGGCGGAGAGAACGAGACCCAGCGCCACCTTGTTGTAGACGCCGAGCATGAAGCTGCGCAGTCCCGCGTCCACCGACATGTCGGCGCGATCTGCGGGGACCGTGCGCGCGTAGCCGCGGTTGAAGTCGCTCATCAGAGACTTAGGCCCTTTTCTAGCGCCCGGAGCGGACGCAGCTCCGAATATCGTGACGGTTCCGCATCCTTGCAAGGCGCCGGCGATTACGATTGCGTCAGAACCCCTTGCCTCTCAGGTCGCCGCCATGATCCGCCTGTTCGCCGCCATCGCCATTCCAGAAGAGGTCGGAGCCGCTCTCCTGCCGCGCCAGGACCGCCTGCCCGGCGCCCGCTGGCGTCCGCTGGAGGCCTTCCACATCACCCTGCGCTTCATCGGCGACGTGCCGGAAAACCTCGCGGGCGACCTGGACGCCGAACTCACCACGGTCGGCGGCGGGCCGCTGGAGCTGACGCTGGCCGGCGTCGGGGCGTTCGGGGAAGGCGCCGACATCCACGCCGTCTGGGCCGGGGTCGAGGAGAACGAGGGCCTGAAGCGGCTGGCGCGCGCCTGCGAGATCGCCGCCCGCCGCGCGGGGCTCAAGGCCGAGACCCGCGCCTACAAGCCCCACGTCACGCTCGCCTATCTGCGCCGCCCCGATCCGGCCGAGGTCGCCGCCTGGATCCAGGCGAACAACCTGCTGCGCACCGAGCCCTTCCGCATCACGAGCTTCGGACTTTATTCGAGCTGGCGGTCCGACCAGGGCTCCTGGTACCGCCTGGAGCGGGAATATCCCCTGTACTGACGTCGCCGCCCGGCGGACCTACTGCCCGAAGCCGCGCACCATCATCGCGGCGAAGACCGGGATCAGGCCGAAGAGGACGGCCTCGGCGATCATGAAGGGGCGAACGGCGGCGACGTCCGCGGCGGTCAGGGCGAAATCCGGCTCGCTGCGGGCGCGGCGGCGCCATTGCAGGATGCGCAGGGTCGGCAGGATCGACAGCAGGCCGACCAGGGCGAAGACGCCGACCTTGCTCCAGAAGGCCCAGTTCCCGAGGAACGCGTCCGACCCCTTGGCGCCCCAATAGACCCGTCCGAAGCCGACGATCAGGATCAGGGCGGCGACGAAGCCATAGTGCATGTCGAGCACGCCCAGGCGCTTCAGGCCCGTCCCGGCCAATCCGGGGCGCACGCTCGCCAGTTCCGCCGCAAGGATGGCGGCGAGGCCGAAGACCAGCAGGTGATGGGCGATGGTGAGGGCAAGGTCGGTCACGGCAGGCCTCTTGCGAAGGGAGCACGCCCAGATTGGCTGGAATAATTTACGATGTAAATACTAAATCGGCGTCAGGCCAGCCGCAGCGTCGCCGCGCCGAGCGCGATGACCGCGCAGGCGAGCAGGCGGAGGGGAGTCAGCGTCTCGCGCAGGAAGATCGCGGCGATGGCCGCGGCGAACAGGATCGAGGTCTCGCGCAGGGCCGCCACCGCGGCGACCGGCGCCTTGGTCATGGCCCAGAGCGCCAGGCCGTAGGCCGCCAGGGTGCCGAACCCGCCCACCGCGCCATAGACGGCGTTGGCTCGCGCATAGGCCAGGAATTCAGGCCCCCGCCGCGCCAGCGCCCAGGCCAGCAGCGGCGCGCCGGTCAGCAGGCAAAGCCACAGATTGTAGGCGATCGCCGCCTGGGACAGCCGCACCCCCACCCCGTCGATCAGGGTGTAGGCGGCGATGACCAGGGCGCTGGGCAGGGCCAGGCGCACGCCCGCCATGTCGGCCTGGCGCGCGCCCAGCGCCAGGCTGAGCACGCCGCCGCAGATCAGCGCCACCCCGATCCACCCGGCCGGCGCCAGGTGGTCGCCGAGCGCGAAGGTCCCGACCAGGGCCACCAGCAGCGGCGCGGTCCCGCGCATCAGCGGATAGATCTGGCTCATGTCCGCGCCGCGATAGGCGCGGGCCAGCAGCAGGTAGGCGCCGAGCTGCAGGACGGCCGAGACGCCGAGATAGGGCCAGCTCGCAAGGCTGGGCTGCGGCAGGAACGGCAGGGCGGCGATGGCGATCACCGCCGAGCCGGCGGCGACCAGCACGGTGGTCAGCAGCTTGTCGCTCGCGCCCTTGACGATGGCGTTCCAGCTCGCGTGCAGCAGGGCGGCGAGCAGGACGATCGCAAAGACGCTGAGGGGCATGGGCCCCTTAGTCCGTGAACACGACGGTCTTGGCGCCGTTCAGCAGCACCCGGTCCTCCAGCCGCCAGCGCACCGCGCGGGCCAGGACCCGGCGCTCGATGTCGCGGCCCTTGCGGATCAGGGCGGCGGGGGTGTCGCGATGGCTGATGCGCTCGACGTCCTGCTCGATGATCGGGCCTTCGTCGAGGTCGGCGGTGACATAGTGGGCGGTGGCGCCGATCACCTTCACCCCGCGCTCGTGCGCCTGGTGATAGGGCCGCGCGCCCTTGAAGCCGGGCAGGAACGAGTGGTGGATGTTGATGCAGCGCTCCTCCAGCTTGGCGGCCAGGCCGTCGGAGAGCACCTGCATGTAGCGGGCGAGGACCACCAGGTCGGTCTGCGTCTCCTGGATCAGCTTCCAGATCGCCGCCTCCTGCTCCAGCTTGGTGGCGCGGCTGACCGGCAGGTGGTGGAACGGCACGTCCGACAGGTCGAGATTGGCGTAGGTCTCGATCGGGTGGTTGGAGACTACCGCGGAGATCTCCATCGGCAGCTCGCCGCGCCGCCAGCGATAGAGCAGGTCGGCCAGGCAGTGGTCCTGCTGGCTGGCCAGGATCATCACCTTGCGGCGGACCTTCGGGTCGCGCAGCGACCAGCGCATGGAAAAGGCCTTGGCCACATCCTCGAACTCGGCGCGCAGGGCGGGAAGGTCGGCGCCCTCGGCGTCGAACACCACGCGCATGAAGAACTTGCCGGTCTCCTGGTCGTCGTACTGCTGGGCGTCGAGGATGTTGGCGCCGCGCTCGAACAGGAAGGCCGAGACGCCGGCGACGATGCCGGGCCGGTCGGGACAGGAGAGGGTCAGGATCATGGTGCGCGCTCTAGGCGCAAGTCCTGAGCAATACGTCAAGCTCCGACCTCCGGGCTTGGTGGCCGGGGGTCGGCAGGGCTAGGCTCGCGGCCATGTCATCCGCCGAAATCCTGACGCCGCGCGCCCTGGACATCCTGGCCCAACTCGTGGCGTTCGACACCACCTCGCGCAATTCCAACCTCGCCCTGATCGAGTGGGTGGAGCGCTATCTCGACGGCCATGGCGTGGCGCACCGGCGCGTGCCCAATGGCGACGGGAGCAAGTCGAACCTGATCGCCACCATCGGGCCGGCGGTGGAGGGCGGGGTGGTGCTGTCGGGCCATACCGACGTGGTGCCGGTCGACGGCCAGGCCTGGACCAGCGATCCCTTCGTGCTGACGGCCAGGGACGACGGGCGGCTCTACGGCCGCGGGACCTGCGACATGAAGGGGTTTCTCGCCCTGGCGCTGGCCGCGGCTCCCGACCTGGCGGCGGTGGGGCCGAGGAAGCCGGTGCACCTGGCCTTTTCCTATGACGAGGAGATCGGCTGCCTGGGCGCGCCGGACATGATCGCGACGATCGCGCGCGAACTGCCGCGCCCGGCCCTGGTGGTGGTCGGGGAGCCGACCATGATGGAGGCGGTCAGCGGCCATAAGGGCATCTCGACCTTCACCGTCACCGTGACCGGCAAGGAGGCCCATTCCAGCCAGACCCATCTGGGCGTCTCGGCGATCATGGAGGCGATCCCGCTGCTGGCCGCGCTGCAGGCCCTGGCCGGGCGGCTGGAGGCGGAGGCCGATCCCGACTCGCCGTTCCTGCCGCGCCACGCGACCCTGACCGTCGGCCTGCTGAACGGCGGCACGGCCGGGAACATCCTGGCGCGCGAATGCGGCTTCCAGTTCGACCTGCGCTGCCCGCCGGGCCAGGATCGGCGCGCGATCATCACCCCCTTCCTTGAGCAGGTGCAGGCGCTGGACGGGCGGCTGAAGGCCCGGTTCCCGGAAGCGGGGGCGACGGTCGTCCAGCGCTCCGGCTCCCCGCAGCTCTCGCCCGAACCGGACGGTGTGGCCGAGGCCTTCGCCCGGCGCCTGGCCGGCGACAACGGGCCGGCCCGCGTCGTGCCCTATGCGGCCGAGGCCGGGCAGTTCCAGGAGGCGGGGTTCTCGACCGTGATCTGCGGCCCCGGCTCCATCGACCAGGCCCACCAGGCGGACGAATATGTCGACCGCGCGCAGATGGAGCGCGGCGCGGTCTTCATGGCCCGGCTCATCGACTGGGCCGCAAGGGGCGAATGACCGGCCGGCGGTGGAAGAGGTCGCGCGGGTTCCAGGTCATGGCCCGGGCGATGGCGAGGGACGAGGCGCGCCGCCGCGCCTGAACCTGCCTGCGGCTCTTCAGGATGGTCGGCAGGCCCTTCAGCGATTCCTTGAACGAGCGCCAGACCAGCGGCGCGTGGTGGTGGTTCTCGCGCCGGCTGGAGATGTAGGCCACCGCCGCCAGGTGCAGCGGCACGACGATGGGCAGCAGCGGCCAGGGCGTGTCCTTGTAGACCACGTAGAAGCGGTTGCGGGTGCCGTGGAACACCGCGAAGTCCGACTTGCGCCCGCCGCTGGAGGCCGAGCCGACATGCTCGATCACCGCGCCGGGGACCAGCAGGGTCGGCTCGGCGGCGAGCTGCAGCCGGTAGCCGAGATCGACGTCCTCGGAATAGCAGAAGAAGAACTCGTCGAAGCCGCCCAGCTCCAGGAACAGCGCCCGGTCGATCATCATCGCCGCGCCGCAGGGCGAGAACACCTCGCCCTCGGCCGTGTCGCCGGGGTCGGGCGACAGATAGCCGCCGCGATAGGGAATGCCGTAGATCGACATGATGTCGCCCAGGCCGTCCAGCAGCGAAGGGTCCTCGGCCATCACCTGGCGCGAGGTGAAGGACCGCACGCCGGGATGGCGCGCCGCCGCGCCCGCCAGTTCCTCCAGCCAGTCCGGCCGGGCGTAGGCGTCGGGGTTGAGCAGAACGTACCAGTCGCCGCGCGCCAGCCGCGCGCCCTGGTTGCCGGCGCCGGCGAAGCCGAGGTTCTGTGCGTTCTCGACCAGCCGCGCGAAGGGGAACTCAGCCGCGATCTCGCGGTCGCCGGGATCGGGCGAGGCGTTGTCGATCACCAGGGTTTCGAAATCGGTGAAGGTCTGGGCGGCCAGGTGCTGGAGGCAGGTGCGCAGGGTGGGCCCGGAATTGTAGGCGATGACGCAGACGGTGATCTTCGGCCCTGGCGGCTTGTGTTCCGGCGCTGGGTCGTTCATGCGGTGGCGGTTTCCAAACTCGGGGCAGCCATGACGTCGATCACGCCGCTTTCCATTCCTGAGATCCTGCTTATCACGCCCAGGCGCCATGGCGATGCGCGGGGCTGGTTCTCCGAGACCTGGAGCCGCCGGACCCTGGCCGAGGCGGGCGTCGAGCACGACTTCGTGCAGGACAACCAGGCCTTCAACGCCAAGGCCGGCACGGTGCGGGGCCTGCACTTCCAGCAGTCGCCGCACCCGCAGGCCAAGCTGGTGCGGGTGCTGCGCGGCGAGATCTTCGACGTGGCGGTGGACGTGCGCGCCGGCTCGCCGACCTACGGGAAATGGGCCGGGGCCAGGCTGACCCCGGCGGGCGGCGAACAGCTCCTGGTCCCGCGCGGTTTCGCGCACGGCTATGTGACCCTGACCGACGACTGCGAGCTGTTCTACAAGGTCGACGGGCTCTATGCGCCCCAGACCGAGGGCTCGCTGATCTGGAACGATCCCGAGGTGGGGATCGAATGGCCGTGGGACGGCGAGGTCATCCTGTCCGACAAGGACAAGGTCGCGCCCCGGCTGAAGGACATGCCGATCCCGGCGTTCTAGGTTTTGGAGGTTCTGGCGGACGTGGCTGACAAGAGCGAACTGGTCGACATCCTGAACATCGAGGCGATCGACCTCGACATGTTCCGCGGGCGCACGCCCGATGGCGAGACCCGGCGTATCTATGGCGGCCAGGTGGTGGCCCAGTCGCTGGCGGCTGCCTACCGCACGGTCGAGGGCCGGGTCTGCCATTCGCTGCACTGCTACTTCATACGCGGCGGCGATCCGAAGATCCCGATCCTGCTGAAGGTCGAGCGGGTGCGCGACGGCGGCAGCTTCACCATGCGCCGGGTCACGGCCCTGCAGCACGGCCAGCAGATCTTCAACCTGTCGGCCTCGTTCCAGACGCCCGAGACGGGTCTGGAGCATCAGATCGAAATGCCGGCGACGCCCGGTCCCGAGGGGCTGCTGGACGAGGACGAGCTGCGCAAGGCCGGCGGAGAGACCGAGCAGCGCCGCACATGGCCGATCGAGGTGCGGCCGGTCGATCCGCCGCCCTACGGCACGGCCCCGGTCATGGACCCCGAACATGCGGTGTGGTTCCGCGCCCGCGCCCCGCTGGGCGAGGACCCGATGATCCACCAGTGCGCCCTGGCCTACGCCACCGACATGACCCTGCTGGACACCTCGCTGCGGCCGCATGGCGTGCCGTGGAGCGAGGGGCGGCTGCAGGTGGCCAGCCTGGACCATGCCTTGTGGTTCCACCATCCGACCGACTTCACCCGATGGCACCTCTATGTGCAGGACAGCCCCTCGGCCTCCGGCGGGCGCGGCTTCAACCGCGGCTCGATCTTCGATCCAGGCGGCAAGCTGGTGGCCTCGGCGACCCAGGAAGCCTTGATCCGCTATCGCTAGAGGCTGTTAGGAACAATAAGCGACCAGGGAGGGTCAGGATGATCGCCTATTCGACGTTGGGCGTGGACGACATGGACAGGGCGATCGCGTTCTATGACGCGGCGTTTGCGCCGCTGGGCGCGGTGCGCCGGGAGACCAGCCCGACCTGGACCGGCTATGTGCGCGAAGGCGAGCGCGCGCGGTTCTTCCTGACCCGGCCTTTCGACCGCGAGCCGGCGACCCACGGCAATGGGACGATGCTGGCGTTCCAGGCGCCCGACCGCGCCGCGGTGGACGCCTTCCATGCGGCCGCGCTGGCGGCCGGCGGCGCCTGCGAAGGCCCGCCCGGCGTGCGCGAGGGCATGGACCCGGTGTTCTACGCAGCCTATGTGCGCGACTGCGACGGCAACAAGCTGTGCGCCTTCGTGCGCAAGTAGCCGCAGCAGCCCTTAGAACCTTGCGGCGGCCGCGCTGACGGCGCGCCAGACCTCGTGCGGATGAGTGGCGACGATCAGATGGCCGCCGTCCTCTACGACGTGGGTCATCCGCAGGTCGAGCGCGCGTCCGAGATCGCGCATGGTTTCCAGGTCGGTGAGCGGATCGTTCGCGCCGTGGATGATCGCGGCCGGCGCCTTCACGTCCGCCAGCACGTGGCGCCAGGTGGAGAAGCCCTCGCGATAGTCCTCGGCCAGGCCGGGCGTCGAGGCGACAAAGATGTCGCGGAACCACTCGAAGCCGGTCTCGCCACTCGGGATGGATAGGGCCGCCTGGTCGGGCTCCCAAGCGTGGAACACCCGGCTCATGATCCGGTGGGCGATCCTGGCGTTCGCGCAGTTCCGCGCGAATTGCCAGGCCAGGCGTCGCGCCCATCCCGGCCTGATGACCAGGTCGCGCAGGCCGGTGAAGAACGCGTCCATATAGGCGCTCTTGCGGCCGCCCTGCTGGAAGGCGTTGCCGCCCGCCATCACCAGGCCGGCGACCAAGTCCGGCCGCCGGCGCGCCAGGCGCGCGCCGTACGAAATCCCCAGGGAGCTTCCGACCAGGATCACCGGCTCGGCCAGGAACCGCTCGATGAAGGCCGCATAGTC
>MEEW01000216.1 GCA_001724985.1 Phenylobacterium sp. SCN 69-14
GCGAAGCGTCCTACTTCGTGAATGGCGACACCGCCAAGGGACGTGTCGTCAACAGCGGCACCATCGAGGCGATGGGCGGCGGCTCCAGCGCGGTTATCGTTGGCGGAGACGGGGCGGCTGGCGCAACCTTCGAGCTTGAAAATGACGGGACAATTCGCGGTCACGCGGAAACATTGTTCCGCGCCGATCAGGGCGTACCCGAAGCCTTTCGCCGACTGGCCGGCGCCATTCACACTGTGGGCACGACCGACAGCATCACCAATCGCAACCTGATCCAGGGCAATGTCGATCTGGGCGATTATGACGACCAGTTCCGCAATTATGGCAAACTCGATGGCGATCTGCGGCTTGGCGAAGGCGACGATACTTATGTGTTCGGCGGCGGCAGCAGCCTGACCGGATCGGCCTATGGCGGCGACGGGAACGATATCATTGCGGTTGATCTCACCGGCGACATGGCCAAGCGCATCAATGCAAGCCAGTTCTTCGGGTTCGAGGCGCTGACCCGTCTGCAGGGCACCGCGGGATCGGGTAAGGTATCGATCTTTGGCAATATCGACTCCGAATCGCTGCAGCTTGCCAATATCGCCGTGCACGTCGATGCCGGTGACACCGTTTCGTCGGCGAGCGGCAACAGCGGCTATACCTTCACGGGAACCGACCAGGACGAACAGATCGTCAATGCCGGAACGATCGCGGGCGGCGTGTCGATGGGCGGCGGCAACGACAGCCTCGAAAACAGCGGCACGATCGGCTGGGACGTCGATATGGGGGCGGGTGACGACGTCGTCACCAATTCGGGCCGGATCGAGGGGAATGTGAACCTGGGCGACGGCGACGATCGCTATATCGCATCGGGCGGCGGGATCGTGACCGGCGACATCGACGGCGGCGCCGGCAACAACACCTTCGTCTTCCGCCTGGAAGGAAGCGAGGGTGAAATTCCGGGATCGGTCCTGAATTTCAGCTCGTTCGGCGCCTATGGTCCGGGCACGCTGACGGTCAACCTCGACAAGGGGCAGACCTATACCAATCTCGAACTGCTCGAAGGGGCGGATCTCGTCCTCACGGGTTCGAACGGCTCGGTCGAAAATGTCATCGGCGATGACAGCGCCCAGAATGTGACGATCGACGGTGCCTTGACCGGCGGCGTTTCGCTGGGCGGCGGCGACGATGTTCTGACGCTCAACCTGGGCGGTGAACTGTCCGGCGCGCTCGACGGCGGTGACGGCACCGACACGTTGAATCTCAAGCTGACCGCGGCCTCGACCGTCAACGACCTGTTCAATTTCGAAGTGGTGAATGTCGCCGGCAGCGCGTCGTTGACGCTCGCGGGCACGCTGGGTGCGGGCCAGTCGATCAACTTCGACGAGGCGGACAATCTTTTCATTGTCGATACGGGGGCAACCTTCAACGGACGCGCCGACGGCGGTGCCGGGACCGATACCATCGAAATCAACACGGGGGCCGAGAGCAACCGCACGATCATCGCGGGGCAGCTGGTCTCGTTCGAACGTCTGGTCACCGGCGGCGACGGCACGCTGGCCCTGAACGGCGAGAGCTACAGCTTCGAGTCGGTCGACATCGCCGGCAGCTTGAGCATCGGCGACGGCGCCTCGCTGACATCGGCCAGCGGCGTCAACTTCAGCGACGGAAACAACAAGCTGACGCTCGAAGGCACCGGCAATGTGAACAGCCCCGTCGATGGTGGCGCTGGCACCGACACGCTGGCGTTCAAACTGGCGCAGGGGCAGACGCGCAATCTGAGCTCAACCGGCAATATCACCGGCTTTGAACAGCTTGCCGCCGAAGGCGCTGGTACGCTCAACATCGACCAGAGCACCGACAGCTATCGGCGGTTGCTGCTCGGTGACGGCGCGACCGTCTCGCTGGCCAGCGAAGACGGCGGCAATGCCAGCATCGCCGAAGGCGTCACCTTCAGCGGCGATATCGGCGGCAATAATGGCGCGAACACGCTGACGCTGAAGGCCGGCGCGACGGTCGATGGCAGCGTCTATATGAACGGCGGCAATGATGTCGTCACCAACGCCGGCACGATCGATGGCGATCTTGATCTCGGGGACGGCGACGACCGTTACATCGCACGCGGCGGCGGCGTCGTGACCGGAATGATCGACGGCGGCGCCGGGAACAACACCTTCGTGTTCAACCTCGACGGCGGCAATGGCTCGATCCCCGGTTCGGTGGTCAACTTCGACTCGTTCGGCGCCTATGGCCCGGGCACGCTGACGGTGAATCTCGACGCCGGGCAGACCTACAACAATCTCGAACTGCTCGAAAATGCCAATCTGGTGCTCACCGGCAGCAATGGTTCGGTTCGCAACGTGATCGGCGACGACAGCGCGCAATCGGTGACGATCGAGGGCGCGTTGACGGGCGGCGTTTCGCTCGGCGGCGGCGACGATACGTTGACGATGCAGCTTTCGGGGTTGCTTGAAGGCGCGCTCGACGGCGGCGCAGGCACCGACACGCTCAACCTCAACCTGACCGGCGCGTCGTCGATCGCAGGCATGTATGGTTTTGAAATCACGAATGTGTCGGGCGCGTCGCCGCTGACCCTGACGGGCGACTTCGGTGCGGGCCAGCAGATCAATTTCGTCGGTGAAGACGATAATGAACTGATCGTCGGCGCGGGCGTGAAGTTCGAAGGCGCCGTGAACGGCGGCGAGGGTCGCGATATGCTCCGCGTTCAGTCGGGGAACAGCGACAACCGCACGGTCGTCGCGTCTCAGATCGTCTCTTTCGAGGATCTGGTTTCGGAAGGTGCCGGGACACTGGCGCTGACCGGCGGCGCCTACAGCTTCGAATCGGTCGCGATCAATGGCGGCAACCTGGAACTCGGCGCGAACAGCACACTCGCGTCAGCAGCCGGCGTGCTGTTCGACGGGGCGGACAACCGCTTCACTTTGGGCAGCGGCGCCAGCGTGACGGGGCAGGTGGACGGCGGAGCCGGGATCGATACGCTCGCGCTCGTCCAGGGGGCCGGAACGACGCGCCTGCTCAGCGCGCTCGACCAGACCGGCTTTGAAATCCTCGAAGCGTCGGGGGCCGGCGAACTGCGTATCGACCGCGACGCCGCATTCGAAGGCGGCGTGCGTATCGAAGGCGGTGCGATCAGCATACTCGCAGACTATTCGCTCACGGCCGATGTTACCGGGGGCAGCGCCAACGACATTCTGTCGGTTTATGGTTCGGTTGATGGCAATGTCGATCTTGGCGCCGGGAACGACACGCTGGTGATCGGCGGACCGGGTAACATCACCGGCACCCGCTCGGGCGGCGAGGGTGTCGACCGTCTGGTCTTCGATACCCAGGGCACCTACACGGCGCCGACCGTCTTTGACGGAACCGGCTTTGCCGATTTCGAAGAGTTGGGCGTGGCCGGCGGCGTCGTTTCGCTGACCACCGACACCAGCTGGGACAAGGTGGTGGTCAGCGGCGGCCGGCTCATCGGCCAGGCGGGCACCACGATCAGCTCGACCGAGGCGATCCAGATCGCGCACGGCGCAACCTTCGGGACGGCGGGTATCGTCAATGCCGACATCAATGTCGCGGGCACTCTCTCTCCCGGCGCGTCGCCGGGCACGATGACGGTCAACGGCAATGTCGCCTTCCTCGCGGGTTCGAACCTGCTGATCGAAGTGTCTCCGACGGTCAGCGACCTGCTGCGCATCTCGGGCAAATTGACGATCGAACAGGGCGCGGCCATCGATATCACCGGCATGCTGCAGGGGACGCCGGGCAATATGCTCGATCTGGTCGTCGCCGAGGGCGGCATCACCGGACGCTTCACCACCATCAACAAGTCGAGCGACATTTTCGGGTTCGTCGTCCAGAACGGCAACAAGCTCCAGATCCAGAGCGAGTTCCTGAATGACGATGCGAACCCCAGCAATGTGCGCGCCAGCGTCGCCTACGCGAATGAGGTGCTTCGCGCGGGCTACGGCGTGCAGGCGTTTACCGACGCCCTTCCGCTTCTTGTCGATGCCGAGGGCAAGGTCAACCGGACGGCCTTTGCCCAGCTGACGCCGGAGGCTTATGGTTCGGCGCTACAGCTTGGCGTGGAGAAGGGACTGATCGTTGCCGAGGGAGCACGCACTTTCGCGGCGACGGGTATGGGCGGCACTGGACTGTACAGTTTCGGTCAGTTCGTGGATGCCGACGCAACGCTTCGCGGACAGGCCTCGACCGGCGCGTCCGAAGCGGGGATCGGTAGCCGCGGCGTCTTCGGCGGGATCGGCTATGGCATGGAAGACGGCACGCGGTTCGGCTTCTTCATCGGCGGCCTCGACAGCAACCAGTCGCTCGGCGCACTAGGCGCAAGGACCGATGGAAACAGCCTGCTTGTCGGCGCCTATGCCGACCTGCGCCTCGGTGATATCGGGCTGCACGGCCTGCTGGCCCGGGACGGCGGTGATGTCGATACCAAGCGGACGATCGCGTCGGGTGACACAACGAGCGCCCGCTACGATCTGTCCAGCTGGGTTGCGGACGTGTCGGCCGACTATCAGGCGCAGATCGGGGCGGTGGCCGTCGCGACGAAGCTCGGGATTACCTATGTCCACACGGCGCGCGGCGCTGTTGCTGCCGAACGCGGTGGCGGCGACCTTGGACTGTCGGTTTCGGCTGGCAGCACGACCAACTGGTTTGCCGACGCCAGCCTGGCTCTGTCGGGCACTTTCGACCTCGGCGGGATGGCGCTCCGTCCCTATGCCGAACTGGGCGTGCGGCAGTTGTTGAACGACGGGACGACCCAGGTTTCCGGCAAATTCGTCGGCGCCGGCAGCGGCATCGTTGTCGACGGCGTGGAACGTGCCGATACGGCGGGCCGCTATGGGCTGGGCTTCGGCCTCGATCTCGCCGACGGTGTTCAACTGCAACTCAGCTACAGCGGCGAATTCTCGGGCTCGCGGCGAAACAGCGTGATGGGTGGTTTGTCCTTGCGCTTCTAAAGCTGGATTGGGGTGGAATGCCGGCAATATTCGAACGGCACACCTCTCTCACAACGGATACGGCGGAAGCGGACATTCGCTTCCGCCGTATCCCATCTAGGGTCTTGGCCCTAGCGAAAGTGGCGGCTCAGTTGGCAAGCGGTCAGCCCGGCGGCTCGACGCGGTTGCCGGTGAGCAGGC
>MEEW01000217.1 GCA_001724985.1 Phenylobacterium sp. SCN 69-14
GACGCCTACGGCTGGCGCATGGCCTTCCTGGTCGCCGGCGCGCCGGGCGTGATCTTCGCCCTGCTCTGCTGGTTCACCCTGAAGGAGCCGCGCAAGCTGCTGGCCCAGCAATCCGCCGCGATCCAGTCGACCCAGGCCAGCCTCGGCGAAACCCTGAAATATCTGGCCACGAAGAAGACCTTCTGGCTCATCGCCCTCGGCGCGGCCATCAAGGCCTTCATCGGCTACGGCCACTCGCCGTTCACCGCCTCGTTCTTCCTGCGCGTCCACGGCGAGGAAGTGAAGGCCCTGGCCGAAGCCTTCAACCTGCAGTCGGTCGGCTTCCTGGGCCTGGCGCTTGGCCTGATGGGCGGCACCGCCGGGGCGATCTCCTCCTATCTCGGCGGCCAGATCGCCGACCGCTACGCCAAGACCGACCTGCGCGGCTACGTCTCGGTCCCGGCCATCGCCTCGCTGCTGTCTGTGCCGATCTACATCGTGGCGGTCAGCGTCCCGTCCGCCTCGGTCGCCCTCTGGATCCTGGTCATCAACGGCCTACTCGGCTCGCTATGGTACGGTCCGGTCTACGCCATCGGCCAATCGATCGTGCCGCCGCACATGCGCGCCACCACCTCGGCCATCCTGCTGTTCACGATCAACCTGATCGGCCTCGGCCTCGGCCCGCTCGCCGTCGGCATCCTGTCCGACATCATGAGCAACGGTTTCGGCCTCGGCTCGGCCCAGGGCGTGCGTTGGGCGCTGATGCTGTCGACCTGCTTCGGCTTCCTCGCCTTCGCCCTCTTCTGGATGGCCCGCAAGACCATCCGCGAGGAGATGGTCAGCTAACGGCCAACCTGAAAACCGGTCACGACGGGAGGGCGCTTCGGCGCCCTCCCTAGTTTCTGAGGAACACCAGCCAGATCGCGGTGACGGCGAAGATCACGCCGAACACCGCGTTCAGCCAGCGCGCCCGGCGCACCGGCCGCCCCAGCGCCGCCTGGACCAGGAACACCGCCGCCGCCAGGGCGCAGCCCGCCGCCGCCAGCCAGAACTTCGCCGGCGGCGCGACGAACACCGCCGCCGCCACCATCGCCAGGGCGATTCCCCGCCCGATCAGTTCGGGGGCCAACCGCCGCCCGCCGCCTTCCGCCATCGTCCGTCCTCCAGAATTTCTCGACGGCTTGCCATGCGCCGGCCCGGCGGCCAAGCCTTGCCGCCGGCGCCGTTCCTCCGGAAGATGACCCGGTGCAAAAGCTCATCTTCGACTGCGACCCCGGCGTAGACGACGCCGTCGCCCTCTTCCTGGCCTTCGCCTCGCCGCAGGACCTGGAGATTCTCGCCGTCACCACGGTCGCCGGCAATGTCGGCGCCGACCTGACCGCGCGCAATGCTGCGGTGATCCGCCAGATCGCCGGCCGCGAGGACGTGCCGATCCACGCCGGCGCCCGCGGCCCGCTGGTCCGCCCGCCCTTCGACGCCGACGCCTTCCATGGGCCGAGCGGCCTGGGCGACCTGCCCCTGCTCGAGCCCACCGAAGGCGTCGCCCCCGGCCACGCGGCAAACATCATCGTCGACGTGGTGATGGACCACGCTCCGGGCGAGGTCGCCCTGGCCGTGACCGGCCCCTTCACCAATCTCGCCCTCGCCATGCGCCTGCGCCCCGAGATCGTTCCGCGCCTGGGCGAGGTCGTGGTGATGGGCGGAGCCCGGCGCGAAGGCGGCAACATCACCGCCTCGGCCGAGTACAATATCTGGGCCGATCCGCACGCGGCGCAGATCGTCTTCTCCTCCGGCGCCCGCTGCGTGGTGATGGGCCTGGACGTCACCCATCAGGTCCGCTCCGACCCGGCCCGCACGGCGGCCGTCGCGGCCATCGACACGCCCGCCGCCCGCGCCTGCGCCTCCCTGCTGGCGTTCTCCAACGCCATCGAGCGCGACATCGGCGGCGGCGCCGGCGCGCCGCTCCATGACCCTTGCGTGATCGCCTACCTGCTGGCGCCGCACCTTTTCACCCTGCGCCCCTGCATGCTCCGGGTCGAAACCGCCTCGCCCCTCACCCTTGGCCATACGGCCGTGGAGTTCCGCCTGCCCGACCCGGGCGCGGCCACGATCCGATGGGCGACCGGAGCGGACGCCGACGCGATCTTTTCCCTGCTCGACGCGCGGCTGGCGCGATGACCCGCATCACCGTCGTCGGCTCGGTCAATCTCGACTTCGTGGCCACCGCCTCCCATCTGCCTGCGCCGGGCGAGACGGTGACCGGCGCCTCGCTCGCCCGCCACCCCGGCGGCAAGGGCGCCAACCAGGCCCTGGCCGCCCGCCGGCTCGGCGCCGAGGTTTCTCTCGTGGGCTGCATCGGCGCCGACAGCCTGGCCGACGAAGCCCTCGCCCTGCTGAGGGCCGAAGGCGTCGACCTTTCCGGCTGCGCCATCCATCCCGCCGCGCCCACCGGCGTCGCCCAGATCGCCGTGGCGACCGGCGGCGAGAACCAGATCGTGGTCGCGTCCGGCGCCAATATGGAAGCCCGGCCGGAGAACCTGCCGCTTGCAAGCCAGGATGCGCTTATCTGCCAATTGGAGATTCCGGTCGAAACCGTCGCCCGCGCCGTCGCCCTGGCCGCGGGTTTCGTCTGCCTGAACCTCGCCCCGGCCGCGCCAGTTCCCACCGAGACCCTGGCCCGCGCCGATCTCATCGTGGTCAACGAGACCGAGGCCGCCTTCTACGGCCAGGCGCTGCACGCCCTGCCCGGCCTTGTCGCGGTCACCCGGGGCGCCAGAGGCGCGGGCCTCTATCGCCGCGGCGAGCTGATCGCCTCGGCCGCGCCGCCGCCCGTCGAAGCGGTGGACGCCACCGGCGCCGGAGACGCCTTCGTCGCCGCCCTGACCCTCGCCCTGCTGGAACACCGGCCGCCGGAGGCCGCCCTGACTTTCGCCTGCGCCGCCGGCGCGGTCGCCGCCACCCGCGTGGGCGCCCAGCCCTCGCTGCCCGGCCGCGCCGAGATCGAGGCGCTCTTGCGAGAGTTCAGGCGATAGCTCAGGCGGCCGCCGCGGCCAGGGGCGGCGGCGGCGCGATCTCCGCCTCCTCCAGCAGCCAGGCCCGGAACGCCTCGGCCACCGGCGTCGCCTTGCCGGTCGGCGTCGCGAAGACGAAGCGGGCCGGGGTGCGCACGAAGCCGTAGGGCGCCACGAGCCGACCAGACGCGATGTCGCCGGCCACGTAGATCCAGGGCGAAACCCCCGCGCCGAGCCCGGCTGCGGCCGCCTCCAGCATGTAGAACAGGTGCTCGTATTCCCGGTGCAGCCCGCTGTCGGGCGGCTCCACGCCGGCATGCAGCGACCATTCGCGCCAGGCCTGGCGATGGGGCCGGGTCTGCAGGCGGGGCGCCGCGCCCAGCCCTTGCCGCGCCACCTGCGGCGACATCACCGGGCCGTGGAAATTGTCAAGGAACGGCGTGGCCTCGACGCCTTCGCCGGGCGCCTGCTCGGTCAGGCGGATCGCCGCATCGAACGGGTCCTTGCCGAAATCGACCGGCCCATAGGCTTCGGTCACCCGGATGTTCAGCCCTGGATGGCGGGCGTGGAACGCCGGCAGCCTGGGGATCAGCCAGCGCATCGCCAGCGTGCCGACGCAAGAGAGGTGCAGTTCGCTCTCCCCGGCCCCGCGCAGGGTCAGGAACGAGCGTTCGATGCCATCGAAGGCCCCGCCCAGCGCCTCGGCGAACCGCCGCCCCGCCTCGGTCAGGCGCAGGCCGTTTCGCGGCCCCTCGGTCAGCCGCACGCCGCAATAGCGTTCGAGCCCCCGGACCTGGCGGCTGATGGCGCCGTGCGTGACGCAAAGCTCGTCGGCCGCCAGGTTCATCCGCCCCAGCCGGGCGAAGGCCTCGAAGGCGCGCAGGGCGGTGAGCGGCGGCAAGCTTCGCTTGGGCATGGATCTCTGCTCGCGGCGATATCGTCGTTATAGGAGCCTGCCAGGGCCTCCGGCAATCGTCTCCCGCCGCGCCGTGTCCAGCATCACACTCATCCAGGGCTCCGGCGGCGCCTCCAGGCTGCTTCGCGGAATGAGATAGCGCGAGGCGACCGCCGCGCGCAGCAGCCACCACCAGCCGCGCCACAACCGCACGACCGGGTCGAACCCCGCGGCGTGCGCGCCCGTCGTCATCGCAAGCCCACCGTTCGCCATCGGTCTGCTCCTTGATGTGCCGCGTGCAGCATGCGGAGGCCAAGCCCGAGCCGCAAACGACTAATGCGCCCGCCGTTCGTGAGTCAGACTCACGGATTAGTCTCTAAAATTCCTATTTTGACTCCAAATCAGGAAATAAAGGGATCATAAGGGTGCATCCGAGAGGCTTCCAATGTCGCAACCCTTCCACACTGTCGCCGACGCGGCCGAGCGGCTGCGGCTCCACCCCAAGACCATCCTGCGCTTCATCCGCGAAGGTCGGCTGCGCGCGACCCGCGTGGGCCGCCAGTATCGGATTCTCTCCGGGGATCTGGCCGCCCTCTCCGGCCAGGACGCCTCTGCGCCCGCCGCCCGCGCCACCGCCATCGTCGACCTGGCGGTCGAGGCCGAAACCGCCCGCGCCCTCGCCGCCTATCTGCCGGCCCTGCGGGCGGGTCGGCCTGTCTCTGGCGAGCATATGAACATCGACCTGGCCTATGATCCGCAGGCTGGCCTGCTGAAGGTGGTGCTGATCGGCGCCCCGGCCGATGTCGGCGCGATGCTCTCCCACCTGGACGCCTGGCTGCGCCGATGACCATGGACCTCATCGACCTCGGCGGAATCCGCGCCGTCGCCTGGCCTGCCGCCGCCCCGCCGCTCTCGTCCGGCCGCGACGCTGGCGAGCTGATCGGCACGGCCTTCTCGCACCAGGCGCGGCTGGTGGTGCTGCCCGCCGCCCGCCTGTCGCCGGACTTCCTGCGCCTTTCTTCCGGCCTGGCCGGCGAGGTGCTTCAGACCTTCGTCAACTATGGCCTGCGCGTGGCCATCGTCGGGGACATCGCCAGGCCCCTGGCGGCCAGCGCCCCGCTCCGCGACTTCGTGCGCGAGTCCAATCGAGGAAACCAGGTCTGGTTCGCCGACGACCTGGACTCCCTGGCCAGGCACCTGTCGGGCGCCTGAGCCCGGAGCGCGCGGTCTCG
>MEEW01000218.1 GCA_001724985.1 Phenylobacterium sp. SCN 69-14
GTTCCTGATCAGCCTGCGTTCGATGTGGTTGCGCGCCTATGTGGTCAACGGCCCGGCCTGGGTCGGCCGGCTCGCGACGCCCGGCGAAAGCGCGCCCTACGGCGTGGCCATCGCGGTCGGGGCCATGGCGGCGTTTCCCGCCTCGGCCCTCATGCTCGCCTGGGGCGGTTTGTAAGCGGAGCCTTTAGGTCGCGTTAACCATGCGCGCGGCAATTAACGACGGATCGGCAAAACGCCGATCATCCGAATCGCAGGCGCCGCAGACCGCGAACGCAGGCGACCCAGGGCCCGCCCGGCGGGCGTCTTGAGTCCGCAACCATGGGCGCCGTCCGCATCGCCATCCTCGCCGTCGCCGCCATCGCCGCCATCGGCCTGGCCTTCATCGTGCGCAACATGGCGTCTCCCAAACGCCCCGAGCCGGCCGCCGCCGCAGCCGCTCCGGCGGCGCGCCCGGTGGCCCAGGTCCTGGTCGCCAAGCGCGACCTGCCGATCGGCACGCGCCTGACCCCGGCCGACCTGGCCTGGCAGGCCTGGCCGGCCGACGCGCTCAACGCCTCCTTCGTCACCGACGGCGCCGCTCCCGCCCTCCCGGCCCAGATGCCGGACAAGGCGGTCCAGAAGGCCGCCCGCGCGGCCAACGACATCATCAGCGCCCAGAGCCCGATGCAGGCCTTCGAGGGCGCCATCGTCAAGGAAGCCCTGGCCGCCGGAGAGCCGGTGGTGGCGCGCAAGGTCGTCCGCGCCGGCCAGAGCGGCTTCATGGCCGTGGTGCTCCAGCCCGGCATGCGCGCCATGGCCGTTCCGATCAACGCCGAGACCGCGGCCGGCGGCTTCATCCTGCCCGGCGACCGCGTCGACGTGCTGCAAAGCCGCCAGGGCGCTTCGGACGGCGGGGCCAAGACCATGGTCACCGAGGTTCTGATGCGCAACGTCCGGGTCCTGGCCATCGACCAGAGCATCGAGCCGGGCAAGGACGCCAAGACCATCGTCGGCGGCGTCGCCACCCTGGAGATCCCGGCCGCTGACGCCGAGGTGATGGCCCGCGGCAAGGCCCAGGGGGAGGTGCAGCTCGCCCTGCGCTCCTACGCCGATATCGGCGGGCCGCCCGGCCGCGGCGGAACCGCCCGCGCCACCGCCCAGGCCGTCCGCGTCTTCCGCGGCGGGGAAGTCACCGAGGTCGCCACGCCATGACGCCGCGTATCCTGATCGCCCTGGCCGCCTTGGGGGCCGGCCTTCTTGCTCCGCTCGCCGCTGCGGCCCAGGGCGCGCCCGCCGCCGCCCCGGCCCTGGCCGCGGGCGTCGCCGGCCAGTCGGCCGTCGTGCGGGTCAATCTGGCCGGCGGGGCCGCGACTCAGTCCCTGACCCTGCCCAACGGCAAGTCGGCGATCGTCGAGCTGCCGGTCGACGTGCGCGACGTGCTGGTGACCAATCCGGCGGTGGCCGACGCCATGCTGCGCACGCCGCGGCGCATCTTCATCATGGGCCTGAAGAACGGCTCGACCGACGCGGTGTTCTTCGACGCCGCCGGCCGCCGCATCCTGTCGCTCGACATCCGGGTCGACCAGGACCCCTCGGCCGTCGCCCAGACCATCAACCGCATCGTGCCCGGCGCCCGCGTCCAGGTCGACGCCATGAACGGCAGTCTGATCCTCTCGGGCCAGGTGGCCAACCTCGCCGACGCCGACCGTGCCCAGCAGATCGCCCGCGCCGCGGTGGAAAAACCCGAGCAGGTCATCAACATGCTGGGCGTCGCCGGCAAGGACCAGGTGATGCTCAAGGTGCGCATCGTCGAGATGCAGCGCAACGTCATCAAGCAGCTCGGCTTCAACCTCAACGCCGTCCTCGGCCAGCTCGGCGAGACCCAGTACACCTTCGGTATTTCACCGACCTGGGGCGTCAACGGCTCGCTGCTCGGCGGAATCTCCGGCGGCTGGCAGGCCAACACCACCAAGCAGCCGGTGATGCAGTTCCCCTGCTCCTTCGACACCGAGAAGATGTGCGACGTCGTGGTCCGCGGCGCGAGCCAGGCCAGCAACTGGGACACCGCGACCCTCAAGGACACCGCCGGCAGCCCGGGGCTCAACCAGGGCGAAGCCACGCTCAAGGCGTTCGAGCGGGTCGGCCTGGTCCGTACCCTGGCCGAGCCGAACCTGACCGCGGTCTCGGGCGAGGCGGCGAACTTCCTGGCCGGCGGTGAATTCCCCATTCCGGTCGCCCAGGACCGCTCGGGCGCCATCAGCGTCGAGTTCAAGCCCTTCGGGGTCGGCCTCGGCTTCACCCCCGTGGTGCTGTCCTCGGGCCGCATCTCGCTGAAGGTCTCGACCGAGGTCTCCGAAATCAGCAGCCAAGGCGCCTTCACGGTCAACAACGGCGCCAGCGGCACGGCCCTGACCATTCCGGCCCTCGTCGTGCGGCGGGCCGAGACCTCGGTGGAGCTGCCCTCGGGCGGGGCGATGATGATCGCCGGCCTGTTGCAGGAAAAGACCAAGCAGAGCTTCGACAGCCTGCCGGGCATGACCACCCTGCCGGTGCTCGGCAGCCTGTTCCGCTCGCGCGATTACCTGGCGGGCGAGACCGAGCTGGTCATCATCGTCACCCCCTACATCGTCGACGCCGTCAGCCCCGACCGCCTGCAGACCCCGGTCGACGGCCTGATGATCGCCGACGACGCCTCGACCCTGCTGATGGGGTCGCTGACCAAGGCCTACAAGGCCAATCCCAACGCTCCCCGCGGGCGCACCTATCAGGGGCCGCATGGCTACGTGATCGAATGAGCGCATCCCGTCTCCTCGTCCTCGCCGCGGCCACGCTCGCCCTGAGCGCCTGCGCCACCAGCCGTGAGGTTCCGGTCGGCAAGGCCGATCAGCCCCGCACCCCGACCGAGCTCTGGCGCGCCCAGGTCTCCACCCAGCCGGCGGAAATCCGTCTGGCCGTGCGGGGCGAGGGCCTGTCTGCGGCCCAGTCCGACGCCCTGGCCGCCTTCGCCGCCGACTGGCGCGGGGAGGGCGGGCCCATCGTGCTGCGCGCGCCGGTGAGCGGCCCCGACGCGGCCCTGACCGCGCGCTCCACCGAGGCGGTGCGCGGCTTCCTGCTGGACCAGGGCGTCTCCGACGCCGAGGTCAGCGTCATGGGCTATGACGCCAAGGGCGACCGCGCCGCGCCGCTGGTCCTCACCCGCCAGCAGTATTCGGTCACCGTGCCCGAGTGCGGGCGCGAATGGACCAATCTCGCCCGCTCCTGGAAGAACGAGGTCCAGCCCAATTTCGGCTGCGCGACCACCGCGAACATGGCCGCCCAGATCGCCAATCCGGCCGACCTGATGCGGCCCGCGGCCTCGACGCCCGCCGATGTCCAGCGCCGGGAGGTCGTGCTGGACAAGTACCGTCAGGGCGAGATCACCGCGACCAAGAGGGACGAGCAGGCCAATGGCGCGGTCGCCAAGGCCGGTAATTGAGGCGAGGCGGGGTTTCATGAAGCCGCAGCAGAGTCACGATCCCTTCGATCCCGACTTCGAGGCCGAGGACGATTTCACCTCGGTCGAGGGCGCCTGGCGCGATCCGCCGCCGGCCGCCGCCGATCCCTTCGCGCCCGAAGCGCTGGAAGAGGTCGAGCCCGAGGCGTTTCCCGACCCGTTCGCCGAACTGGGCGGCGCGGGCACGGCCGACCGTCCCGATCCCATCGTGATCGAGCCGGCCGGCGGCCACGACGAGGACCCGTTCGGCCTCGACGGAGCGGGCGCCCCGCCGCCGCCCCTGGCCCATCCGGTCCACGACATGATCGCCGGCGCCGAGGCGGCCTTCGGCGAAAGCAGCCTGCCGCGCATCACCATCCACATCTTCTGCGTCGACGCCGAGACCGCCGAAATGGCCGGTCAGGCCGCGGCCGACCGCCGGATGGAACGGGCCACCGTCGTCACCCGCATGGGCGGCCTGGCCGCCGCGGTCGAGGCCTATCGCAACGAGGCGACGCCCTCGCTGGTGATGGTCGAGAGCGCCGATCCGGCCGCCCAGCTCCTGGGCCTGCTCGACAAGCTGGCCGAGGTCTGCGACCCGGGCACCAAGGTCGTGGTGATCGGCCAGGCCAACGACATCGCCCTCTATCGCGAGCTGATGCGCCGGGGCGTGTCCGAATACATCGTCCCGCCGCTCAATCCGCTGCTGCTGGTGCGCACCGCCGCCAGCCTCTACGCCGATCCCTCCGCGCCCTTCGTGGGACGCCAGATCGCCTTCTGCGGGGCCAAGGGCGGGGCGGGCGCCTCGACCATCGCCCACAACATCGCCTATTCGATCACCGAGCGGCTGCTGACCGGCGCGGTGCTGGTCGACCTCGACCTGCCGTTCGGGACCGCCGGGCTCGACTTCAACCAGGACCCGATCCAGGGGGTGGTGGACGCCCTCTCCCAGCCCGACCGCCTCGACCCGGTGCTGATGGACCGGATGATGGTCCGCTGCACCGACCGCCTGTCGCTGTTCGCCGCCCCCGCCACCCTGGAGGCCGACTACGACATCTCGACCGAGGCGTTCGAGGAGGTGACCCAGAAGATCCGCTCGGCCGCGCCCTTCGTGGTGCTGGACCTGCCGCACGCCTGGACGCCCTGGAAGCGCAAGATCCTGTTGTCGTCCGACGACCTGGTGATCGTGGCGACCCCCGACCTCGCCTCGCTGCGCAACGCCAAGAACATGATCGACCTCGTCCGCCGCGCCCGGCCGAACGATGCGCCGCCCCGGCTGGTGCTGAACCAGGTCGGCGTCCCGGGCCGCCCGGAGATCCCGGTCAAGGACTTCGGCGAGGCCCTGGGCCTCACCCCGGCCCTCTGCCTGCCCTTCGATCCCAAGCTGTTCGGCCAGGCCGCCAACAACGGCCAGATGATCGCCGTGGTCGGGCCGAAGTCGCGCTCGGCCGAGGGGCTCGACCATCTCGCCCAGCAGATCGCCCGCCGCGAGCCGCCGCAGGTCCAGAAGGCCTCGCTGCTCTCGAGCCTGTTCAAGAAGAAGTAGATGTTCGGCAAGCGCCCCTCGGCCACCGACGCGCCCGCGCCGCGCCCGGCCCCGCCGCCCGCGGCGGACGGTGCGGCCATCGCCACGCGTCCCCAGCGGGT
>MEEW01000219.1 GCA_001724985.1 Phenylobacterium sp. SCN 69-14
CTCGAACCTACGAAGCCATTACAGCAGCGGATTTACAGTCCGCCCCCTTTGCCACTCGGGACATTCCCCCAGCGCGCTCAGAGCCGCATCGGACGCCTGGACAAGACCTCTACGCCTGGGCGAAGAACCTGTCCGGCCCCCAATTTGGAGCGCGTCTTATAGTGTCCTCCCCTCGCGAACGCAACGCGCACTGGAAGGGATCGAAAAAATCGAGCCCCAAACCCTTCAATCGCAAGCCTGACAACGGTTCCGACGACTGGCTGTGGGGCTGGCACGCCGTCTCCGAAGCCCTGGGCAACCCCCGGCGGGGCGCGGCGATCCGCATTTTGGCGACCCCGGACCGCGCCCGGGAGCTCGAATCGAGATTCGGCCGTCCCAAGGCCCTCGAGGTCGTCGAGGCCGCCGCGATCTCGCAGATTCTGCCCCAGGGCGCGGTCCACCAGGGCGTGGCCCTGCGCGCGGCCCCCCTCGAGTCGGTCGCCCTGGAGGATTTCAAGGCCGAACGCGGCGCCGTCCTCCTCATGCTCGACCAGGTGACGGACCCTCAGAACGTCGGCGCCATCCTGCGCTCGGCCGCGGCCTTCGGCGCCTGCGGGGTGATCCTCCAGGACCGCCATGCGCCGAAACTGACGGGCGCGCTCGCCAAGGCCGCGGTCGGCGCCGTCGACCGCATCCCCACCGCCCATGTGGTCAATCTTTCCCGCGCCCTGGAACGGCTCGCCGATCTCGGCTGGCGGGCGGTGGGCCTCGATGGCCATACCGAGACCTTCCTGGGCGATGCGCTCGACGGCGGGCCCACCGTGCTCGTCCTCGGCTCGGAGGGCGAGGGCCTGCGCCGGCTGGTCGCCGAGCATTGCGACACCCTGGCCAAGATTCCCATGCCCGGCGGCTTCGAGAGCCTCAACGTCTCCGCCGCGGCCGCCGTCGCCCTCTACGAGGCGGCCCGTCCGCGCTGACGAAATCGCGCCTTCTGCGCCTTACCCGTTGCGATGACCGGCGCGCTGTCGCATTCAGAAGCCGATGCTCGACGTCCTTTTCGCGCCCGGCGCCTTCGCAGCCCTTTTCTCGGTCCTGATGATCGACCTGGTCCTGGCCGGCGACAACGCCGTCGCCGTGGGCCTGGCCGCGGCGGGCCTGCCGCCGGACCAGCGGCGCAAGGCGATTCTCTACGGCCTGATCGCCGCGGTCACCCTGCGCATCGTCTTTGCGCTCATCACCGCCCAGCTCCTGGGCATCGTCGGCCTGCTGTTCGCCGGCGGCATCCTGCTGCTGTGGGTCTGCTGGAAGATGTGGCGCGAGCTGCGCGACCAGGCCGAGCAGGAGGAAGCCGTCGCCGGGGCCGTGATGGACGACGATCCCACGACCGAGCCTTCGCCCGAAGCCATCGCCAAGCAGCCCAAGACCTTCCGCTCGGCCTTCCTGCAGATCTTCATCGCCGACCTGTCGATGTCGCTCGACAACGTCCTGGCCGTGGCGGGCGCTGCGCGCCAGCACCCGGCGATCCTGGTCTTCGGCCTGTTGATGTCCATCGCCCTGATGGGGGTGGCGGCCAGCTTCATCGCGCGCCTGCTGCATCGCTATCGCTGGATCGGCTATATCGGCCTGGCCATCGTGCTCTATGTGGCCCTGCACATGATGTGGGAAGGCCATCAGGACATCGTCCGCGACCTCGGCAAGACCGACGCCTACAACGCCGTCGTGCCCGATTTCATGGACATCCACCCCAAGGCCCCCGCCCCCGCCCACTAGTGCGGCGCCGCGCCGCATTGAGCGTGCGCCGCCGCGGAATGTAAAAAATTTCGCATCTCCGTTCGCTTATTGGGCGAACGCTGTTGCACCCCCCTTGCGACCCCAGTTAAACAATCATTATCCAAACGGGATACTCCCGGTCGGGTGCGCTTGCAGCCGGATCTCGGGAATCTACTAATCTGGGGTCATACATGAAGAAGTACCTGCTCGGGACGGCGCTCGTCGCCGCCATGTTCGCCGCGGCGCCTGCCGCCAACGCGGCCACCAACCTTATCCAGAACGGCAGCTTTGAAGACGGCGTCGATGCGGGTGTCTTCACCACGCTCGCCGGCGGCGACAGCACCTCCATCACTGGCTGGACCGTCCTGCCCTATTCGATCGACTACGTCGGCAGCTATTGGCAAGCTTCGGACGGCGTCCGCAGCCTCGACCTGTCGGGCAACGCCAAGGGCGGCGTTTCGCAGACCATCGCGACGATCCTCGGCCAGAAGTACACGGTCAGCTTCGACCTCGCCGGTAATCCGGACGGCGGTTACGATACGAAGTTCATGGTCACCACCCTCGGCAATGGCGTCGGCGGCGGTGCGGCCGAAATCTATACCTTTGACGTCGGCCCGGGAAACACGCGGGACAATATGGGGTGGACGACCTTCACCTATAGCTTCACCGCGACCTCGGCCAGCACCACTCTGAACTTCGCCTCGGCGGAAAACTCGGCCTACGGCCCGGCTCTGGACAACGTGTCGGTTTCGGCCGTGCCGGAACCGGCCACCTGGGCGATGATGATCGTCGGCTTCGGCGCCGCTGGCGCGATGGTCCGCAACCGTCGCAAGCTCGTCCCGACCGTGGCCTAAGCCACAGCGGACAAGCGCTACGAGACAGACGCCGCCGGCCTCGCGCCGGCGGCGTTTTCTTTTGCCGCCAGGGAAATCCCGCCTTGCTGGCCGGCGGGCTTGCGCTCAGTCTGCCGCCCCTCCCCACTCTTGGCGGCCCAAGATGAGCACCACGCCCTTCGTCACCCTCGACGTCTTCACCGACACGCGGTTCGGCGGCAATCCGCTGGCCGTCTTCACCGATGCGCGAGGTCTGACCGACGCCCAGATGCAGGCGCTCGCCGCCGAGATGAACCTCTCGGAGACCACCTTCGTCCTGCCGCCGCAGGACCGCGCCAACACCGCCCGCGTGCGCATCTTCAATCGCACCGCCGAAATGCCGTTCGCCGGCCATCCGAGCGTCGGGACCGGCTGGGTGCTCTCGCAGATGGGCCACGGCGACCAGCTCCGCCTCGAAGTCCCGGCCGGCGTGGTCGAGGTCCGAATCGAGGATGGCGGCGCGATCATCGCCGCGCCGCAGCCGCTCAGCCTGGGCGCCCCGCTGCCGGTCGAGACCATCGCCGCCTGCGCCGGCCTCGCCCCCGCCGACATCGCCCAGGCGGCGCATCGGCCCATCGCCGCCAGCGTCGGCGTGCAGTTCGTCATCGCCGAGGTGACGCCCCAGGCGCTGTCGCGCGCCGCGCCGGACCTCCTGGCCTTCCGCAAGGCTGCAAGCGACCACCCCGAGCACGGAGACCGCCTCTCGCTGCATCTCTACGCCCATGACGGCGAGGGCCGCCTGCGCGCCCGGATGTTCGCGCCCAACTCCGGCACCATCGAAGATCCAGCCACCGGCAGCGCCAACGCCACCATCGCCGCGCTGCTGCTGTCGTTGTCGGGACAGGAGGAAGCCGCCTGGAACGTCGTCCAGGGCGTCGAGATGGGCCGTCCCTCGCGCCTGCGGATCGCCGCGCGACGCGCCGCCGACGGCGTTCGCGCCACCGTCGGCGGCGGTTGCGTTCCGGTCTTCAGCGGCCAGGCCCGGCTGGACTGAGCCTTAGGCGGCCTCAGGGCCGCCGAAGCGCTCCAGCCATTCGGCGACCTGCTCGTTCTCGACCTTCCGGAACAGCACCTCGGGCGCTGCGACCTTGCGGCCGGCCGGCAGGATGTCGAGGACGGCCGCGCCCTCCCCCGCCGGCCAGGCGCCGGGGAAGCCCTCGCCCACGGCCAGCGCGATCTTCTCGGCCGCGAACGGGATGAAGGGTTCGGAGACCTTGGCGAACAGGGCGACCAGGTTGAGGCCGGTGCGCACCACCACCGCGGCGCGCGCCACATCGGTCTTGATCGCCGTCCAGGGCGCCGCTTCGGTAAGATACTGGTTGCCCAGCACCCAAAGCTGCCGAAGCGCCGCCGTCGATTTGCGGAACTCGCGCGCCTCCATCAGCTCGGTCAGCTCGGCCAGCTTGGCGGCGACGTCGGCATGGAGCCTGGCCTCCAGCTCGCCCGGCTCGCCGCCGGCCGGGACCACGCCCTCGAAGCGGCTTTCGGTGAACTTCAGGATTCGATTGACGAAATTGCCCAGCACATCGGCCAGGTCGGCGTTCACCTGCGCCTGGAACTGCTCCCAGGTGAAGGTCGAGTCCGAGGTCTCCGGCGTATTGGCCGTCACCCACCAGCGCCAGTAGTCGGCCGGCAGCAGCTCCAGCGCATGGTCCATGAACACCCCGCGCTTCTGCGAGGTCGAGAACTTGCCGCCGTAATAGTCCAGCCAATTGAAGCCCTTGAGCTGGTCGACCAGCTTCCAGGGGGCGTTGCTGGCCGGCCGCCAGCCGCCGTCGGCCAGGGTCTCGTTGATCCCGATCAGGGTGCAGGGAAAGCCGACCGTGTGGAACGGCACATTGTCCTTGCCCATGAATTCCACATAGGTCACGTCCGCCGCTTCCGGCCCGCGCCACCAGCGCTCCCATTCCGCATCGGCGGCCGGGCCGCGGCCTTCCTCCGCCGCGCGGGCATCGGCCCATTCCCAGGTCGCGCCGATATATTCGATGGGCGCGTCGAACCAGACGTAGAACACCTTGCCGGCCAGCCCCTCGATATCGGGCAGCTTGCCTTCCGGGTTCGGACCCCACTCGAAGGCGTTGACCGGCACGCCCCATTCCAGGTCGCGGGTGATCCCGCGATCCTGCAGCCCCTCGTCCAGCCACTTCAGCGCGATGGAGGTGACCAGCAGCGGCCACTGTCCCTTCTTGCCGTCGATCCAGGCGCGCAGCCGGTCGGCGAACAGGCTCTGGCGCAGGAAGAGGTGCTTGGAATCGCGGATCTCGATGTCTTCCGAACCGGAGATCGCCGAGCGCGGACGGATCAGGTCGGCCGGGTCCAGGACCCGCGTGCAGTTCTCGCACTGGTCGCCGCGTGCCGCGGCGTATCCGCAGTGCGGGCAGGTCCCGATGACGTAGCGGTCGGGC
>MEEW01000220.1 GCA_001724985.1 Phenylobacterium sp. SCN 69-14
TCGGCGGCCAGGCGGTGGAGGATGGGCAGGGCGAAGGCGGCGGTCTTGCCGGTGCCGGTCTGGGCGATGCCCAGCAGGTCCTTGCCGGCCATGACGCCGGGAATGGCCTGGGCCTGGATCGGGGTCGGCGTCTCATAGCCCTCGTCGGAGAGGGCCTTGAGCAGCATCTTGTCGAGGCCGAGGTCGGTGAACTTGGTCAAAACTTGTGTGTCTTTCACGGATGCGCCGAGCGCGCCGGCTCGAACGATGCGAGGGCGCGGGACGCCGGTCATGTGTGGAAAGCCCCCGCGTGGCGGGGCGATCTATGCGATCGTTTCGGGCGCTCGACAGCGAGTTCCGGCGGTGCGGAACCCTCACGCGGCTGGAGCGCCGATAGCGCCGCTTATGCTGCGGCGCAGCGTGGATATGCGCGTCGCGGGGCGGAAAGTCAAGTTTGGCCAGGGAAGGGGCGGGAGCGCACGATCGGTGTCGTCCCGGTTTGCGAAGCAAGACCGGGATCTATGGACACCGGATGGGGTAGGATGGGGCTGGATCGAGCCCTCGTCTTCACGATCGGGTGTGCATGGGTCCCGGTCTTCGCCTTTGGCGAAACCGGGATGACAAGTGCTTGAGGGGCGCTGGTCGGGCTGGGCGCCGAATGCGACCACCCCGCCGCTGCGTGGGAGGATCGGGGTTGCGTTTCACGGCGCATCCCGCAAGGAAGCTCCCATGTCCGACACCAAGCGCATGGTCCTCGTCGCCGCCGCGGCCCTGATCGATTCCGACGGGCGGGTGCTGATCTGCCAGCGGCCGCCGGGCAAGCAGCTTGCGGGGCTGTGGGAGTTTCCCGGCGGCAAGGTCGAGGCCGGCGAGACGCCGGAGCAGTGCCTGATCCGCGAACTGGACGAGGAACTGGGGATCAAGGCGACGTACGCCTGCCTGGCGCCCTTCGTCTTCGCCAGCCACACCTATGAGGACTTTCACCTGCTGATGCCGCTCTACCTGCTGCGCCGCTGGGAGGGGATGGTGACGGCCAAGGAGCATTCGGGCCTGGCCTGGGTGAAGCCCGCCAAGCTGACCGACTATCCGATGCCGCCGGCCGACGCGCCGCTGATCGCCTGGCTGCGCGACCTGGTGTGATCGGTCATCGTGGCGTCATCGACCTGGCGTAGGACGTCAGCGGCCACGAAAAAGGCCCGTGGCGAGCTCGGATCACCACGGGCCTCATCTGGGGTCGAAGTCTTGCTTCAACTGTCTCTCGCGCGGCTGCACGCTCGACACTGAAACCTAGAGCCCGAGTCAGGGCGCGACGCCAGCATGATGTGGCCCCTCTCCTTAGGGCGAAATGTCGCAGCAGGGCGGCGCAGGGGCTGATAACCTCGCCTGCATGAGGCCGTCCGATCCCTGGCTCGACGAATTCCTGGTGCGCGAGCGCCTTCCGGCGGCCTATGGGCGGACGGTGCGGTCGGTGGCCGCGCCCCTGGCCGAGCGCATCGCCGCGGCGGCGCGGCCGGGCGGGATCGTGGTCGGGCTGTGCGGGCCGCAGGCCAGCGGCAAGTCGACGCTGACGGCGGTGCTGGGGCGGCTGCTGGCGGCGCGGGGGCTGCGGACGGCGGCGCTGTCGCTGGACGATCTCTATCTCACGCGGGCCGAGCGTGCGGAGCTGGCCGCGCGGACTCATCGGCTGCTGGCCACCCGCGGCGTGCCGGGCACCCACGACGTCGCCCTGGGCCTTCGCCTGCTGGCGGAGCTGCGCCGTCCGGGGCGGACGATCCTGCCGCGCTTCGACAAGGCGGCCGACGACCGGGGCGAGGGAGAGGCCTTCGAGGGCCCTGCCGACGTGGTGATCTTCGAGGGCTGGTGCGTCGGCGCCGCCCCGCAGCCGGCCGCGGCCCTGACCCGGCCGGTGAACGACCTGGAGCGCACGCGCGACGCGGACGGCGCCTGGCGGCGGTTCGTCAACGCGCAACTGGAAGGCCCCTACCGCGAGCTCTTCGCCCCCATCGACCTGCTGGTCCTCTTGCAGGCGCCGGGCTTCGAGGTGGTGCTGGCCTGGCGCCAGGAGCAGGAGCGCAAGCTGCGTGAGCGGCTGGCCCGCGAGGGCGCGGGCGGCAAGCGGGCGATGAGCGACGAGGAGGTCGCCGCCTTCATCGCCCACTACGAACGCCTGACCCGCTGGATCCTGCAGGAGATGCCGGCCCGCGCCGATGCGGTGGTGGCGCTGGACGCCGGGCGCGGGGCGCGTTTGCGGGCATGAAAAAGGCCGCCCAGGTCTCCCTGGGCGGCCGATCTCGTCGCGCGTGCGGCGGCCGTCAGGCGGCCGGCGGGGCGTTGAGGACGTCGGTCAGGCGCTGGCGAAGGGCGGCGTCCTTCTGCACGGCGGCGGACATGGCGTTGTACTTGTCGGGGGAGAGGCCGCTGGCCTGTACGGCCGCGCCCATCTTGCCGATCATTTCCTTCTGGACGTCGGCCTTGGCCGCGGCGTCGGCGGCGGCCAGCTTGGGGCCGTATTCGGCGTTGATCTTCTGGATTTCGGCCATGGCCGACCCGAAGGCCTTGAGGTCCTCGTCGGTGAAGCCGCCTTGGGCCGGGGCCGCGGCGGCGGGCGCCGGGCGGCCGGAGCGGTCTGAGCTTGGGCGGACGCGGCGCAGGCGGCGGCGCCGAGGAGGCCGGCGGCCAGGATAGCAATACGCATCAAGTGGGGTTCCTATGGTAGTTGTCGAGCCAAGGTCGGCTTTTAAAGCCCAGGCGGGGCCAAAATGCGACCCGGCTTGGCCATGCTAACGCGCAAGTTCGACGCAGGCGCCCCGAAATCCATCACATTTCGCGTACGATCTGCGGCGCGGGCCGCATCGACAAGCGGCCGGCCACGCGTATAGATTGCGAAAAGCGGGCGCTGCGCGTCCGGCGGGGTGGGGCGAGACATGAAGAAGCTGCTGGCGATCGTCGCCGCGTGCCTGCTGGCGGCCGCGTGCACGACCACGAACACCAAGATCATGGCCAATCCGGTCAAGCCGGCGCCCGGCGCGCGCATCCTGCTGATCGAGCCGGACGTGCAGCTTGCGGTGCTGACCGCCGCCGGCCTGCACGAGGCCCGCGCCGACTGGAGCGAGCAGGGCAAGGCGCTGATGACCGGCGAGATCGAGCGCCAGATGAAGGCCCGCGCCCACAGCTACCAGATGCTGGACCCGATGACGGCGATGGACGGGCGGGCCGGCCAGCTCCTGCGGCTCAACGAGGCGGTGGTCCGCTCGATCCAGATGTTCAATTACGGCTATATCAGCCTGCCGACCAAGAAGGGCGCGTTCGACTGGACCCTGGGCGAAGGCGCGCAGGTGCTGGGCGAGACCTACCAGGCCGACTATGCGCTGTTCCTGATCGGGCGCGGCGACTACGCCAGCGGGGCGCGGGTGGCCACGGCGGTCGGCCTGGCGGTGCTGGGCGTGGGCGTTCCGATCGGCGGGCAGCAGTGCATGGCCTCGCTGGTCGAGCTGAAGACCGGGCGGGTGGTCTGGGCCAATGTCGCGGTCACCGGGCCGAACGACGACATGCGCAAGCCGCAAGGCGCGGCCCGGCTGGTCGAGGCGGTGCTGAAGGACGCTCCGCTCTAGCCATGCGCGCGGTCCCGGTTTCCCTGGCGGCGCTGGCGGCGGCTCTGGCCTTGAGCGGCCCGGTCCAGGCGGCCGAGCGGCTGGCCGGCTCGCGCCCCGACATCGCCTCGGTCGAGGGCGGGCTGTGGGGCGAGATGGACAAGGTGGAAGCGGAGGCCAGGACCCGCGGCGACCTCAACCGCGACCCGGCCCTCAACGCCTATATGCACGAGATCATGTGCAAGGTCGCAGGTCCCCATTGTGCGGACTTGCGCGTCTATGTGATGGACCGGCCCTATTTCAACGCCTCCATGGCGCCCAACGGCTATACGGAGATCTGGTCGGGGCTGCTGTTGCGGGCCTCGGACGAGGCGGAGGTCGCCTATGTGCTGGGGCACGAGTTCGGCCATTTCGTCGAGACCCACAGCCTGGAACGCTACGCCGCCCGGAAGATGCGGGCGAACGTGGCCATGGCCGCCAGCGTGGTGGTCGCCGTGGCCGGGGCGAGTTCGGCGGCCGGGGCGACCACCAGCGGCGAGGCCCAGTCCATCATCGACGCGACGCGCGGCACGATCGACCTGATCTACTATGCGCAGATGGCCGCGCTGTTCCGCTTCACCCGCGAGCAGGAGAGCGAGGCCGACCTGCTGGGGCAGCGGCGGGCCGGGCAGGCTGGCTACGACGTCGCCGCGGCCATGGAGAGCTGGCGCGGGCTGATCGCCGAGACCCAGGCCTCGGACTTCAAGCGGGTGCGCCGGTCGGAATCGAGGAGCAGCATCTTCGACAGCCACCCCCTGAGCGCCGACCGCATCGCAGCCCTTGAGACCCAGGCCAGGACCCTGACGCCGGGCGGGGAGCGCGGGCGGGCGCGGCATCGCGCGGCGATCCGGCCGTTCCTGCCCGCCTGGCTGCGCGACGATCTGCGCCGGCGCGACTTCGGCCAGACCCTGGCGGTCATCGACCGGCTGGCGGCCGGCGGCGAGGACCTGGGGGTGCTGAACTATTATCGCGGCGAGGCCTATCGGCTGCGGCGCGGCGAGGGGGACCTCGCCAAGGCGCGGGAGGCCTATCTGGCCGCCAGCGGCCAGCCCGACGCCCCGGCGGCGACCTGGCGCGAGCTGGGCGACATCCATCGCCGCGACGGCGCGCGCGCAGCCGCCAAGGCCGCCTACGAAACCTATCTGGCCAAGGCGCCCCAGGCCGAGGACGCCTGGATGGTGCAGGACAGCCTTTCGAGCCTGGAGCGCAGCTCATGACCACCCTTCGGACCACGATCCGCCCGCTGGGGATCGCCGCCGCGGCCCTGTCGCTGGCGGCCTGCGCCAGCGTGGTCGCCGCGCCCGCGGGCGCGTTCAGGGTCGGGAGCGGCTATGAGGTCTCGCTCGGCCGCGACTGGTCGGACATCAGCGCGGTGATGGCCGGCAAGACCAGGAAGGTACGGCTGCTGTCGATCGACGGGCCGTTGCTGAATCGGCTCTATCTGACCGACGGGCTGGCGCCCGGCGACTTTCTCATCAAGCCGGAGATCAAGGAGCGGCCGACGCCGGTGATCCGCAAGGACATGAGCGCCAGCGAGCGGCTGGAGTTCATCACCGACAGCGTGGCGGCCCTGGAATACCAGCGGGTGGAGCTGGCGAAGCCGCGGCCCGGGCGGATCGGCGAGGCGAGCGGCGTGCGCTTCGACCTGACGGCCCAGACGCGGGAGGGGCTCGACATCAAGGGCGCCGGGGTGATCGCCGAGCGCGGCGGCAAGACCTATGTGCTGCTCTACCTGGCCCCGGCCGAGCACTATTTCGATGCGTCCCTGGCCAAGGTCGAGGCGATCATGGCCTCGGCGCGGCTGGGCTAATCCTCGTCCCGCGGCAGAGGATTTTCGACCACGCCCAGGGCGTCGGCCAGGCGCATCCTGGCCGAGCCCGGCTTCAGCGGCTTCTGCTGGCTCTCGTCGGGCGCCCAGCCGGTGAGGGTGATGATCTCGAAGGTGGCGGGCAGGCGCCCGTCGGGTTCGGCGAAGCGCTCGGCGTAGATCTGGCAGGCGCGGCCCAGGACCTGGCGGGTGAGGGGCTTGGGATGGCGCTCGGCCAGCACGCTGGTCTCGCCCATGGCCCGCAGGTCGGCCAGCAGCTTCAGCGGGTGCGCATAGCGGACGGTGACGCGGTCGACATCGGCCACCGGCAGAGCGAAGCCCGAGCGCTGGAGCAGGCCCGCGGCGTCATAGGGATCGGCGAAGGGGGAGACGCGCGGGCCGGCGCCGCCGGTCAGCTCGGCCTCGGCGGCCAGCAGCGACTGGCGCAGCTCCGTCAGGGTCGCTCCGCCGAGGAAGGACCCGATGAAGAGGCCGTCGGGCTTCAGGGCCAGGCGGATCTGGATCAGGGCGCCGACCACGTCGTTGGCCCAGTGCAGCGAAAGGGTCGAGATCACGAGGTCGAGGCTGGCGGGCGCGAAGGGCAGGCGCTCCTCGTCGGCCGCCAGCCGCGCGCCGGGCCGGCCGGCCAGCATCCGCGGCGAGAGATCGGCCTCGACCAGGAAGCCGACGCGGGCGGCCGCGTCGCTCCGCGCCAGGGCCCTGGCGAAGGCGCCGTTGCGCGCCCCGAGATCGACGGCGCGCGGGAAGTCGCGCATGATCGCTTCGAGGCGGACGACCGCGTCCTCGGCGGCGCGGGTCTTCAGGAAGTCGGCGGCGGCGTAGCGCGGCGCGGCGCGGTCCAGGCGGGCGCGCAACAGGTCGCGGTCGAAGAGGCGGGGCGGGGCGGACATTGAGCTATCCAGATGGCGACGCCGGCGCCTGGTGGAAACCCGGCGCCCGCACGAAGGCCGCGGTTCGTAGCGCGCTGGACCTGCTTTTCCCACCCCAATCGCTCGACGGCGGGACGGCGACCCTGTCGGTCGGGCTGGAGGCGGCGGCCTGGAGCCGCATCCACTTCATCGACGGTCCGCTGTGTGACGGGTGTGGAATTCCCTTTGAATACGACCTCGGCGCGGGCGTGCGCTGCGCCGATTGCATGGCTCGGCCGCGGGCGTTTTCGCGGGCGCGGGCGGCGTGTCTTTATGACGAGGTTTCGCGTGGGCCGATCCTGCAACTGAAGCATGCCGACCGGACGGACCTGGCGCCGCTGATGGCCCGCTGGATCAGCCGGGCGGCGCGCGACCTGCTGGAGGAGGCCGAGGCCATCGCGCCCGTGCCGCTGCACCGCTCACGCCTCTTGGGACGGCGGTTCAACCAGGCCGCCGAGATCGCCCGGCCGCTGGCGCGGATGTGGGGCCGGCCCTATCTGGCCGACGCGGTGGTCCGGCGGCGCGACACCGGAACCCAGGGCGGGCGGTCGGCCAGCGGGCGGCGACGCAATGTGGCGGCGGCCTTTACGGTTCCGCCCGCGCGCGCGGCCCAGGTCGAGGGGCGGGCGGTGCTGCTGATCGACGATGTGATGACGACGGGTGCGACGCTGGAGGGCTGCGCCCGGGCCCTGCTGGCGGCGGGCGCCGCGCGCGTCGATGTCGCGGTGGCGGCCAGGGTGAAAGAGGCCGCAAGCCGGACTATATAGACCCCGACCGTTCCAACCCCTATCAGGCGACCCATGGCCGACGTCACCATCTATACGAAGCCCTCCTGCCCCTATTGCATCCGCGCGATGTCGCTGTTGCAGAAGAAGGGCGTCGCCTTCACGGAGATCGAGGCCGCGTTCGACCCGGAAAAGCGCCAGGAGATGATCCAGCGCGCCGGCGGCCGCGCGACCTTCCCGCAGATCTTCATCGGCGAACAGCATATCGGCGGCTGCGACGACATGATGGCGCTGGAGTTCGACGGCAAGCTGGACGCCCTGCTGGCGGCTTAGGGGGCGACCACGAACCACGCGGACCACACGAAGACGCTGGTCTTTTCCTCCCCCATCGTGATGGGGGAGGGGGA
>MEEW01000221.1 GCA_001724985.1 Phenylobacterium sp. SCN 69-14
CCCCTGGCGGCGATCCAGATGGGGCTGATCTACGTCAATCCCGAAGGCCCCGGCGGCAATCCCGACCCTGTTCAATCGGGCCGCGACATCCGCGAGACCTTCGCGCGGATGGGCATGACCGACGAGGAGACCGTGGCCCTGACCGCGGGCGGCCACACCTTCGGCAAGGCCCACGGCGCCGGCGACGCCTCCAAGGTGGGCGCCGAGCCGGAAGGCGCGGACATCGCCCAGCAGGGGCTCGGCTGGGCCAGCGGCCACGAAAGCGGCTTTGGCGACCACACCATCACCAGCGGCCTGGAAGGCGCCTGGACGCCCACGCCCGTCACCTGGGACAACAGCTTCTTCCACATGCTGTTCGACTATGAGTACGAGCTGGTGCGCAGCCCGGCCGGGGCCAAGCAGTGGCAGCCGATCGGCCAGAAGCCGGAAGACATGGCGCCGGGCGCCCACAGCCCCGACCGGCGCGTGCCGACCATGATGACCACCGCCGACATGGCGATGAAGGCCGACCCGCAGTACCGGGCGATCTCCGAGCGGTTCCGCGACAATCCGGCCGAGTTCGCCGACGCCTTCGCGCGCGCCTGGTTCAAGCTCTGCCACCGCGACATGGGCCCCAAGAGCCGCTATCTCGGCCCCGAGGTGCCGGCCGAGGACCTGATGTGGCAGGACCCGATCCCGCTGGTCGACCATCCGCTGGTCGACAAGGCCGACATCGCGTCCCTCAAGGCCAAGATCCTGGCTTCAGGCCTCAGCGTGGCCGAACTGGTGCAGACCGCCTGGGCCTCGGCCTCGACCTATCGCGGGTCCGATCACCGCGGCGGCGCCAATGGCGGCCGCATCCGCCTGGCCCCGCAGAAGGACTGGGAGGTCAACCAGCCCGACCAGCTCGCGCGCGTCCTGAGCACCCTGGAAGGGATCAAGGCCGACTTCGACGCCTCCGCGGTCGGCGGCAAGAAGATCTCCATGGCCGACCTGATCGTGCTGGGCGGCTCGGCGGCGATCGAGAAGGCGGCCCGGGACGGCGGCCGTCCCGTTGAGGTTCCCTTCACGCCCGGCCGCACCGACGCCTCGGCCGAGCAGACCGACGCGGCGAACTTCGCCGTGCTCGAACCGCGGGTCGACGGCTTCCGCAACTACATCCAGGTGCGCTTCAACGTGCCGACGGAAGAGTTGCTGATCGACCGCTCGCAACTGCTGGGTCTCAGCGCGCCGGAAATGACCGTCCTGGTCGGCGGGCTGCGGGTGCTGGGCGCCAATCACGGCGGCGGCAAGCACGGCGTCTTCACCGAGCGGCCCGGCCAGTTGACCAACGACTTCTTCGTCAACCTGCTCGACATGAACACGGCCTGGAAACAGGTCGATGACGAGGCCGACGAGCTCTTCGTCGGGACCGACCGCAAGACCGACCAGCAGAAGTGGACCGCGACGCGGACCGACCTCGTGTTTGGCTCCAACTCCCAGCTTCGCGCCCTGTCGGAGGTCTATGCCGCAGCCGACGCCGGCGGGAAGTTCGTCGACGACTTCGTCGCAGCCTGGACCAAGGTGATGAACGCCGACCGCTTCGACCTCGCCTGAGGCTCAAGGCACGGTCGGAAGAGCCCTCTGCGACACGGTCGCAGAGGGCTTTTTCGTGCGCGACCGTCAGGGAGTCCTGATTTCCCAGCCGCCGCCCAGCGCCTTGAAGAGCGCGATCTGGCTGCTGGTGACCTGCGCGTCCGACTGGGCGAGCTGGGCCTCGAGCTGGGCGAGGTTGCGCTCGGCCACCAGCACGTTCAGCAAGCTGTCCGCCCCGGCCTCCATCCGTATGCGGGAGAGGCGCGCGGCCTTCTCGCCCTCGTCGCGCGCCCGTTTCAGCGCCGCGCGCCGGTCGAGTTCGCGCGCATAGGCGTTGAGCGCGGTTTCGGTCTCCTGCAGGGCGGTGAGGTTGGCCTTTTCGAAATTGGCCAGCGCGCCCTCGGCGTTCGCCCCGGCCTGCTTGATGCGGGCGCGGGCGGCGAGGATGTTCGGGAAGCTCCAACTGATCAGCGGGCCGACATTGAAGCTATAGTCGTCGCCCAGGTCGCCGCTCCGCGCCGCCGAGGTCGAAATCGCCCCGCCGATGGTCACCGAGGGATAGAGCGAGGCGGTCGCCACCCCGATGCGCGCCGTGGCGGCGGCCAGTTCGCGCTCGGCCTGGCGCACGTCCGGCCGGCGGGCCAGCAGGCCCACGCCGTCGCCGACGGGCCTGGGTCACCTGCGGGACCGCCTTGCAGGCCAGCGCCGCCTGGGGCGCCTCGGCCGGAGTCGTTCCGGTCAGCAGGGCCAGGCGGAAGAGGCCCGCCGCGCGCTGCGCCTCCAGCGACGGCAGCGCGGCCCTGGAGGTCTCGAGCTGGGTCGCGGCGCTGGCGGTGTCGGCGGCGGTGCCGCGTCCGGCGTCGAGCTGGCGGACCGTCAGGTCGTAGGTGTTCTGCTGCAGGTCGATGGTCCGCTGGGCGACGGCGATCTGGGCGTTGGCGGCGCAGATGTCCGCATAGGCCCGCGCGGTTTCCGCGGCGACCGAGATCCGCACCACATCCAGCCCCGCCTGGGCGGCGGCCACGTCGGCGCGGTCAGCCTCCAGGCTGCGGCGCACACGGCCGAAAAGATCGACCTCGTAGGACATGTCGAAACCGGCCCGGTACTGGTCGGCCTCGCCGAACAGCCCGCTGGCCAAGTCCTGGTCGCGCACGCGCTGGCCCGAAGCCGACAGGGTGGTCGACGGCAAGAGGCCGCCGCGTGTTTCGCTCAGCACCGCGCGCACGCGAGCAAGGTTGGCCGCGGCGATGGCGATGTCCTTGTTGGCGGCCAGGGCCTCCTGCACCAGGCCGTCCAGCGCCGGATCGCCGAACAATCGCCACCAGTCGCCGGGCGGCGCGTCGGGGGTGGCGATCTCAGCCTCGGCCGAGACGAAGGCCCCCTGCCCGCCTGCGGCCGGCGCCGGAACCTTGTAACTCGGTCCCGCGGCGCAGGCGCCGAGCGCGGTGGCGGCCATCAGCAGGGCGGCGATGGATTTGGGGCGGATCACTTCGCGCTCCCTTCGTACTCGATCGGGCTGTGCGGGGTTCCGCCGCCGGTGGTCGGATAGGTCTTCTCGTCCTTGCCCCGGGCGCGCGGCAGGCGCGCGGCCAGCCTGCGGCAGATCACATAGAAGACCGGCGTGAAGATCAGGCCGAAGAACGTCACCCCGATCATCCCGAAGAATACCGCCGTCCCCAGCGCCTGGCGCATCTCCGCCCCCGGCCCGCTGGCGATGGCCAGCGGCAGCACGCCAAGGATGAAGGCGAACGAGGTCATCAGGATCGGCCGCAGGCGGGTGCGGGCCGCGCGGACGGCCGCCTCGAAGCGGTCGACGCCGTCGTCCTCCTCCGCCTGCTTGGCGAACTCGACGATCAGGATCGCATTCTTCGCCGCCAGGGCGACCAGCACGATCAGGCCGATCTGGGTCAGGATGTTGTTGTCCTGGCCCCGCAGGTTCACCCCGAGGATCGCCGCCAGAATACACATCGGCACGATCAGGATGACCGCCAGCGGCAGGGTGAAGGCCTCGTACTGGGCGGCCAGCACCAGGAAGACGAACACCACGGCCAGGACGAAGATGATGCTGCCCGCATTGCCGGCCGCCTTCTCCTGATAGGCCAGTTCCGTCCACTCGTAGCTGAAGCCGGACGGCAGCACCTTGGCGGCATGCGCCTCCATGGTCTTGAGCGCCGCGCCCGAGGCGACGCCGGGCGGCGCCCCGCCCTGGACTTCCGCGGCCGGGAACAGGTTGTAGCGGACCACGCGGACCGGGCCGGTCTCGTCCTTCACCGTCGCCAGCGACCCCAGCGGGACCATGCCGCCCGAGGCCGACCGCACCTTGATGTCGGCGATGTCGGACGGATCGTCGCGGGCGTCGGCCTCGGCCTGGGCGGTGACGCGGAAGGTGCGGCCGAGCAGGTTGAAGTCGTTGACATAGGTCGAGCCGAGATAGGCCCCCAGGGCGTCGTAGATGTCGCTGGGCTGCACGCCCATGATCAGCGCCTTGTCGCGGTCGATCTCGGCGCTGACCCGCGGCGAGCCGGTGTTGAACTGCGAGAACACCCCGACGGTGGTCTGCGGCGTCTGGGCCGCCGCGCCGGCCAGGCTGTTGGCCGCCTGCTCCAGCGCCTGGTAGCCGGCGCCCGAACGGTCCTGGACCATCATCTTGAAGCCGCCGGCGTTGCCCATGCCCTCGACGGGCGGCGGCGCCAGGAAGAAGATGTTGGCCTCCTCGATGCCCGACAGGCGGCCCATGACCCGGCCGGCCATGGCGTCGGCGCTCAGCGCCTTGCCGCGCACGGACCAGTCGTCCAGCTTCACGAAGAACACGCCGCCGTTGGACTGGGCCGAGAAGCTGGCCCCGTCGAGGCCGGCGAAGGCCGCCACGTTGTCCACGCCGGGGGTGTCGAGGATGATGGCGCTGGCCTTGCGCACCACCGCGTCGGTCCGCTCCAGCGAGGCGCCCGGCGGAAGCTGCACGACCCCGATCAGGAAGCCCTGGTCCTGCTGGGGGATGAAGCCGGTGGGCGTGGCGGCCATCCGCCAGCCGGTGATGGCGATCAGGCCGGCATAGATCACCAGCACGATCATGGTGGCGCGCACCAGGCGGCCGGTCAGGGCGCCGTACTTCTCGCTGATCCAGTCGAAGCCGCTGTTGAACCTGTGGCCCGCCCACTTCAGCGGGCGCAGCCAGCGCGGCCCGCTGTCGAGCGCGTGCTCCTGGTGCGGCTTGAGCAGGATCGAGGCGAGCGCCGGCGACAGGGTCAGCGACACGATCAGCGAGATCATCGCCGCCGCCGAGATGGTCACCGCGAACTGGCGGAAGAACATGCCCGGAATGCCCGGCATGAACGCGGTCGGCACGAACACGGCCAGCAGCACCAGGCCGATGGCGATCAGCGCGCCGGACACCTCGTCCATGGTGCGATAGGCCGCTTCGCGCGGGGTCATCCCCTGTCGCAGGTTTCGCTCCACCGCCTCGACCACGGGGAAGCCCGGGTCCTTGAGCGGACAATTCCTGGTCTCGGTGCCGTTATGGATGTCCGCAATGATCGCAATCTTCATCTGCCCCTCGCGCTTTCTGCGCTGCAACATAGGGGCGACGTGTGACAGTCTAATGAATTTATTTCAATATTCTGAGGCGATACAATGAGATTGTCTCACGCGCGTCTCGTGTCGGACGGTGCGCGCCGATAGCCACCCTTGTCGCGCCCTGCCTCGGCCTCGCCAAGCCTCATCGGACGAGGGGCGTCGACATTCTCTCCGGCCCGGCGCTCGCGAGCCCGCTGCTCAATATCTTTTCTCGGCGATGACGCGCGCGCTGAGCTGCAGCTTGGCGACGGACCGCTCCGGATCCGCGAGGGCGCAGCAGCTCACCAGCGTATCCACGATCGCGAGTTGCGCGACGCGGCTGCTCATGGCCTCGGGGCGGTAGCGCGTCTCGTTGGCGACGGTGTGCAGCACCACGTCGCAGTAGCGCTGCAGCGGGGATCTGCCGAGACGCGTGATGCCGATCACTTTGGCGCCCGCCTCCTTTGCAAGCCGTGTTGCCAGCACGGTCTCGACTGTGCTCCCGGAGTGCGAGACGGTGACCACGGTGACATCCGGCCCGGACATGGCGGCATTGACCGCCTGCATGTGCGAGTCAATGGTCGCCGCTGCTCGAAGCCCGAGCTGCATGAGCCGGTAGGCGAGGTCGACTGCGATCGGGCCCGAGCTGCCGATGCCGTAGACGTCGATCCGCGCCGCGGCACGGATGAGTTCCACCGCCTGGCCGAGCGCCTCTGTCGACAGCAGCTTGCGGGTGTCTGCAAGGGAGTTGGCGTGCGCCGCGAAGATGCGGCCGCTGACCTCGCTGATGCTGTCGCCCTCGTGCAGATCTTCCTGGATGAACTGCATCGGCTCGACGAGTTCCCTGGCGATCAGTATCTTGAGCTCCTGGAAGCCGCTTGCGCCGAGCCGGCGGCACAGGCTCACGATGCTGCCCTCGCTCGCCTCCACCTGGTCGGCAAGCTCGGTGATCGACATGCGGATGATCTCTTCCGCATGCGTGTCGATATAGGAGGCGATGCGTCGGGCCGTCGGCGGCAGGTCCGCCTGTAGATGGCGCAGGCGGGCGAGCAAGCGGCCGGCTGCCTGGTTTTCGACGCCCGCGCTGGTTTGGCTCATGCTGCGAATCCCCGATCGGATTTGCAAAAATGGGAGATGGCCGGAAATGAGACAAGCTCACTCTCACTCATATATACGGTGAGAGCATCTTATAGCTAGCCATCCCCATCAGGATGCCCTGCGGAGGGGACGCCCCAGTCTGTTGGCCCGGCGAGCCGCGCCATCATAAAGGCATCTCGGTGCCGCCACTTTCACTCCCTGTCCGCATCAATGGCGCGCGAGCCCGAGCATGATGCCGGCCGGGGCTGTAATCGGACATTGAACGTGAACGAGGGGGAGGGCGTACCGGAGATGCGCCGCGACGGTTTGTTCCGGCTGGCGCGTTATATCTCTTTGCGGTCCCGAGGCTATGCTCCGCCAGCTCCAGCGGCGCTATACGACGGATCGCACTAAGCCGGCCGGCCATCTGTGAAAGGATTCAAGGTGTTGAAGCTGCTCAAGCGATTGCTGGCGGTTGCCATCGTGTGCGCAATCGGAGGTGGCGTCTTTTATGTGACTACCCTGCCGGCCGTTCAGGAAAAAATGAGCGGCGCACGTCGCATGGGGGGCGGGATCAGCACGGTGCCGGTGCTCGCGGCGTCGGCACGACTGGATAATGTTCCGGTTTATCTCCATGGGGTGGGCACCGCCAAGGCGCGCAATTCAGTCGTCGTGCGGCCGCAGGTCGATGGCCGCATCCTGAGCATCAATTTCAAGGAGGGCCAGGAGGTCAGGAAGGGCGACGTGCTGGCCAAGATAGTCCCCGCGACGTATCA
>MEEW01000222.1 GCA_001724985.1 Phenylobacterium sp. SCN 69-14
TCTCAACGCAAAGGCCCGAGAGGTCCGAAACAACCTCCCAACATCACTCCACGCTTGACCTCTCAGACAGTCGCTCCCCCATGAATGGGGGAGGAAAAGCCAAATCCTCGCTGGCGTCAGCCCCGCGCGACCTAAACCATTCCTGAACCCGCGCCTGTCATCTTGTCGCACCTGAGGCGGGGGCGGCAGTGGCGCTGAACGAGATCCTGGACGACGGCCGCGAAGGCGCCACCCTGCGCATGAGCAAGCGCAGCGCCATCAACCGCCGCATCATCACCGCCCTGATGGGCGTGCTGCTCCTGGCCGAGTTCGGCTGGGGCGCGGCCATCGCCTGGGCCGCCGTCAGCCTGGTGCTGGAGATCCTGCTGGCGGCCAATCACCGCTATTTCGCCTATTGCCAGGCGGCCGGCCGCAGGGTCTCGCGCGCCCAGCGCCTCCTCACCCCGACGGTCATCAGCCTGTCCTGGTCGGGCATGGCCGCCGCAAGCTGGGTCTATGGCTCTGGCCCGATGCAGCTCGCGGCCCTGCTGATCCTGTTCGGCATCGTCATCGAGGCGCTGAAATACGCCGCGCTCAGCCGCGCCGCCTTCGTGGCGCTCATTCCCTGGCCGATGCTCTCGCTGGTGTCCGTGCCGATCCTGCTCACCGGCTTCGCCGGCTGGCGGCTGGCGGTGGTGCTGCTGGCGCTCGCCGGCGTATGCCTGGCGGTGTTCGACGTCGCCCGCGCCCTGCGCGGCAACGCGCTGGCGCTCGAAAGGGCCCAGGCCCAGGCCCAGCAGGCCAACCAGGCCAAGTCCGCCTTCCTGGCCATGATGAGCCACGAACTGCGCACCCCTATGAACGGCGTGCTGGGCATGGCCCACGCCCTGGCCGCCACGCGCCTGGACCGCCGCCAGTCGGAATATCTCGACATGATCGTGCAGTCGGGCGACGGCCTGATGGCGATCCTCAACGACATCCTCGACCTCTCCAAGATCGAGGCCGGCAAGCTCGAGCTCGAAGCCGTGCCCTTCGACATCGACCGCATCGGCCGCCAGCTCTTCATGCTCTGGAGCGAGACCGCCCGCCAGAAGGGCGTCGAGCTGGCCCTGGACATCGACCCCCAGACCCCGCCCTGGCTGGAGGGCGACCCGGTGCGGGTGCGCCAGATCCTGATGAACCTGGTGTCGAACGCCCTGAAGTTCACCGAGCACGGCTCGGTGCGCGTGCGCATCGCGCCGCTGAGCGCCCGGGGAATCCTCATCGAGGTCGCCGACAGCGGCATCGGCATGACCGAGGAACAGCTCGGCCGGCTGTTCCGCACCTTCTCCCAGGGCGAGGTCTCGACCACCCGGCGCTTCGGCGGCACCGGGCTTGGCCTCTCCATCTGCCGCCAGCTTTCGGAGATGATGGGCGGCGACATCGCGGTCGAGAGCCGCCCCGGCGACGGCTCGACCTTCCGCGTGCGCCTGCCCCTGCCCGCCACCGCCCCCGCGAGCGGCGAGGAAGAGGCTCCGGAGGTCGCCATGGAGGAGGTCCGCGCCCTCGTGGTCGACGACAACCGCATCAACCGCACCGTCGCCCAGGCGGTGCTGGAAGCGGCCGGCGCCCAGGTGGTCACCGCCGAGGACGGCCAGGACTGCCTGGACAAGCTGCGCGCCGGCCGGTTCGACATCGTGCTGATGGACATCCACATGCCGCGCATGGACGGCGTCGAGGCCCTGCGCCGCATCCGCGCCGGCGAGGCCGGCCCCCGCGCCGTCCCCGTCCTGGCCCTGACCGCCGACGCCATGTCCGGCGAGGGCGAACGCCTGGTCGGCCTCGGCTTCAACCAGGTCCATCCCAAGCCGATCCAGCCCGCCGACCTGCTGCGCGCCATCGCCGAACTCACCGCCCAACGCGCCCTGCTGGCGGCGGTGTCCTAATCCAGCGCGCCGATATAGGGCAGGCCGCGCAGCGCCCCGGCCGCGTCCATGCCGTAGCCGACCAGGAACCTCGCCGGCGCTTCCCAGGCGACGAAGTCGGGGGTGATCGCCCGCGGCGTCGGCCAGGGCTTGGTGGCGAACACTGCGGTCAGTACGCGCTTGGCGCCGGCGTCCTTGACCAGCCGATGGGCTTCGGAGAGCGACAGGCCGGTGTCGATCACGTCGTCGATCACCAGGGCCGTGCGGCCCGCCAGCGGCCTTTGCAGATCGGCCCGCACCTCGCAGCGGCCCAGGCTGGCGCGCTCGTCGCCATAGGAGGCCAGCCACAGGGCGTCGAAGCGCACGAACCGCCCGGCCCGCGCCAGGGCCCGCGTCAGGTCCGAGGCGAACCACAGCCCGCCGGTCAGCAGGCAGACGGCCACCGTCTCGTCGTCGATCTGCGGAGCGATGGCCTTGGCCAGACTCTCGACCCGGCGGGCGACCTCGGCCTCGCTCAGGAGGACGGTGGGAGTGCGCGCCTCGGTCATGGAGCAGGCGCCGGCAGGGCGTCGGGGCTGCCGGGGGCCAGGGGCTGGGCCTCCATCACCATGGGCGGCGGCGCGGGCGCGGCGGCCGGGCGCAGGGCCGGCGCCTGCGAGCGCGCCGCCGGGGCCGGGTCGCTCTGCTGGACCTTGACGCCCAGCGGCTCGCGCGGGGCGAAGGCGACCTCCAGCTCCTTGGCGCGGGCCGGCGGGTCGAGGAGGGCGATGGCGAAATGGCGGGTCTCGCCGGGCGGGATGCGCGCGTCGGCCGGCCGGGCGATCTTGGTGGCGAGCGCCTTGCCCTCGGCGTCCAGCAGGCTGATGCGCAGCGGCGGGGCCACCACCGGCTCGTTCTCGATGTTGCGGATCATGCCCGACACCGCCAGGGCCGCGTGACCTTCCTGCAGCGAGGGCTCGAAGCGCACGCCCTCGATCACCAGCCCCAGGCTGTTCACCGGCAGGCCGACGCCGGCATAGGCGCTGGCCGTCCGCGGCCACAGGCGCACCACATCGACGCGGAAGATCACCGCCAGCGCCAGGATCAGCACCAGGGCCGCGGCCATGCCGGCCCAGATCACGCCGGTCGCGGCGGCCTCGCGCACCTTGCGTTCGGTGTCGGCCTTGGCGCGGAACGCCTTGGACAGGTCCTCTCCGGAAAGCTCGCGGACCGGCGCCTCCTCGATCTCGGCCGCCGCGGGGTCGGGGGCGAAGGCCGCCTCCGGCTCGGGCGGCGATGGGGGCGCCGGCGCCTCTACCTGGTCGAGAGACGCAGTCCATCGCGCGCCGCAGTTCGCGCACTTCACCAACCGGCCATCCGCGGGGATCTTGGAATCCTCCACGAAATAGCTGGTGGCGCAGTCTGGACAGGTCAGTATCATGACAGCCGAATCGGACGCTCCAGCAACCTCCACCGAGGTCGCCGATTTCGGCCCCCATGTCCAGAAACCCGAACGCCCCAGGCGCAAGCGGCGCCGATCGAGCCATTGTCCGTTTCGACGATGTGTCGATGCGTTACGGCCGCGCCCCGGAGACCTTGAAGGACATCAGCCTGGCCCTGGAGCCTGGCTCCTTTCATTTCGTGACCGGCGCCTCGGGGGCCGGCAAGACCTCGCTGCTCAAGCTGGTGTTCCTGGCCGCCCGCCCCTCGAAGGGCCTGCTGCACCTGTTCGGCCAGGACGTCTCGGCCGTGCCGCGCGAGGAGCTTCCCTTCCTCCGCCGCCGGATCGGGGTGGTCTATCAGGAGTTCAAGCTGCTCGATCACCTCTCGGTGTTCGACAACACCGCCCTGCCCCTGCGCATCGAGGGCCGCAAGCCCGACACCTATCGCGACGACGTGGCCGAGCTCCTGGCCTGGGTGGGCTTGAAGCACCGGATGCAGGCCATGCCGGCGACCCTGGCCGGTGGCGAGCGCCAGCGCCTGGCCATCGCGCGCGCCGTGGTCAATCGCCCGGAGATCCTGCTGGCCGACGAGCCGACCGGCAATGTCGATCCCGACATGGCCCTGCGCATCCTCAAGCTGTTCGTCGAGCTGAACCGCCTGGGCGCCACGGTGCTGTTCGCCACCCATGACGAGGACCTGGTCGCCCGCTCGGGCATGCCGGTCCTGCTCCTCCAGAACGGCCGCCTGACCGCGCCGGGGGCGCGCCCGTGAGCGATTTCGACGTCGCCCGCTGGCGCCCCGCGCCCTTCCTGCCCGAGGCGGACGCGCGGGACGGGTCGCTGACCTTCGTGGTGGCGGTCCTCTGCTTCCTGGCCTGCCTGACCCTGCTCAGCCTGCTGGCCGCCGACCGCGCCGCCCGCGACTGGACCCGCCAGCTCGAGGGCCAGGCCACGGTCATCGTCCGGCCCAAGGCCAACGAGACCCCCGACGGCGCCGCCGCCCGCGCCGCAGAGACCCTGGCCGGCGTCGACGGCGTGGCCGAGGCCCGCGCCATGGAGCCCGAAAAGGCCGAGGCCCTGATCGCCCCCTGGCTCGGCGACGCCGATCTTTCGGACCTGCCGGTGCCGCGCCTGGTCGCCGTGCAACTGACCCGCGAGAAGCCCGCCGACGCCCAGGCGCTCGACCGCGCCCTGAAGGCCCAGGGGCTGGACGCGGTGGTCGACGACCACACCGCCTGGATGGCCGACATCCAGCGCGCGGCCCGCCTGGCGCGGCTCCCCCCCTGATCGCGGTGGCCGCCGCCGCGGTCATCGCCTTCGCCACCCGCGCCGGCCTCGCCGCCCGCCGCGAGGTGGTCGAGGTGCTGCACCTCTCCGGCGCCGAGGACGGCTTCGTCGCCCGGCTGTTCCAGGCCCGCTTCGCCCGCATGGCCGCCCACGCGGGCTTGTTCGGGGCCGGGGCTGCGGCGATCATGGGCGCGGTTTTTCGCTTGGCGGGGGGAGGCCAGGGATTGACGCCGGTATTGCCCATCGCCTGGAGCGACCTGCTGTTCGTGGTCCCCGCCCCGCTGGCCGCGGCCGGCGTCGCCGCCCTGGCCGCGCGCTTCACCGCCCTGGCGCTGATCCGGGACCTGGCGTGAGGGGGCTGGTCGCCATCCTCGTCGCGCTCGCCATCTGGGCCGCGGGCCTGCTGGCCTTCGCCGAGCGCGTGCAGCGCTCGACGCCCGCCGTCGAGCCGCCCGTCGCCGACGGCGTGGTGGTGCTGACCGGGGCCGGCTCCAACGCCCGGATCGCCGCGGCCATGGGCCTGCTGGAGGACGGCAAGGGCCGGCGGATGCTGGTCTCGGGCGTCAGCCGCGAGGCCTCGCGCGAGGACATCCGCGTGGTCAGCAAGGCCGCCCGCCGTCTCTACGACTGCTGCGTCGACCTCGGCTTCGATGCGGCCAACACCCTGGGCAACGCCCGCGAGACCCAGGAGTGGGCGCGTGCCATGCGCTACGACCGCCTGATCGTAGTCACCGCCGACTACCACATGCCGCGCGCCATGCTCGAACTGCGCGGCGCCATGCCGGGCAAGCGCCTGACGCCCTATCCGGTGGAGACGCCGGTCATCAATTCCGCCCGCTGGTGGCGGACCACCGGGGCCGCGCGCTTGATGGTGCTGGAATATTGCAAGTATCTGGCGATCCTGGGCCGCGAGGCGGTCCTTGGCCTCGGTCCGCGCGCGGACGCCGAGCCCGCCGCCGCGAAGAAAGGCTGACCTGCTTGACCGCCCTGCGCTCCCTCCTGTTCGTCGCGCTGTTCTATCTGTGGTCGGCGCTGCTGGCGGTCGGCGCCGCGCCGATCTGCCTGCTCGGCCCGCGCCGCTGGACCATGGAGATGATGCGCCTGTGGGCCAAGGGCATCATCGCCCTGCTGGCCGTCGTCTGCAGCGTGCGCGTCGAGATCCGCGGGCGTGAGCACATCCCCGCCGGCGCGGCGGTCCTGGCCCCCAAGCACCAGTGCATGTTCGACGTCTTCGCCCAGTTCGCCGTCCTGCCCGACGCCTGCTTCGTGATGAAGAAGGAGCTGATGTGGATTCCGTTCTTCAGTTGGTACGCGATCAAGGCGAAGATGATCGTGGTCGATCGCGACGGCCACGCTGCGGCCCTGCGCAAGCTGGTCAAGGACAGCCAGGAGCGGTTCGCGCAGGCCCGCCAGGTGATGATCGCGCCGGAAGGCACCCGCATGGCCCCCGGCGCTCCGCCCGACTACAAGCCCGGCATCGCCGCCCTCTATCGCGAGATCGACGTGCCGGTGCATCCGGTGGCCACCAACGCCGGCGTGCACTGGCCCAAGCACGGCTTCCTGCGCAAGCCGGGGACCATCGTCTTCGAATACCTGGAGCCCATCCAGCCCGGCCTCAAGCGGGCCGAATTCATGCGCACCCTGCAAGAGCGTCTCGAAACCGCCTCCACCGCCCTGCTGCCGCTTTAGACGCTTCTCTTCCTCCTCGTCAGCAGGGGAGGACGGCTACCACCGATGTCATCCCGGTTTCGGCGCAGCCGAAGACAGGCGACTGTGTTTGGTCAAGAGGCCT
>MEEW01000223.1 GCA_001724985.1 Phenylobacterium sp. SCN 69-14
CTTCCCGGTTTCGGCGCAGCCGAAGACAGGGACCCAACGAGCTACGTCCGCCACCAATCAAGCCAAGGCATGATCAACACCGCAATACACAGGGACCCATGCACACCTGATTTTCCAGAACCTGGCGCCGCCAGCGCCATATCCGGACCCCTTCCGCGTCCATGGATCCCGGTCTTGCTCCGCAAACCGGGACGACACGGCCTGTTCGAGGCCCCGTCCCCCTTCGCGCCCTTCGCGCCCCTCTTCCCTTGCCGCCCCCCACGCCCCCCGCCTAGCCTCGCGACAAAAGGGGACCTGCCATGATCAAGCTGACCTTCGTCCTGACCCGCCTGCCGCATCTCAGCCGCGAGGCATTCCAGGACTACTGGCTCAACACCCACGCCCCCTTGGTCGCCAGCGTGCGCGAGCCTCTGCGCATCCGCCGCTACGTCCAGCTCCACAGCCTGCCGGCCGACGTCTCGGCGAGCTTGCGCCAGTCGCGCGGCGGGCCGGAGGGCTATGACGGCGTCGCCCAGCTCTGGTGGGACAGTTTCCAGGACATGGCCGGCGCCGGCGACGAGGCCGCGCGCGAAGCCGGCCGCCTGCTGCTGGAGGACGAAAAGCGTTTCGTCGACCTCTCGCGCTCGCCCCTCTGGTGGGGCGTCGAGCACGTCATCTTCTGAAGCAAGAAGGGCGCTCCCGGCTTGGCCGGAAGCGCCCTCTTATGCCTGTCCCCACAGGCGGACCTCGTCGCCATCGCCGGCGCCGCGTCTTGAATTCGATGGCGCCTTTATGACGGAGCGCCCGAGTCCTTCCAACCGCCATTGTCGCGAAATACGGGAACCGTGGCGCCTGGAACACCCTACCGTGGGGCGAGATCAGGGTGATTACGACGCTCGGTCGCGGGCCTTGCCCCGCAGGCCAAAGCCGCCTTCGCCATGTCCGCCCAGGCTCTCGAACTTCGCCTCCTCGGCCTTGTGGACATATTGCGAGGCCACCAGCCAGGCCTTCACCGGCCGCAGGCAGCCCAGGCACCCGGCGATCAGCGCCGGAAAGACCGTCACCACATGGAACCACAGCGGCGGGCGATAGACGATCTCCACCCAGGTAAAGATGGAGATCACCACGATGCCGACGCCGCTCATCACGAAGAAGGCCGGGCCGTCGGCCGGGTCGGCGAAGCTGTAGTCCAGGCCGCAGACGTCGCAGGCCGGCGCCACTTTCAGGAAGCCGCTGAACAGCTTGCCTTCCCCACAGCGCGGGCAGCAGCAGCGCAGGCCCGAAACGATCGGCGTCGGCGTCTTGTAGCGCGTGGGCATATGCATACAATCCTTGTATTTATGCCTACAATTCTCTATAAATGTATGCATTCTCAGGTTTGGAGGCAAGCGTGACCGCTTCCAATGCGCGGTGGCTGCGCCGCGTCGATCGCGGCCGCCGGCCGATCTATCTCGGCGTCCTCCACGCCCTGGAAGCGGCCATCGCCGAGGGCGAATTGCAGGCCGGCCAGCAGTTGCCGCCCCAGCGCGCCCTCGCCGCCGAGTTGGGCGTCGACCTCACCACCGTCACCCGCGCCTACGCCGCCGCCCGCGCCCGCGGGCTGGTCGAGGGGACGGTCGGGCGCGGCACCTTCGTCGCCGGCGGCGCCGGCGAGGACGAGGCCGGGCTGGTCGACCTCTCCATGAACCTTCCGCCGCCGCCCCTGGGACTCGCCCTCGACCGGCTGCTCAAGGACGCCGCCCGCCAGGTGCTGGAGCGGGCCGATCCGGCCGTCCTGATGGCCTATCATCCGGCCGGCGGCTCCCTCGCCCAAAGGGCGGCCTGCGCGGCGTGGCTCGCCCCCTGCATAGGGCAGGTCGAAACCGAACGCGTGCTGGTCGCGCCAGGGGCCCAGGCGGCCCTCGCCGCTCTCCTGCGCCTGCTGGCCGAGCCGGGCGAGACGGTGCTGGTCGAGCCCCTGACCTATCCTGGCCTGCGCGCCGCGGCCGCCCACCTGGGCGTGGGCCTTACGCCCTGCCCGGTCGACGGCGAGGGGATGATCCCCGAAGACCTCGCCCGGCTCTGCGCCAGAAGCCGTCCCAAGGCGGTCTATCTGATCCCCACCCACCAGAACCCCACCGCCGCCACCATGGGCTCGGCCCGCCGTGCGCAGGTGGCCCAGGTCTGCGCCGCCGCCGGCGTTCCGATCATCGAGGACGACGCCTATGGCCGCTTGCCGGCCCCCTGACTCCGGGCAATGTCTGGCGGCTGGAGACGCTCGCCAAGACCCTGACGCCCGGCCTGCGCATCGCCTTCGTCGTCGCGCCGGATGACGGCGCCGCCCGCCGCCTGGCGCTGGCCCTGCGCGCCACCTCGATCATGCCCTCGCCGCTCTGCGCGGCGATCGCTACGGCCTGGATCAGCGACGGCGTCGCCGAAAGGCTGCTGGCCGGCGGGCGGGCCGAGACCGCCGCCCGCCAGGCCCTGGCCCGCCAGATCCTGCCCGCCGCCCGCGGCGAGCCCGAGGCGATCCACCTCTGGCTCGACCTGCCCGTCCATTGGCCGGCCGAGCGCGTGCGCGCCGCCGCCCAGGCCCGCGGCCTGTCGCTGGTCGGGGCTGAAGCCTTCGCCGTCACTCCCGACGTCCCGCCCGGCCTGCGCCTCTCGCTGGGCGGGACCGCCAGGCGCGCCCGGCTGGAAGACGCCTTGCGCAGCCTCGCCGCCCTCCTCGCCGAGGAGCCGGCCGGGCGGCTGGTGGTTTAGAGCAGGCCCCCGACCACCTGGGCCGCGTGCTCGCCCGAGCGGATCGCCCCGTCGATATAGCCGGTCCACGCCTCGGCGGTTTCCGTCCCCGCCCAGTGGATGCGGCCGACGCTGGCGCGCAGGGCCGGCCCGAACGCCGTCAAGGCTCCGGGCGGCGGTACGGAGACATAGCCGCCGCGCTGCAACGGCGCGCGGGTCCACACCTCTTCCGCATAGTCGACCGGCGACAGGGCCGCCTCGCCGAAATAGAGGGCGACGTCCTTCAGCACCTTGGCCCGCCGCTCGGCCGCCGGCCGGTCGGCCCAGCGCTGCGCCGGCCCGCCGTCGAAGAAGCCGACCAGCGACCCGCCCCCGCCCTTCAGCGGCGAATGGTCGAACCAGGGGCCGAACTCCGTCCGGTCGGAGATCACCAGCCCGCTCAGCCCCTGCTCGCGCCAGAACGGCCGCGCATAGGCGAGGTGGACCTTGATCACGCAGCCCAGCGGCATCCTCTGGCTCAGCCCGTCCCGCTGCGCCGGCAGGGCCGGCGTGTAGTCGATGCGCGCGGCCATGGCCGGCGGAGCGGTGACGATGACGTAGCGTCCGCGCCAGGCCCCCTGGGCGGTCGTGACGGTGACGCCCGCCTCGTCCTGGGCGATGGCCTTCACCTGGGCGTTCAGCACCACCGCCGGCCCCAGGTCCTGCGCCATCTTCGCGGCCATCTGCCAGGCGCCGCCGTCGAACAGCGTCTCCTGCGCCCCGCCGCGCGTGGAGATCAGCGGCGAGAATCCGCCCGCCGCCGCCGCATAGGCGACGCAGGCCAGGAATGAGACCTCGCTGGTCTCGGCCGACATCACCGCCCGCACCAGCAGCCGCATCATGGTTCGCGTCGCCGGCAGCCGGGCGTTGGCCAGCAGCCAGGACTCGATGGTCTGGCTGTCCAGTTCGGCCGCCATCGGCGCCGTCCAGGGCGCCAGCGCCGGGACCTGGGCGGCCAACGCCTCGATCTTGCCGACCACCTCGGCGAATTCGGCCGTCGCCTGCGGCCCCAGGGCCGGAACCTCGCCCTCGTAGGCGACGCGGCGGCCGTCCACGTCGATGATGTTCTTGCCCTCGACGTACTGCGGATAGGTCGCCACGCCCAGTTCCTCGGCCAGGGCCAGCAGCCGCGTCTGGCCCGGCCCGACCCACTGGCCGCCCAAATCGACCACCTCGCCGGCGACGCGGCCGGCCTTGGTGCGCCCGCCGACCCGCCCGTCGGCCTCCAGCACCACGACCTTGCGCCCGGCCCGGCGCAGCGCCCGCGCGGCCGTCAGGCCCGCAAAGCCCGCCCCGACCACCACCACGTCCACTTCGCGCGCCGCGCCCTGGGGGGCCGGCGCGGCCTGCGCCCCGCTCACCGCCGCCGCCGCCGAGGCTGCGACCCCCAGGCCCAGCGCCGCGCGGCGAGACACCGGCTCACGATCCGACTTCGTCTTCCGATCCGGCATTTCCTTCCCCTTCCCAGTGGACGCCCGCCGGACTTCGCTGCTATCGCCGGCTCGTACGCGTACGAAATCGATATTCGTACAAGTACGAGATCGTCAAGCCCCCTCGCGCCGGAGCCCCCGCATGGCCCCCCGAACTTCTAAGGACGAACGCCAGGAGCAGGTCCGCGCCAGGATCGTCGAGGCCGCCCGAGAACTCTTCGAAACCAAGGGCGCCGAGGGGCTCAGCATCCGCGCCATCGCCGCGCGCGCCGGCCTGCCGGCCATGACGCTCTACAGCTACTTCCCCAACAAGATGGCGATCGTCCGGGCCCTCTGGTCGCTGGCCTTCGACCCGCTGTTCGCAAAGATGCGGGCCATCGAAACCGCCGAGCCCGAGCCGAAGGCCCGCCTGCGCAAGGTCGCCCAGGCCTATGTCGACTATTGGCTCAGCCACCCGGACCGCTACCGCATCGTCTACACCATCGAGGACCGCCGCGAGTCCGGCCAGGACCAGTGGTTCATCGAGGAGACCGACGTCATCGCCGCCCACATGCGTTTCGGCCAGCTCATCGCCGCCGCGCGCGGCGATCCGCAAGGCGACGACCGCATCCGGGCCGAGGCGCTGATCTGCGCCCTCACCGGCGTCGCCCACATGCTGATCGGCGTCAGCGAATACCCCTGGCGCCCCAGCGACCGCTACGTCGAAACGATCCTGGCGGGGTTCTGCTGAGGGGCGGCCCGCAGGATCTTCGCCATCGCCTTCCCCTTGGCGAGTTCGTCGATCAGTTTGTCGAGGTAGCGGATCTCGCGCATGGTCGGCTCTTCGATGTTTTCCACGCGCACGCCGCAGATCACGCCGGTGATCGCCGCCCGCGCGGGGTTCATGGCCGGCGCCTGGGCGAAGAAGGCCTCGAAGCTCGTCCCGGCTTGAAGCTGCGCGTCGAACGCCGCCTGGCTGTAGCCGGTCAGCCAGCGGACAATCTCGTCGACCTCGGCCTTGGTCCGCCCCTTCTTCTCGGCCTTGGCGACATAGTGCGGATAGACGCTCGCCACGCTGACCGAATAGATTCGATGCCGGGTCATGGGGCCTCCGTGGGCGGCCGCGCCCGACCGCCTACCCAGGAAAGCTCAGATAGCCGCGCTCGACCAGCCGTCTTAGCCCCTCATAGGCCTCGGTCAGCTCCTCATAGGCGGCCCGCAGCCCCGCCAGCCTGGCCGCCTCGCCTGGCGACAACGGCTGGGCGGCCTCGGTCATGGCCAGGGCCGCGGCGATCCACTGTCCGCGCGCCAGGGCCGCGGCCACCGCCAGCTTCTGAAACCTGGCCATGTCCGCCTGGCCCAGCACCTGGCCGATCACCTCGCGGTTCGAGGCATAGGCCGTGTAGTCGATCTGCTCGATATGGCCCCGCAGCCGCCGCTGCGCCTGGGGGTCCAGACCCGCCTCCGGCTCGAAATGGTCGCTCGTCCGCCGCACGTTGGACGTCCGCGTCACCGACATGCCGACCTCCCGGTCGTACCGCCGCTCTCAGTCGAGGGCCGGCCATTCTCGCGCAGCCGGCTTAAGGGCGGGTTGACGCCGGTTGGCAATCCCCGTCGGGGAGGCTAAGTCCGCGCCATGAGCGACACGCGCCCGACCACTCCGCCCGACCGCCTCTCGGTCAACCCGGCCAGCCCCCACTACGACGAGGAGGCGCTGTCGCGCGGCGTCGGCGTCCGCTTCAAGGGCGTCGAGAAGACCAATGTCGACGAATACTGCGTCAGCGAAGGCTGGGTGCGCCTCAGCGTCGGCAAGACCGTCGACCGCAAGGGCGATGCGATGACGGTCAAGCTCCAGGGAACGGTCGAGCCCTACTTCCAGGATCTCGCCGACTAACCCCCTCCCGAGACGGAGCCCTTACGACGACGCCGCGCAGGTCGAGAGGTTCACCGGCCCGGTGGGCAGGCGCTTCCACGTCCCGCCGACCTTCTGGAATTCCGCCGTCGCCCCGGCCGGGCGATATTCCGAGCGCGCGGCGTCCCAGGCTTCCCAGCCCATGGCCACCGCCACCTTGGCGGTCATGCC
>MEEW01000224.1 GCA_001724985.1 Phenylobacterium sp. SCN 69-14
GCTGGCCAGCCCCGGATCTGCTTCCGGCTCAACAACATTGCACCACTTCAAACAGACAATCCCGGTTTGCGAAGCAAGACCGGGACCTATGAACACCGGTCCCGAAAAGGATGGCGAACCTAGCGCTCTACGGGCGCGATCCAGTCGTCTTCGAGGCTCTTCAAGGGGTGGGAGCCGGTGACCTGGCCCATGAAGGGGGGCCAGATGTTGTAGCCGAGCAGGTCCTGGAGGCGGGGCGACATGGCCCTGGCGCGGGCGCGCGGGACGCCGAGGTAGAAGTTCTCCTGGGTGCGGGCCCAGGGCTGGCAGTACTGGTTGGTGAAGGCCAGGCGCGGGGCGTTGGAGCGGTTGGCCCCGCCGCGATGCAGCAGCGTGCCCTGGAAGACGATGGCGCCGCCGGCCGGCATGACCACGGGGCGCAGCAGGCTTTCGGCCTTCTGCGGCGAGAGGGCGGCGATGTCGGCGTCGCTCCAGAGGTGGCTGCCGGGAATGATGTCGGTGGCGCCGTTGGTGTCGGTGAAGGCGTCGACGGCGCCGATCAGCGAAAGGCTGACGGCCGGGCGCGGACGCGGCTGGCGATAGAAGCCGTCGTCGAAATGCACCGCCTGGGCCGCCTCGCCCGGGTAGATGCAGATCGCCTGGCTGGCGGTCAGCAGGTAGCCGGGCAGGAGAAAGCGGTCGAGGAGGGCGAGCAGGCGCGGGTCGGCGGTCAGGTCCTCGAACACCTTGCCGCGCGCGACCAGGGTGTAGACCCGCTCAGTGGAAAAGCCCTCGAAGGCGTTGCGGCCGTGGTGGGCGCCCAGGTGCGGGGCGAGGGCGGTGCGGGCCGCCGCAAGAACGGCGGCGTCCGCGAAATCCTCAATGAGCGTATAGCCCTCGTCCGCCAGGCGCCGGGCGTGGGCCTCGATGTCGAACGGCTCGGCCATGGGGCGCTTCCTTGTATCCGAGTCCGACGCTACGCGAGTGACGGCGGGGAAGGTCCAGCCGCCGCCTGCCGCCATGAAAAAAGAGCCCGGGGCGGAACCCCGGGCTCTTCGGATATGGATGCGTCCGAAGCGGTCAGGCGCGCTTGGGGATCACCACCTTCATGGACTCATAGCCCTTCACGAAGCTGGAGTAGGTCCGCACGGGCTCCTCAACGACCTTGATCTCGGGGAAGCGCTTGAGAATCTCCTCCCAGATCACCCGCAACTGGAGTTCGGCCAGGCGGTTGCCGACGCAGCGGTGGATGCCGAAGCCGAAGGAGATGTGGTTGCGAGGCCGCTCGCGGTCGATGATGTAGGCGTTCGGGTTCTCGATCACCTCGTCGTCGCGGTTGCCCGAGACGTACCACATGACCACCTTGTCGCCCTTCTTGATGGTCTTGCCGCCCAATTCGTAGTCCTGGGTCGCGATGCGGCGCATGTGGGCCAGCGGCGTCTGCCAGCGGATGGTTTCGGACACCATCGATGGGATCAGCGAAGGGTTCGCGCGCAGCTTGTCGTATTGGTCCGGGTTCTGGTTCAGGGCCAGGACCGAGCCGGAGATGGTGTTGCGGGTGGTGTCGTTGCCGCCGACCGTCAGCAGCACGATGTTCCCGAAGTATTCCCGGGGCGACATGTCCCGGGTGTCGGGGCCGTGGGCCAGCATGGAGATCAGATCGTCGGCGGGCGGGGCGTTGACGCGCTGGTTCCACAGCTCGGTGAAGTAGGCGTGATACTCCACGAAGATCGCCATCTTCTGTTCGATCGTATCGACCAGGGGGCTCTTGCCCGGCACGGCGGTGACCACGTCGGACCAGTAGGTCAGCTTGCGGCGGTCTTCCTGGGGCATGTCGAAGAGCGTGGCCAGGGTCATGGCCGTCAGTTCCATCGAGACCTTGTCGACCCAGTCGAATTCCTCGCCGATCGGCAGGCCGTCGAGGATCTTGGCGGCGCGCTCGCGGATCAGCGGTTCGAGGACATGGAGCCGCGCCGGCGAGACGGCCGGGCTGACAGTCTTGCGCTGCACGTCATGCTTGGGCGGGTCCATGGCGATGAACATGGGCAACGGCCCTTCTTCGCCTTCCTGGCTAGCAATGGTGATGCCGCCTTCGGAGGAGAACACCTGATGGTTGGTGTCGACGGCCATGATGTCGTTGTACTTGGTGATCGACCAGTACGGGCCGTACTCGCTTTCGGCGGTGTAGTGGACCGGGTCTTCCTTGCGCAGGCGCTCAAGTATCGGCCAATGGGAGTCGGTGCGGAAAAGGGCCGGATCGCCCGGATTCAACTGATCGAGCGGCAGGGCGTAGGCTCGGGCCCGCGCGTCCTTGCTGAGATCGATATTGCCGTCGCTCATGTAGAACTTCCTCCTCGGTCAACGCCCCGTGGTCTTCAGCCAAAGATGACGCATGCGTCAAGTTTTTTAGCGCAAGTTTGGGCCTCCGTCCCATCCGATCTGCGTTTGGATGCAGTTTTTCTGCCTTTTTAAATCCAATAAAAATTATAGGAATTAGACTCATGCGGAGTTCGGCCATGAGTCAAAGACCAGCGGTGGCGGTGATCGGGGCGGGGTTCTCGGGGTTGTTGACGGCCCTGCACCTGGCGGCCGCGCCGGAAGGGCCGACGGTGCGGCTGATCGAGCGCTCGGGCGCGTTCGGGCGGGGAGCGGCCTATGCGACCGCCAATCCGGATCACCTGCTGAACGTGCGGGTCGCCAATATGAGCGCCTATCCGGACGATCCCGACCACTTCACCCGCTGGCTGGCGGGGCGCGAGGGCTGGAGCGCGCACGGCGGGTTCGTGACCCGCGGCGTCTATGGCGACTACCTGCAGGACCTGCTGCGCCGGGCGCTGGAGAGCGCGCCGGCCGGGCGGCTGCTGCTGGAGCAGGACGAGGCGGTGGAGGTGCGGCGGGCCGGCGACGGCTGGCGCGTGCGGCTGGCGCTGGGCCGCGAGATCGAGGCGCACGCGGTGGTGCTGGCCCTGGGCGTGCTGGCCCCTGCGTCGCCGGCCGCGGCGGGCGCCGACCTGCTGGCCTCGCCGCGCTACATCGGCGATCCGTGGGACCCGAAGGCGCGGCTGGATGCGGCGGCCAGCGACGTGCTGCTGATCGGCAGCGGCCTGACCATGATCGACGCGGCGATCAGCCTGTGGCGGCCGGGGCGGCGGTTCTGGGCGATCTCGCGCCGCGGCCTGGTTCCGCGGCCGCATGCGCCGACCGCGGGCCCGGCTGTTCCGATCTGGGCGGCCGGATCGCCGCGCGAGCTGCTTGCGGCGGTGCGGGCGGCCTCGGAGGATGGCCGCTGGCGCGAGGCGATCGACGCCCTGCGGCCGCATGTGCAGGGGATCTGGCTGGGCTGGAGCCTGGCCGAGCGGCGCCGGTTCTTGCGGCATGTGCGGCCCTGGTGGGAGGTCCACCGCCACCGGCTGGCGCCCAGCGTGGCGCGGCGGATCGGGCTGATGATGCGCGGGCGCGAACTGGTGGTGCGGGCCGGGGAACTCACGAGCCTCGGCCTGACGCGGGATGCTGTCGAGGCGACTTGGCGGCCGCGCGGCGGGCGCGCCGTGCGCCGGCTGGCGGTTTCGGCGGTGGTGAACTGCAGCGGCTTCCTGGGCGACCTGGAGCAGGCGCGCGACCCGTTGCTGGGGCGGCTGCTGGCCTCGGGCCTGATCCGGCCCGATCCGTGCCGGCTGGGGGCGGAGGTCGACGCCGGATCGCGCCTGATCGGGGCGAGCGGGCAGGCGCGAGGGGGGCTCTACGCCGTCGGGCCGCTGACCCGCGGGGCGTTCTGGGAGATCACCTCGGCGCCGGATATCCGCAGCCAGGCGGCCGGGGCGGCGCAGTCGATCCTCAGCGCCCTGCGCCGGGCCAGGGCGGCCTAGGACTATTTCGCGGGCGGCGGCGTGGGCTGCATCGGCGGGGACCACGCCGGTGTCGCCGGCGTCGGGGGCGGCGGTCTGGGCCGGGCCGGGGACGGGCGTCGGCTGAGAGGTGTCGGGCATGGCCGCCCCGGTGGTCTCGCCCTGCGGCTCGGGACGCTGGTCGCAGGCGGCCAGGGCGAGGGCGGCCATGGCGGCGGTCAGGATCAGGGTTTTCATGTGGGCTCTCCTCTCGGGTTTCAACTTCGCCGGGCGAGGGATGTTCCGAAGAACGCCCCGGTGTATGACCCGCCGGACGCAAGGAAGAGCGAGGGAAAGACCTGGCGGGCCAGCTTGTCCATATCGAGGATGCGGACGATCCGCGGACGGCGGCGTATCGGGACGTGCGCGAGCGCGACCTGGTCGGCCGCCAGGGCCTGTTCGTGGCCGAGGGCGAGGTGGTGCTGCGGGCGCTGGCCCGCTCGCCGCTGTGCGCGCCGGTGTCGCTGCTGATCGCAGGCAAGCGGCTGGCGGCCCTGGCCGACGTGATCGAGGCCCTGCCGGACGGGACGCCGGTCCATGTCGCCGGCCAGGCGGCGATGGACGCTATCGTCGGCTTCCCGATCCACCGCGGCATGCTGGCCCTGGGGCGCAGGCGCGCGGCGCCGGGGGCGGGCGAGCTGCTGGCCGGGCTGCCGCGCCAGGCGCTGGTGCTGGCGCTGAGCGCGATCGCCAACCACGACAATATGGGCGGGATCTTCCGCAACGCCGCGGCGTTCGGGGCGGACGCGGTGATCCTCGATAGCGACTGCTGCGACCCGCTCTATCGCAAGGCGATCCGGGTTTCGGTCGGCGCGGCGCTGCTGACGCCGTTCGCGCGGCTGGCGCCGGGCGAGGACCTGCCTGGCCTGCTGGCGGCGCACGGCTTCGAGGCGCTGGCGCTCAGCCCGCGCGGGTCGCAGACCCTGGCCCAGACCGATCGGGCGGCGCGGACGGCGGTGCTGCTGGGGGCCGAGGGGCCGGGCCTGCCGGACGCGCTGCTGGCGCGGTCGCGGACGGTCCGCATTCCGATGGCCGGGGCTTTCGATTCCCTCAATGTGGCGGCGACCTCGGGGATCGTGCTGCACCACCTGGCCTTCATGGCCAGGCGGCGGGACGCCTGAGGTCAGCGCGCGCGGCGGACCGGGACGGAGCCCTCGTCGGACTCGTCGATCAGCGAGCGGGTGAGGTTGAGGATGGCGGTGCGCATCGAGGGCTGCTGGACGCTGGCGAAGGCCTCCAGCAACTGCACCGCGCCCGGCACGGCCAGCTTTTCGAACAGGCCCTCGTCGCTGAACGGGGTGGCGGTCTCGCCGACCAGTTCGCCGACGGTGGTGTCGAGCCTCTGGGCGATGCGCACGAGCATGGAGGCCGACACGCGGTTGGCGCCGCGCTCGTACTTCTGGACCTGCTGGAAGCTGACGCCCAGGTGTTCGGCCAGAGTCGACTGGGACACCCCCAGCCACTTGCGGCGGACGCGGATGCGATGGCCGACCGCGATGTCGATCGGATCCGGGCCTTGGTCTTCAGAATGCTCGTTCACTGGAGAACGTCCTCGATCACGCTGCGCCATGGCGACGCTCAGGCTCTCTGGCATGGCCGCAACCGGCGCCGCCACACCTTTATCGTGAGGCGGGTATTGCGCCGCAACAGGAAGGTGATGGGCGCTTCTAACGCGATTCTGGATTGCAGCCTTACATGCGCGCCGAGCGGCTCAATGGCGCCTTAACCTTGCGCCCTTCAGTATCGGCAGGGTTTTCGGGGCGGAGAACGGGCATGGCGGCAGGCGCGGGGGAACAGCGTCCCTTGGGGCTGGACATATCCCAGGCCGTCTGCGACCGCGCCTCGCGGTTGGCGAAGACGATGTTCGGGGCGCTCGACGCCCAGGTGATCCTGACCCGCGACGGTGAAGTCTGGCGCAGCCGCGACCGGCGCGGGGCCGTTCGCCCGGCCCGCGACCCGGGCGCCGAGATCGTGCTGGCCGAGGGCCGGCTGCTCTGGATCGAGGACGCGCGCAAGGACGAGCGCGTCGCCGGCCTGCCGCCGGTGGTCGGGCCGCCGCACCTGCGGTTCTATGTCGGCGCGCCGATCCGCCTGGCCGACGGATCGACGCCGGGCGTGCTGGCGGTGGCGGGGCTTGAGCCGATGGCCTTCGATCCCAGGCTGGCGGCGCGGCTGGACGACCTGGCCCAGTTCGTCGCCGACGACTGGGAGCGGGCCCAGGCCGCCCGCGCGCGGGAGGAAAGCCTGCGCGAGCGGGACGCGGTGCGCGCCACCCTGGCGGCGATGATCGAGGCGATGCCGGTGGCGGTGGTGCTGACCGACGCCGAGCTGCGGGTGGTCAAGGCCAGCCCCAGGTGGATCGACACCCTGGGCCTGGCCGGGCGCGAGATCGAGGGGCGCTCGATCTGCGACCTGGCGCCGCGCGAGTTCGACCCCTGGCGCCGGACCTACGCCAAGGTGCTGGCCGGGGAAGCCATCCGCGCCGAGCGGTTCTCGGTCGCGGGCGACGACGGGACGCTGCGCTGGTACAGCGCCGAGCTGGCCCCCTGGCGCACGGCGGCCGGCGCGGTCGGCGGCATGATCCTGGCCAGCCACGAGATCACCGACGTGGTGCGGGCGCTGGAGGCGACCGAGCGCTCGGAAGAGCGGCTGAAGCTGGCCATGCAGATCGCCGACGTCCACGTCTTCGAGATGGACTATCTGCGCCGCGAGCTGATCAAGGTCGGGGCCGAGGACACCTTCTTCACCGCGCCCAAGACCTTCGAGGAGCTGGAGCACGACCTGTTCCACACCATCGATCCGCGCGACCGCGAGATGATGCTGGCGTCCTGGCAGGCGCACCTGGCCGGCGAGGACGGGCCGTTGCCGGAATACCGGATCGCGCGGAGCGACGGGGTGGAGGTCTGGGCGACCAGCGCCACGCGGCTGTTCAGCGACGCCGAGGGGCGGCCGCTGCGGCTGGTCGGCGCCATGCAGAACGTCACCACCCGCAAGATGGCCGAGCGGGCCCTGGTGCAGGCCAAGGAGGAGGCCGAGGCGGCCAACCGCGCCAAGTCGGCCTTCCTGGCGACCATGAGCCACGAGATCCGCACGCCGCTGAACGGGGTGCTGGGCATGGCCCAGGCCATGGCGGCCGACGTGGCCCTGCCCGAGCGCCAGCGCGAGCGGCTGGAGGTGATCCGGCAGTCGGGCGAGACGCTGCTGGCGATCCTCAACGACGTGCTCGACCTGTCGAAGATCGAAGCCGGCAAGCTGGAGCTCGAGGAGACGGAGTTCGACATCGAGGACCTGGCGCGCGGGGCGCACGGCGCCTTCGCCGCCATCGCGCGGAGCAAGGGGCTGGAGTTCTCGCTGGCCATCGAGGAGCAGGCGCGGGGCGTCTATCGCGGCGATTCCACGCGGGTGCGCCAGATCCTCTACAACCTGCTCTCCAATGCGCTGAAGTTCACCGAGCAGGGGGCGGTGTCGGTCGAGGCGGCGCGTGGAGCCGAGGGGCTCACGCTCATCGTGCGCGACACCGGCATCGG
>MEEW01000225.1 GCA_001724985.1 Phenylobacterium sp. SCN 69-14
CAAGGAGGACCTGGGCTCGGCCGTGGCCTATCGCGCGCTCGCCGCCGGGGAGATCGACGCCTATGTCGACTATTCGGGCACGCTCTGGACCAATGTGCTGAAACGGCAGGACAATCCGGGCCGCGCCGCCGTACTGGCCGAACTGACCGCCGAGCTGAAGCGCCGCGACGGCGTGGTCGTCCTGGGGTCGCTGGGGTTCGAGAACGCCTACGCCTTCGCCATGCGGGCCGACCGGGCCCAGGCGCTGGGCGTCGCCAGCCTCGCCGACCTTGCCCGTCAGGCGCCGCGCCTGACCCTGGGCTCGGACCTGGAATTCCTGTCGCGGCCGGAATGGAAGGCGGTGGACGCCGCCTACGGCTTCCACTTCAAGGCCCAGCGCTCGTTCCAGCCGACCTTCATGTACCGCGCCCTGGTCGGCGGCGAGGCCGACGTGATCTCGGCCTTCTCCTCCGATGGCCGGATCGCCGCCGACCGGCTGATCGTGCTGTCCGATCCCAAGGGCGCGCTGCCGCCCTATGACGCGGTGATCCTCGTCTCGCCCAAGCGGGCCGGGGATGCGCGCCTGCTGGCGGCGTTGCGGCCGCTGGTCGGCTCCATCTCGGTCGAGGCCATGCAGGCGGCGAATTTCAGCGTCGACCGGGACCGCGACAAGGCCACGCCGAGCGAGGCGGCGCGGGCGCTGGCGGCGGGGCGGTAGCCCTTCGTTAACCATAACTGGGCAATTTTGACCTAGCTGGCTTCCAGCGTTCCACGCGTACCTCGAAAGGCCATCCGATGAGCGGCGCCGAAGTTCTGGACGTCGGTCGCGACGCCATCTGGCTCACCATCCAGCTTTGCGCGCCGGTGCTGATCGTCGGCCTAGTGGTCGGGGTCGGCGTCGGCCTGATGCAGGCCCTGACCCAGATCCAGGAAGCGACCCTGGTCTATGCGCCGAAGATCGTGGCGATCTTCCTGTCGCTGCTGCTGTTCCTGCCGCTGATGGGCGCGCTGATGAGCGGCTTCATGCGCCAGATCGCCGCCCGCATCGCAGCGATGTGAGGGGCGCAGCGGCCCGTCCATGGAAAGCTACGCCGCCGCCTCTCAGGTCTACGCCGCCGGGCTGATCTTCGCCCGCGTGGGCGCGATCCTGATGCTGCTGCCCGGCTTCGGCGACACCAGCGTGCCGCCGCGCATCCGCCTGTCGCTCGCCTTCCTGATGGCCCTGATGCTGATGCCGGTGGTCGCCAAGGGCATGCCGGTCCCGGGCGAGGTCTCGGGCGTCGCCGGGGCGGTGATCAAGGAGCTGCTGATCGGGCTGATGATCGGGGCGATCCTGCGGATGATGCTCTCCTCGCTGGCCACGGCGGGCGAGATCATCTCGATCCAGACGACCCTTTCCTTCGCCCAGACCGCGGCGCCTGGCCAGGCCCAGCCCTCGACGACGCTCGGCACCTTCCTCACCCTGATCGGCATCACCCTGATCATGGCGACCGACCTGCACCACATGTTCCTGGCCGCGATCGTCCGGTCCTATTCGATCTTTCCGTTCACCCGGCCGATCGCGATCTCCGACGGCGCGCAACTGGCGATCCAGACCGTGGCCGGGGCGTTCCGCCTGGGCCTGCAACTGGCCGCGCCGGTGGTGGTGTTCTCGGTTATCTTCAACGTCGCCGCCGGCCTGGTGGGGCGGGTGATGCCGCAGTTCCAGGTGTTCTTCGTCGTCACCCCGCTGATCGTGCTGCTGGGGCTGTCGATCTTCGCCCTCAGCCTGGGGGTGATCGGCATGGTGTGGCTCAACCGCTACCGCGAGCTGGTCTCGCAGTTCCTGGGCTAGGCCATGGCCGACGAACAGGACGCAGCCTCCAAGACAGAAGAGGCGACACCCCAGAAGCTCCAGAAGGCGCGCGAGAAGGGGGATGTCGCCAAGACGCCGGACCTGGCGATGCTGGCCTCCTTCGCCGGCGCCGCGGCGGTGATCGCCATCGCCGGGGGCTGGATGTCGCGCCACCTGGCCAGCGAACTGCTGCCGTTCATCGCCCATCCCGACGACTTCGACCTCAAGGCGGGCGGGCTCGACGTCGCCATCCATGCCGCCCGCGCGGCTGCGCCCGTGCTGCTCGCCGTGCTGGCCGTCGCGTCCCTGATGGGGGCGGCCGGAAACCTGGTGCAGACCGGCCTGCTGTTCAGCCCGGAGAAGATCAAGCCGGACTGGAAGAAGCTTTCCCCGATGAGCGGGCTGAAGCGCATCCTCGGCCCCGACGGCCTGATGCAGTTCGTGAAGTCGCTGGCGAAGGTGGCGATGGTCGGCTGGGTCGGATGGGTGGTGATGAAGCCCTACATCCACCCGCTGAAGGAGCTGGCCGCCCTGGACCCCGCGGCGATGCTGCCGCTGATGATCGAGATCCTGCGCAAGCTGGTTTTCGCCACCGCCGCCCTGATGCTGGTCATCGCCGGGCTCGACTGGTTCTGGCAGCGCGCGCGCTTCCTCAAGCGCATGCGGATGACCAAGGAGGAGCAGAAGGAAGAGTTCAAGAACGCCGAAGGCGATCCGCACGTGAAGGCCAAGCGCCGGCAGATCGCCATCCAGCGCTCGCGCAGCCGCATGATGGCCGCGGTGCCCAACGCGACCATGGTGATCATGAACCCGACCCACTATGCGGTCGCCCTGCGCTACGAGGCCGGCGACACCGCCGCGCCGCAGTGCGTCGCCAAGGGCATGGACGCCCTGGCGCTGAAGATCCGCGCCGTGGCCGAGGAGCATGACGTGCCGGTGATCGAGGACCCGCCGCTGGCGCGGGCGCTCTACGCCGCGGTCGAGCTCGACGACTTCATTCCGCCCGCCCACTACGAAGCGGTCGCCAAGCTGATCGGCTTCATCATGCAGAGCAGCGCGCGCGTGGCCGCAAGAGCCCGCCACCATTAAGATTTTTCGTGAGAAGATTTCGGTGACTGATTCGTCGGAGGCTCGCGCCTCCTCGTTCGAAATCCATCGGGACCGCCGCATGGCCCAAGTGAAGACCCAGGATCGCGCCCGCCGCTTCGACCCGATCACGGCGATGGCCGTGCTCTGCTTTCTGGCCGCGGTCGGGTTTGCGGCCGTGCCGGCGTTCAACGCCGGTCCGGCGACGCGCGCGGGGCTGATGCTGCTGATCGGGCTGTTCGGCGTCGCGTGCCTGGGCCTCTTCGCCCTGCGCAGCTCGACCGAGGCGGCGAGCGCCAGCGAGCCGGGCGCCGACCAGGTGGTGGACGCCCTCACCGAGCCGGCGGCGATCGCGGCCGCCGACGGCCGCATCCATGCGGCCAACGCCGCCTGGCGCGCGCTGCTGGGCGCGGCCGCGCGCCTGCCCAAGGGCGGGCCTTCCGCGGCCAGCCTGTTTTCGGCCCTCACCGCCGCCCGGCGCGGCGAGACGGCCCAGGCCTCGATCCGCAACAACGGTTCGGAGCATTCGGCCACGGTGGCGCCGATCGGCGAGCGCCGCTTCCTGGTGCGCCTGAACGAGCCGAGCCAGCTCGCCCTGCCGCCGGCGGCCGCCGAAGTCCTGCAGGCGTTCAACAGCGCCGGCCCGCCGCCGCCCAAGGTGCTGGACGCCTTCGCCGCCGCCTCGCCCTTCGGCGCGGCCCTGCTGGACGGCGAGGACCCGTTCGCCGCGACCATCGTCGAGGCCAATCCCGCCCTTTCGGCGGTGGCCGGCGGCGGCGCGGCCGGCGCGGTGTTCGGCGACCTCATCGAGCCCACCTCCCGCGCCGACGCGGCCCAGAAGCTGGCCGGCGGNAGAAGCTGGCCGGCGGCCATGTCGGGGCGCTGGAGGTGCGGCTGGCCGCCGATCCGGCCCGCATCGCGCATCTCTACCTGTCGAAGACCGGCGGGCGCTGGGTCGCCTATCTGGTCGACGTCTCCGAGCAGAAGCAGATCGAGCTGCAGCTCTCGCAGAGCCAGAAGATGCAGGCGATCGGGCAACTGGCCGGCGGCGTCGCCCACGACTTCAACAACCTTCTGACCGCGATCTTCTTCCAGCTCGACGTGCTGGCCCAGCGCCATCCGGTCGGCGACCCCTCCTATGAGGGGCTCAACGAAATCCGTTCGACCTCGGCCCGCGCGGCGGACCTGGTGCGCAAGCTGCTGGCCTTCTCGCGCAAGCAGACCGTGCAGAGGGAGACGCTCGACCTCGGCGAACTCATCAGCGAATCCGAGGTGCTGCTGCGCCGCGTGCTCTATGAGGACGTCAAGCTGGAGACCGAGTACGGCCGCAACCTGCCGCACGTGCGCGCCGACCGCAGCCAGATCGAGACCGCGGTGATGAACCTGGCCGTCAACGCCCGCGACGCCGTGCGCGCGCACGGCGGCGGCGTGGTCCGCATCCGCCTGGCCCGGCTGACCGAGGAAGAGGCCCACGCCGCGGGCCACCCCGCCGCCAAGGGCGACCAGGCCCTGATCGAGGTGTCCGACGACGGCCCCGGCATTCCGCCCGAGGTGATCGACAAGATCTTCGACCCCTTCTTCACCACCAAGCCTGTGGGCGAGGGGACGGGGCTGGGACTGGCGACGGTCTACGGCATCGTCAAGCAATCGGACGGCTGGATCAGCGTCGCCTCGCGGCCCGGCGAGGGGGCGGCGTTCCGGATCTTCCTGCCGGTGCATACGCCGAGCGCGGCCGCGCCGGCGCCCGAGCCGGCGGCGGCCAAGGCGCCGCCCAAGGCCCGCGACCTGTCGGGCGCCGGCCGCATCCTGTTCGTCGAGGACGAGGACGCCGTGCGCGGGGTGGCCGCCAAGCTGCTGCGCGCCCGCGGCTACGAGGTGATCGAGGCCGGCTCGGGCGAGGAAGCCCTCGAACTGGCCGAGCAGCACGCCGGGGAGATCGACCTGATGATCTCCGACGTGGTCATGCCCGGCATGCAGGGGCCGGACCTGCTCAAGCACGCCCGCGTCTATCTGGCCGGCGCGCCGGTGATGTTCATCTCCGGCTATGCGGAGGCCGAGTTCTCGAACCTGCTGGAGGGCGAGGAGAACATCTCCTTCCTGCCCAAGCCCATCGACATCAAGACCCTGGCCGAGCGGGTGAAGCAGGAACTCCAGAAGGCCGCCTAGCGTTTGGCGCGGATTGGCCGAGGCGGGGGCGTCAATGCTAGACGGCGGACATGCAGGGATTTGAGCGCGAGATCACGACCCGTCTGAACCAGACGGTCACGGCGGACGAGAACGTCATCCACAAGTTCGTCGACGCGGCCGGCGACCTGGCGGTGAACCTGGTGGTCGCCGTGCTGATCCTGGCGGTGACCTGGTGGGCGGCGGGCTGGGCCTCGCGGCTGGTGCGCCGCCTGATCGCCCGGGCCCACCGCGGCGGCCCCCCGGACGTGACCCTGCAGGGCTTCGCCGGCTCGGCGGCGCGCTATCTGGTGATCATCGTCGGGCTGATCGCGGTGCTGCAGCAGCTCGGCGTGCAGGCGACCTCGATCCTGGCGGTGCTGGGCGCGGCCTCGCTCGCCATCGGCCTGGCCTTGCAGGGCACGCTGAGCAATGTCGCCGCCGGGGTGATGCTGCTGCTGTTTCGGCCCTATCGCGTGGGCGATGTCATCGAGGTCTCCGGCCGCACCGGCACGGTCCGCGCGCTGGACCTGTTCATCACCGAGCTGACCACCCCCGACAACCTCAAGGTCGTGCTGCCCAACGGCAAGATCTTCGGCGATGTGATCGTCAACATCAGCTACCACAGCCGCCGCCGGGTCGATGCGGTGTTTAAGGTGGACCTGAAGCGCGATGTGAGCGCGCTGATGGCCGCCTTGCGGGCGCGGGCGCTCGCCAATCCGCTGGTGCTGGCCGACCCGCTGCCGTCGGTGGACATCACGGCGATGTCCGAAGCTTTCGTCGAACTGACCGTCCACGCCTGGGCCGAGGCGGGCGACGTGGGAGCGGTGAAGGCCGACCTGATGCTGAAAGCCCTGCCCGGCGTCTATGCGGTCGGGGAAATGCTCGACTGGGAAGCGCCGACCGGCGGCTACCTGCTGCAAGCCTGTTTCGCCAC
>MEEW01000226.1 GCA_001724985.1 Phenylobacterium sp. SCN 69-14
CCTGGCGGCGGCTCACGGCGGCTGGAACGGCTGGCGCGCCTTCGAGGTGGTCGAGGTGCGTCCCGAAAGCTCGGTCATCACCTCCTTCGTGCTGAAGCCCAAGGACGGCGGCCCGGTGTTGCGTCACCGACCGGGCCAGTATCTGACCTTCTGGTTCGATGTTCCCGGCCATGCGCCGATCAAGCGCAACTACTCCATCTCCTGCGCGCCGAACGACGAGACCTATCGCATCTCGGTCAAGCGCGAGGACAAGGGTCTGGCCTCGGGCTGGCTGCACGACAACGCCCGCGTCGGCATGGTGCTGAAGGTCGGGGCTCCGGCGGGCGACTTCTTCCTGCCCGAGACGCCGCAGCGCCCGGTCGTCCTGCTGTCCGGCGGCGTCGGCCTGACGCCCATGGTGTCGATGCTGGAAACGCTGGTGGCGGAAAAGACGGACACCGAGGTCCACTATGTCCACGGCGCCTACGACGCAGGAGTCCACGCCATGGGGCCGCACATCCGCGCCCTGACGGCGGCCCATCCGCGCGCGCGCAGCACCGTCTTCTATGAAGCCCCGGCCAATGACGGCGACGGCCATGATCACGCGGGACGCATCTCCGGCGCCTGGCTGAGCCAGCAGACGCCGATCCAGGAAGCCGACTACTATCTGTGCGGCCCGCGCCCCTTCCTGCGCGCCCTGGTGTTGGACCTGCGCGTCGCCGGCGTCCCGGCCGACCGCATCCACTATGAGTTCTTCGGCCCGGCGGACGAAATCCTCGCCGCCTGAGAACTCACGTCGAATCTGGGCCGTCCACGAGGCGGCCCAGGCTTCGCTCAATCCCGCTCGGGCGTCGGCAGCCGGGCGGGGTCGACGCGATGCGTCACCATGCGGCGATGCAGGTCGTTGATCACCCCGCTGCCCGTCTTGACGCACAGGCCCGGAAACACGGCGTGGACGAAGCAGGCCAGCGAGCCGACGAACATGGCCGCGCCGAACGAGGCGGCGACGCCCATGTGCTCCGTATAGCTCTCTCCGACCGAGGCCGGGTGATCGACGAACAGACGCTTGAGCATGAACCCTCCGCTACAGGCGACGGAGGATATCTCGATATTCAGAGAGGATCATTTCTTTTCAATCTCCGAAACCAGCCAGAATAGAGAATATTATTCTCTCCACAGGCCGGTCAGAGCGGCAAGGCCGTCGTAAACTTGATCTGCTCCATGGCGAAGCTGGAGGAGACGTCGTCCAGCGGGGCGATGGCGATCAACCGGCGATAGAAGCGGTCATAGGCGGCGATGTCCTTGACCAGCACCTTGAGCAGATAGTCGACCTCGCCGCTCATCCGGTAGAATTCGACCACCTCGGGCAGGGCGGCGGCCTGCTTGAAGGTCTCCAGCCATTCGGCGTCGTGCCGCCGCGTCTTCACCGAAACGAAGACCACCAGCGGCAGGTCCAGCGCCTCGCGGTCCAGAAGAGCCACGCGCGAGGCGATGATCCCCGTATCCTGAAGCCGCTTCACCCGCTTCCAGCACGGCGTCTGCGTCAGGCCCACCCGCTCGGCCAGCTCGGCGATGGGCACGGTGGCGTCGTCCTGCAGTATGGCCAGCAGGCGACGGTCGATGGCGTCCAGTCCGCTCATGTCCCGGCCCTCCCCGGCCGTTCCAGGCGCCGCCTCAGGTCGTCAAGGCGCGGGGCAGTTTGAAGGTCACGGTCTCACGGGCGCCGTCGTCCTCGGTCACGGTCACGTCGAAACGGGCGCGCAGGGCGTCGATCACCCCCTGCACCAGCGGTTCGGGCGCCGAGGCCCCGGCGGTCAGACCGACGGTCTCGACTCTGTCGAACCAGCTCCAGTCCAGATCGCCTGCGTCATCGACCAGACGCGCATCCCCGGCCCCCGCCTTCAGCGCCACATCCACCAGCCGCGCCGAATTGGACGAGTTCTTCGACCCCACCACCAGCACCAGGCCGCAACCCTCGCCCAGCCGCTTGACCGCCTCCTGGCGATTGGTGGTGGCGTAGCAGATGTCTTCCTTGTGCGGGTCGGGCAGTTCGGGGAAGCGCCGCTTCAGCGCCGCCAGAATCTCGGCCGTGTCGTCCACCGACAACGTCGTCTGGGTGGCGTAGGCCAGCGACTGATCGCCGGGGCGCTGAAAGGCCTCCGCATCCTCGACCGTCTCGACCAGGCTGATGGCCCCGGCGGGCAGCTGGCCCATGGTGCCGANNTGGCCGATCAGGATGACGTGGCGGCCCGCCGCGAAATTGCGCTCGGCCTCGACGTGGACCTTGGACACCAGCGGGCAGGTGGCGTCCAGAAACAACATCTCGCGCGAGCGGGCCGTCGCGGGCACCGACTTGGGCACGCCGTGGGCCGAGAAGACGACCGGCCGATCGTCCGGACACTCGTCCAGCTCCTTGACGAAGACGGCGCCCAGCCCCTTCAGCCGGTCGACGACGTGGCGGTTGTGGACGATCTCATGGCGCACATAGACGGGGGCGCCGTATTTCTCGATCGCGCGCTCGACGATCTGGATGGCCCGGTCCACCCCGGCGCAGAACCCCCGTGGCGTCGCCATGCGGACGGACAGGGGGCGGCGTTGAAACTGTGAGGGCGGGACAGGCGCGTTCATGGCTCGGAACCTAGTCCTTCGCGCGCGCTCTCGCCACCTTCATCGCCGGGTGATGCGCGCGCCGTTTGCCGCGCCTCGCTTTAGCCGCTATCACCACCCAGCGTGGCCCGTTCGGGCGTCTGATCGGCCCCGCCTTCATCGACTGCCGGAAAGCTCCTGATGCGTCGCGTCCTGACCGCCCTCGCCGCCCTCTCCCTCACGGCCGCGCTGATCCCTCACGCCGCCGCGGCCCAGAGCGGTCGCCCCCAAGGCGGCCAGCAGGGCGGCCAGAAGGCCGAGCAGGCGCCGTCGCGTCCCATGCGCATCGCGCCGCTGAGCCGTCGCGCCAACGCCGGTCCGTGCCCCTATGTGAAGATTCTCTACGACGCGGCCCGCTTCGTCGAACTGTCCAACTATGAGCAGCCCACGACCAACGGCGTCGGCTTCACCGGCGAGATCGAAGGCGTCAGCTCCGACTGCGTCTATCGCGAGTCCGACCCGATCCGTCTGGACGTCAACCTGCTGTTCAGCCTGGGCAAGGGCCCGCAGGCCGAGGGCGACGCCCGCACCTATCGCTACTGGATCGCCGTGACCGAGCGGAACTCCGCCGTCCTGGCCAAGGAATATTTCGACCTGCCGGTGACCTTCGGCGGCGCCGACCGCACCCAGGCCGAGGCCAGCCAGACCATCGTCATCCCGCGCGCCGACGCCACCACCAGCGGCGGCAATTTCGAAGTCCTGATCGGCTTCGACGTCACGCCGCAGATGGCCGAGTTCAACCGATCCGGCAGCCGCTTCCGCCCGACTGCGGGCCAACAGACCAACTAAGACATGACCGACCTCAAGACTTCTCTCAGCGAAGCGGTCGGGTCCGCCTTCGCCGCCGAAGGCGTGGACAAGGCCCTGGCCCGCGTCACCGCGTCCGACCGTCCCGATCTAGCCGACTTCCAGTCGAACGGCGCCCTGGCCGCCGCCAAGGCGCTGAAGGCCAATCCGCGCGAACTGGCCGCCAAGGTGGCCGAGCGTCTGGCCGCCGATCCGCGCCTGTCCTCGGTCGAGGTCGCCGGTCCCGGCTTCATCAACATGAAGCTGTCGAACGCGGCCCTGGCCCAGCGCGCGGCCGAGGTCGCGGCGGACACGGAACTGGCCGGCGCCTCGCGCGTCGAGCCGCGCAAGGTGGTCATCGACTACGGCGGCCCGAACGTGGCCAAGCCCATGCACGTGGGCCATTTGCGCAGCGCCATCATCGGCGAGAGCCTGAAGCGGCTGTTCCGCCTGCGCGGCGATGACGTCACCGGCGACGCCCACTTCGGCGACTGGGGCTTCCAGATGGGCCTGCTGATCACCGCCTGCGGCGATGAAGGGCTAGCCGACGCCTTCATGGCCGAGGGCGACGGCCCCTTCCCGGCCGAGACGCCGGTGACGCTGGCCGATCTGGACCGCCTGTATCCGCTGGCGGCGGGCAAGGCCAAGGAAGACCCCGCATTCCGCGACCGCGCCCGCAAGGCGACCGCCGAGCTGCAGGGCGGCCGCCCCGGCTACCGCGCCCTGTGGCAGCATTTCGTCGCCGTCAGCCGCGAGGCGCTGAAGCGCGAATATGACGACCTGTCGGTCGATTTCGACCTGTGGAACGGCGAGAGCGACGCCGATCCCCTGATGGACGAGATGATCGCCGACCTTAAGGCCAAGGGCCTGCTGGTCGAGGACGACGGCGCCCAGGTGGTCCACGTCGCCAAGCCCGGCGAGACGCGCAAGAAGAAGCTGGCCGACGGTTCGGTGATCGAGGCGCCGTCGCCCCCGCCCCTGCTAGTCATCAGCTCGGAAGGCTCGGCCATGTACGGCACGACCGATCTGGCGACGATCTTGGACCGCAAGAAGTCGATTGCGCCGGACCTGATCCTCTACGTCGTCGACGAGCGTCAGGCCGAGCATTTCGAACAGGTGTTCCGCGCCGCCTATCTGGCCGGATACGCGCCCGAGAAGTCGCTGGAGCACCTCGGCTTCGGCACCATGAACGGAGCGGACGGCAAGCCGTTCAAGACGCGCGCCGGAGGCGTGCTAAAGCTGCGCGACCTGATCGACATGGCGACGCAATCAGCGCGCTATGCAGTCGATAATGCCGACCTAGCTGGCGATGTGACACCTGAAGAACGCGAAGACATCGCGCATAAAGTCGCGATTGCAGCGATCAAATTCGCCGACCTATCGAACAACCGCACGACCTCTTACGTCTTCGACCTCGACCGCTTCATGAGCTTCGAGGGCAAGACCGGCCCCTATCTGCTGTATCAGGCCGTGCGGGTGAAATCCCTGCTGCGCAAGGCGTCGGAACAGGGCGTGGCCCTGGCCCCCATCGTCATCGAGGAAGCCGCCGAGCGCGATCTGGCCCTGACGCTGGACGCCTTCGACGCGGCCACGGCCGACGCCTATGACAAGCGTTCGCCCAATCTGATCGCCGAGCACGCCTATCGGCTGGCGCAGAGCTTCTCGAAATTCTACGCCGCCTGCCCGATCCTGGTCGCGCCGGACGAGGCGACCAAGGGCTCGCGCCTGGCCCTGGCCGCCGCGACCCTGCACCAGTTGGAGACGGCGCTTCGCCTGCTGGGCATCGAGACGCCCGAGCGGATGTAATGTGATAAGGGGGAGGCGACCGCCAAGGAGCCTCCCCTCATGTCCCTCGACGCCTTCATCGCCGGCCTGCCCAAGGCGGAGCTACACCTGCACATCGAGGGCAGCCTCGAGCCCGAACTGATGTTCGAACTGGCGCAGAGGAACGGCGTCGCCATCCCCTACGACAGCGTCGAGGCCGTGCGCGCGGCCTATGACTTCTCGAACCTTCAGGACTTCCTCGACATCTATTACGCAGGCGCGGCCGTGCTGCTGACCCGTCAGGATTTCGAGGATCTGGCCTTCGCCTATTTCCAGCGCGCCGCCGCCGACAACGTCCGCCACGCCGAGATCTTCTTCGACCCCCAGACCCACACCGACCGGGGCGTGCCCTTCGCCGTCGTGGTCGAGGGCCTGATCGCGGGCATGGACCGGGCCAAGGCGGAGTTAGGCGTCACCAGCGGCCTAATCCTCAGCTTCCTGCGCCACCTCAGCGAAGACGAAGCCTTCGCCACGCTGGAGGCCGCCAAGCCCTATCTTCATCACTTCATCGGCGTCGGACTGGATTCGTCCGAGGTCGGCCATCC
>MEEW01000227.1 GCA_001724985.1 Phenylobacterium sp. SCN 69-14
TCGATGTGCCCAACGCCTCGATCATGGTGATCGAGCATGCTGACCGCTTCGGCCTGGCGCAATTGCATCAGCTTCGCGGTCGCGTGGGGCGCGGGGCCAAGGCCAGCTCCTGCATCCTGCTGTACGGCGGCGAAGACGGCGCCCTGGGCGAGACGGCGAAAAAACGACTGGAGACCCTGCGCCGTACCGAGGACGGCTTCGTCATCGCCGAGGAAGACTTCCGCTTGCGCGGCGGCGGCGACCCGCTGGGCCTGAAACAGAGCGGTTTTCCGGCCTATCGTTTCGCCGACCCGATCCGGCATCGCTCGCTGCTGCTGGCGGCGGCGGACGATGCGCGTCTGCTGCTGGGCCGCGACCCTGATCTGGCCAGCGAGCGCGGTCAGGCCGTGCGTCTGCTGGAGGCCCTGTTCGACTGGAAAAACGAACGCCCCTCAGCGGACTGAGGGGCGTCGTAAAACTCAGCGAGGTTTCGAAGCGATCAGCCTGCGTTGCGGGCGATGCGTTCGACTTCCTTGCGGACCTGCGCCTCGACGATGGCGGGCAGGTTCGCGTCCAGCCAATCCTTCAGCATGGGGCGCAACATCTCGCGGACCATGGCCTCGACCGTATTGCCGCTCATGAAGTTCATGTCGGCGGCTGAAGCGACCGGCGCAGGTTCCGGCTTCTGGAAGCTGGCGGCCAGACCGGCGAAGGCCGAGGCCGCGCTGGCTGCGGCGGTTTCGCCGACCAGGGTCTCGGCCTCCGCCGCAACGGCCGCGGGTTGCGTCACCGCCGGCGCGGGTTCGGTCGGGAACGGCGCAGCGTCCGCCACGTCCAGATCGCCGATGGCTTCGGTTGCCGGCGCCTCATAGGGCTCGGTCAGTTCCAGCACCTCGTCTTCGATCGGCGCGGGCTCGGGCGCGGCGACGACGGGTTCTGGTTCTGGCGCGGGTTCGGGAGCCGCTTCCGCCACAGGGGCGGTTTCGGCCGGAGCGTCGTCTTCAGAGATAATCCGGCGGATCGACGCCAGAATCTCTTCCATCGTCGGTTCCTGGGCAGCTTGTTCGGTCATGTCGGAACCTCAACCTGGGCGCTCGAACGGGGACACTCGCCAACCGATGCGGACTAGGCAGGCGACGATGGGGACCGAGCCGTCAGACTCGCCTCCCCCTTGAATCCTGTCGTCGCATCAACGCCCGTCGGAATCAACGGACGTTTTGTCGATCAGCCTTCAGCCCTGGGGAGCAGTGCGAACGACTTCACCCTTCAACTGACGATCAACAGGCGCATCTTCCACATCGACGGCGGGCGTCGTCGCCGGGGCGGCGACGCGGTCGATGGCCTCGATCACGCCATCCCAAGGCAGGGCGCCGCGATTGCGTACCGCACGATAGTTGTCGGACGGATCATAGGCTTCGATCGTCGGATCCAGGTTGGGACCGCCCAGACGGCCCATGGCCGCCAGAAGCTGGGCCTGGGCGACATACTCATTGCGACGGGCGCTGGTCAGGGCGACTTCCGCGCTGCGCAGTTCAAGCTCCTGGTTCAGCACGTCCAGGGTGGTGCGCAGGCCGACCTGAGCCTCCTGGCGCACGCCCTCGGCCGCCACCGAAGCGGCACGCACCGCCTGTTCGCCAGCCTGAACGCTGGAACGCGCCGAAGCGCTCTGGGCATACGCCGAACTGACCGATTGCAGAACCGTACGACGTTCACCCTCGACGTTGATCTGGGCGGCGTTGGCGCGCTCCAGGGCCTGGGCGACGCGCGAACGGTTCAGCCCCCCGGTGAACAAGGGCACGGAGACGGTTGCGCCGGCCGTAAAGCTGGTGCGATCGCCCAAATCCAAGCCCGACAGATCATTGGCCGTCCCGCCATAGGAGGCGTTCAGGNCGAAGGCAGATACTCCGCCCGCGCCGCCGCCACATTGGCCTCGGCCGCGCGCTGGGCGTGAACAGCGGCGAGCACGCCGGGGTTTTCGGCCAGGCCGACGTCCATCGCTGCGTCGAAATCGGTCGGCAGGCCCGGCAGCGTCGGCAGCGTCTGCAGGTTGGACGGAGCCTGTCCCACGACGGCGGCGTAGGCCGCGCGTGACACGGACAGTTGCGCCTGAGCGCTGGCCAGATCGGATTCCGACTGCGCCAGACGAGCCTCGGACTGCGCGACGTCAGTGCGGGTGATTTCGCCCACCTCGAATCGAGCGTTCGATTCATCCAGTTGGCGACGCAACACCTTCAGGTTCTCCTGGCGGATGCGCAGAATCTCCAGATCGCGGGTGACATCGGCATAGGCCTGAATGACCGTCACCATGACCTGCTGCTCGACCTGACGCAGATTCTCACGGCCGGCCAGGACATTGGCTTCGGCCGCAGAAATGCCGTGCGACACGCGTCCGGCCGTCCAGATGTTCTGCGTCAGACTGACGCTGGCGCTGGCGCCGTCGCTTTCGATCGTCCCGCCACTGGTGCTGCTGCTGCCCGGCAGCGTGCCGGTGGCGTCAGGCACGCCGTCGCCGTTGGTGTCGATCGGGAAGGTCTGACCAGGGATCGTCGTCGTCACACGATCGGTGCGGGTGCGGCTGTAATCGACACCCGCCGAAGCGTTGATGGTCGGCCGCAGGCCGGCGCGCGCCTGGACGATGCTCTCATCCAGAGCCCGTTGATTCGCCCGCTGCGCCAGCAGGGTCGGGTTGGTGCGATAGGCCAGACCGATGGCCTCCTGCAACGACTCGGCGAAGACCGGCGTCGCCCCCATCGTCAATGCGACCAGTGCGACCGAAGCGAGCGCGCGCGAGCGTTTCAACATGAACCTGTCCCTGCCTGACGCCCCCATCCGGCGCGCCTGTAGTGCCTTGTATCCGCGTAGTTGGAGGCTAGGCCCGCCCGACGCCAGTTAAGTTTTTTTCACGCAGCGCGACGCCCCTTCCGTCGCCACGAATGGCCTTAGAGCGCAAACGCAGGCGCCGGGACCATTTCCGCCAGCAACTCAGGCGCAGCGTCGAACAGCTCGCGCCGCGAAACGCCTTCACGACCGCGCACATAGAGCACAGCCGCGCCGCTGGCGCCGTCGCGCTCCACCACAGCCAGACGACCGCCGGGACGCAGGGCCGCGATCCAGGATTCGGGACGCTCGATCACGGCGCCCTCGCTGACGATCAGGTCATAGCCCTCGCCCTGCGGCTGGCTAAGGGGCGCAACCACGGTCTCGACACCAGCCTCGGCCAGGGCGGCGCCGACCACGTCGAACACGGCCGCATCGGATTCCTGAGCCGTCACCGACAGGCCCATGTGCGCCAGAACGGCGGCGGCGTACGGCGCGGCGATCGCCAGGGCCTTTTCACCGGCGCGGGCGTCCAGGCCTTGCAACAGCTTGGCCACATCACGCGGCAACATCAGACGACGGTCGCCCGCGATTTCCGGCTCGACGTCGGCATAGGCCGAAAAGGCGCGGTCGGCGGCGCAGAATCGCTCGCGCTCCACAGCGCCGATGGCGGCGTGCAGTTGGCGGTCGGTGACGTCGTTCACGCGGACCTGCGAGTCCAGCATCACCTTGCGGGCGGCGGCGAAATCCATAATCCGAAGTCCTTCAGGTCGGCTCAGGCGAAGAAATGTGACGCGCTTATAGGTCCGTGCGTTGCAGCGGACAATCCGATCTGATAGCTGACGGCCCTCGCGATGGCGGGGCCCCACCGATACGGGGTCACGGCCTGATGGCGGAGTGGTGACGCAGAGGACTGCAAATCCTTGCACCCGGGTTCGATTCCCGGTCAGGCCTCCATCGCGATGAACATCGAGAAAGCCGCTCTTCGGGGCGGCTTTCTTGTTTTCGGACCTAATCCGCTCCCGCAGTCGTCAGATGATGCAGGGCGACAGCGCTGGTCGCAGCCACGTTCAGCGAATCGAATCCCCCCGCCATCCGGATGCCGACCGGACGACAGCGCGCGATGATGTCGCGCGGCAGCCCCGGCCCTTCGCTGCCCAACAGAAGGGCCGTGCGCCTGCCCGGCTTCAGCTCCGCCAGCGTCTGTTCCGCAGAGGGCGTCAGGGCCAGCACCTCGAACCCCCTGCCCTGCAACAGGTCGATCATGGCTTCGGCCTCCAGCCCCGTCGCCATCGGCGTCCGCAGCACGGCGCCGACCGAGACCCGGATCGCCTTGCGATAGAAAGGATCGCAACAGGTCTGATCCAGCAGCACCGCTCCGGCTCCAAAGGCGGCGGCGTTGCGAAACAGCCCGCCCATGTTGTCGTGATTGCCGATTCCACACGCCACGACCGCCACGGCCCGCTCCGGCAGGCTGTCCAGCAGCGCGCACGGTTCGACAGGTTCAGGCTTGCGCCCCAGGGCCAGAATGCCGCGATGCAGGTCGAACCCCGCCACGGCGTTCAGGACCTCCTGCGACGCCACATGAACCGGCACGTCGCCCGGCAGACGCTCCAGCACCTCCCGCAGCCTCTCCAGGCGCTTCTCGGCGATCAGAATGGATACAGGCGTGCAGCGCGACGCCTCGGACGCCAGCACGCGCAACACCACCTCGCCCTCAGCGATGAACAGACCGTGCCGCCCGGTCAGATCGCGCTCCTTCACATCGCGAAAGGCGGCGATGCGCGGATCATCAGGGTCGTTCACATGGATCGGAGTCATGCGGAGCCTTGTAGCGCAGGGCTTTGCGAAAAAATTTGGCGATTTCTGTCTTTTACCAGTTGCGTGAATCGAAAAGGCGCTGCTATACGCCGGCCTCCCCCGAGGGGATGTTCCGCGGTAGCTCAGTGGTAGAGCAGCCGACTGTTAATCGGCTGGTCGTAGGTTCGAATCCTACCCGCGGAGCCACTCGGGGGGTTGAAATCCCTAAACAATATGACGACGAGACCGGAGCGCTCCGTTCTAGCTTGGCCGTTTAGAACGGCGTTTAGAACGGTACTTTTGGACGAAATCGTTCCGGGTTCCTGCTCACTTCACATTGTCTTGAGCGCGAAGCCCAACCGCGTCGCTACGGTGCTGAAGTAGCGGGGCGGATCCACAGCGCTTCCAAGGCATGATCGATCTCCTTTCAGGGAGGCATCATGGGACAGTTTCCGGTGAAGCGATTTCTGCGCACGCCTGAGGCGGGTCGGTATCTCGGACTATCCGGCCGCACGCTCGAAAAGCATCGCACCTACGGCACAGGCCCCGTCTATCGGAAGCTTGGCGGCAGGGTCGTCTACGATATGGAAGACCTTGCCGAGTGGGCCGATCGCGGCCTCCATCGATCGACCAGCGAATCCCACCTGGGTCCTCATGCCGCAGCTCCGCGTGGGGAAGGCGCGCCTCCCGCCCGACACTGAGCGGCTAGCGTATTGCTGGGGTGGCGAAATC
>MEEW01000228.1 GCA_001724985.1 Phenylobacterium sp. SCN 69-14
CGAACGGTCGACCTTGGTCGGGTCCTTGCCGGAGAACGCGCCGCCGCCGTGCGGGGCCGCGCCGCCATAGGTGTCGACGATGATCTTGCGACCGGTGAGGCCGGCGTCGCCGTCCGGGCCGCCGATTAGGAAGCGGCCGGTCGGATTGACGTGCCACTTGGTCTTGCGGGTGATCAGGCCGGCGGGGATGACGCTCTCGACATAGGGCTTGATGGCCGCGGCGATGCGCTTGGAGTTGGCGGACTGGTCGCCGATCTTCTTCTTGTGCTGGGTCGAGACGACGATCTTCAGGATCTCGACCGGGCGGCCGTCCTGATAGAGCACGGTCACCTGGCTCTTGGCGTCCGGCTCCAGGAATTCGCATTCGCCGGAATGGCGCACCTCGGCCAGCTTGCGCAGGATGTCATGCGAGAACTGCAGGGTGGCCGGCATCAGCGAGGGGGTCTCGTCGCAGGCGTAGCCGAACATGATGCCCTGGTCGCCGGCGCCCTCTTCCTTGCGCTCGGTCGAGTCGACGCCGACGGCGATGTCGGCCGACTGGGCGTGCAGGAAGTTAGCGAACTTGGCCTTCTCCCAGTGGAAGCCCTTCTGAGCGTAGCCGATGTCCTTCACCGCGGCGCGGACCTTGGGCTCCAGGCCGGCGAGGATGTCCTTGGTCAGGGCCTTGTTCTCGGCCTTCGAGGCGCCCGGCTTGCCGGCGCGCACTTCGCCGGCCAGGACGATGCGGTTGGTGGTGACCAGGGTTTCGCAGGCAACCCGGGCCTCGGGCTCCACCGACAGGAACGCATCGACGACCGTATCGGAGATCCGGTCGGCGACCTTGTCCGGATGGCCTTCGGACACGCTTTCGCTGGTGAAGATGTAGGAGGAACGGCTCAAGAGGTAGCTCCGGTAATCGGGCAGGCCGCCGCATGGCTGCGCGGCCCCGTTTCGACGTCGCGGGGAACCTATAAAGAAATCTTTATATCCCGCAAGCGGCGTGACGATACGGCGAGGGCGAACGAAAGCCCGTCAGGACGCGGAGGCCTAATCGGCGGCGGGGCTTTCCTCGGTCATGGCGCGCACCAGGTCGAGGATGCGGCGGCGGACGCGGGGCGGGTTGATCCTGGGAAAGGCGCTGGCCAGCTCGACGCCCTCGGGCGTGAGCAGGAAGGCCTGCATATGGGCCTGGCCCCCCGGGGCGACGCGGGCTCCCGGCGCGGCGGGATCGGCGAGGCCCTCGAAGAAATAGGCGGTGGAGGTCTCGAGCGCACGGGCCATCTCGTAGAGCTTGGAGGCCGAGACGCGGTTGGCGGCCCGCTCGTACTTCTGCACCTGCTGGAAGGTCAGGCCGATCGCCTCGGCCAGCTTTTCCTGGCTGACGCCGAGTTCCTTGCGACGCAGGCGAATCCGCAGCCCGACATGGACGTCGATGGGGTTGGGAGCGGTTTCGATATCCTTCGCCATGGCTCACCTTGCAACGCGCCTGCACTGACGCGTCAAGAACCCCGTCAATCGCGCTTTTCCGACCGATCTGATTTCCGAAGCCCGATGATGGCGAGAGAAACGAGCAACATGATGGCGAAGCCGGTTTCGCCGAAGCGGCCATAGGCGGTGCGGCCCCGCGCCGAGGGCAGTCTTGCATCGATGACTCCCGTCTCGCCCAGGCCGAGCGTGGCCTGGGGGCGGCCCAGGGAATCGATCACCGCCGAGACGCCGGTCGGGGTGGCGCGGATGATGGGCAGCCCGGTCTCGATGGCGCGGTAGCTGGCGATGTTGAGATGCTGCCAGGGGCCGCTGGTGGCGCCGAACCAGGCGTCGTTGGAGACGTTGAGCAGCCATTTCGGCCGTCCTTCCTGCCAAGCCGCCTCGGCGAAGCGCGGGAACAGGGCTTCGTAGCAGATCAAGGGCTGAAGGGACGGCAGGCCGGCCGGCGCGATGGGGCGCGGCGCGGCGCCGGCGGTGAAGTCCTCGGGCATGTGGACCAGGCTGCGGACGCCCAGCCGGGTGGCGAGGTCGCCGAAGGGCAGGAACTCCCCGAACGGCACCAGGCGGTGCTTGTCGTAGACGCCGGTCACATCCAGTCCGACCGGGCCGCGGCGCAGGGCCACCAGGCTGTTGAAATAGTCGACCCCGCCGCTTGCGCCGAAGCCGGCGCGGTTGGCGCCCATCAGCAGGGTCTGACCGGGCGCGAGCGCCGCGGCGATGCGCGAGGCATAGGGGCTGCCGGGGGCCAGCAGGTCGTCGATCACCGCCGGCAGGGCGCCTTCAGGCCAGACGACGACGGCCGGCGCCGGAGCGCCGGGCGCGGCGCGCGACAGCGCGACATAGGCCTCGATGATGGCGTCGAGATTCTCCGGCTTCCACTTGTCCTTCTGGTCGATATCGGCCTGGACGATGCGGACCAGGGGGGCGGCCGGATCGGCGGGCGGCGGCCGGGAGAGGCGGGCNCCGCGAGCGCCAGCAAGGCCGCGAGCGCCACGCCCGGCGCGGCCAGGCGCCGCCGCCAGGCGCCCGGGCCGAGCAAGGCCGCCACGGACGCGCCGAGCGCGATGGTGATCCATGAAAGGCCATAGGGCCCGACCAGGGCGGCGGCCTGCGAGACCGCGCCGCCCGCGCGCCAGGACTCGCCGGGCAGGTTCCACGGAAAGCCGGTGAAGACGTGGCCGCGCGTCCACTCCGTGGCGGCCAGGCAGCCGGCGAAGACCAGCACGCGCCAGGCGCCGCGGGCCGCGGCCGCCCGATAGGCCAGGGCCGCCAGGCCCCAGAAGAGGGCCAGGCCCCCGGCCATGAACAGGAGGGCGAAGGGCGCCATCCAGCCGTGCGCGGCCGCATCGACCAGGAAGGCCTCGGTGATCCACCAGACGCCGATGGCGAAATAGCCGACGCCGGCCAGCCAGCCGCGGAAGAAGGCCGAGCGCAGCGGCCTGGGGGCCGGGGCTTCGGCCGCCCACAGCATCGCCCCATAGCCGAGCAGGCCGGGCAACAGGCCGAACGGCGGGTGGGCGAGCCCCGCGGCGAGGCCGGCGGCGAGCGCCGTCAGGCGGACCAGCCAGGGCGAGGGCGCTTTCAGGTCAGGCCTCTTCCACGGGCTCGGGCCGGGCCGGAGAGAAGCGGACGCGCTTCACGCGGCGCGCGTCGGAATCCAGCACCTGGATCTCGTAGCCGCCGGGATGGGCGATGACCTCGCCGCGCTGGGGCACCCGGCCGGCCAGGGCCGAGACCAGGCCGCCGACGGTGTCGATCTCCTCGTCCAGTTCGCCAGGCGCCAGGTCCTGGCCGATGGCGGCCTCCAGCTTCTCCAGCGGCGCGCGCGCATCGACCTCGTAGACCCCGCCGGCGCGCGGGATGACGCTGGCGACGGCGGCCTCGTCGTGTTCGTCGTCGATCTCGCCGACCACCGCCTCGACCAGATCTTCCATGGTGACCAGGCCGTCGGTGCCGCCGAACTCGTCGATCACCATGGCCATGTGGGTGCGCGTGGCCTGCATCCGCAGCAGCAGGTCGGCCGCGCGCATGGAGCCGGGCACATAGAGCGCGTCGCGGCGCAGCTTCTGGAGGATCAGGTCCGACGGGCCGGGCCGCCGGCCGCGGCCGGCCAGCAGCTTGAAGACGTCCTTGACGTGGATGACGCCCACCGGGTCGTCCAGCGTCTCGTGATAGATCGGCATCCGGCTGTGCTCGGACTCGGCGAACCGGTCGACGACTTCGGAGAAGGGGGTCGCAAGCTCCACCGCCACGATGTCGACCCGCGGGGTCATCACGTCCGAAACCCGGAGCGTCTGGAAGGCGGCGGCCTGTTCCACCAGCCGCCCGCCCGCGGGGACGGCGTCCTGGGGCGCGGCGGCTTCTGCGCCGCCGGAGCGGCGAAGTCTGCGGAAGAACGCCCGAAGCCCGCGGCTGCGCCGGGCGGGCTCGGGCGGACTGGATATCCCGTCGGGAGAGTTGGTCATGATCCCCTTGTCGGGTGGTTCGCCGGTCCGGAATGAGCCGGCGCCGACCCGCGATCGTTAAGCTCGATCATTTTCTAGCCCATAGACGCCCTGGCGGAAAATGGTCACGTCTCATAGGGGTTCGGAACCCCCAGCCCGGCCAGGATGACGCGTTCGAGACCTTCCATCTGTTCGGCCTCGGCGTCGGTCTCGTGATCGTAGCCCACCAGATGCAGGACGCCGTGCGTCACCAGATGCTGCAGGTGGTGCGACAGCGGCTTGCCCTGTTCGGTCGCCTCGCGGGCGCAGACGCCATAGGCCAGGGCGATGTCGCCCAGCAGGCTCTCGGGGTTCTGCGCCGCCGGGAAGGACAGCACGTTGGTCGCATGGTCCTTGCCGCGGAAGCGGGCGTTCAGGTCGCGCACGCTCTCGTCGTCGGTCAGCAGGATGGTCACGGCCCCGCCGCCGAAGTCGATCTCGTTCAGGGCGGCGATGGCGGCGTCCTCGACCAGGTCGGCCACGTTCGGCGCGGCGGCGAACCACGCCTCGTCCTCGATCTCGATGTCGATCAAACCGCCCGCCCGTTCTTGGCCGCGTCGGCGTCGTAGGCGCGGACGATGCGCTCGACCATGGGATGGCGCACCACGTCCTCGACCGAGAAGCGGTTGACGCCGACGCCCTGCACGCCCTCCAGCAGGCCGACCGCGTGGGCGAGGCCGGAATCGGCGGCGTTGACCAGGTCGATCTGGCTGGGGTCGCCGGTGACGGCCATGCGCGAGCCTTCACCGATGCGGGTCAGCACCATCTTCATCTGCAGGCGTGTGGTGTTCTGGGCTTCGTCGACGATGATGAAGGCGTGGCTGAGGGTGCGGCCGCGCAGGAAGGCGATGGGCGCGACCTCGATCTCGCCCTTCTCGCGGCGGCGGCGGAACTGCTCGACGCCCAGGATGTCGGTCAGGGCCTCCCAGACCGGCGCCATGTAGGGGTCGACCTTCTCGTTCATGTCGCCGGGCAGGAAGCCGAGCCGCTCGCCGGCCTCGACGGCGGGGCGCGAGACGATCAGGCGGTCCACCTCGCCGCGCAGCAGCAGGCCCGCGCCGTGGGCGACGGCCAGGAAGGTCTTGCCGGTGCCGGCCGGGCCGAGCCCGAAGACCAG
>MEEW01000229.1 GCA_001724985.1 Phenylobacterium sp. SCN 69-14
GCTTCTTCTTCCTGCCGATGAAGCAGCCGGGGGTCGAGGTGCGGCCCCTGCGCCAGATCACCGACGAGCGGCACTTCAACGAGGTGTTCATCACCGAGGCGATCGTGCCCGAGGAAAACCTACTCAAGAACCTGGGCGAGGGCTGGGGCGTGCTGCAGACCGCGCTGGCCTATGAGCGCTCGGTGATGGGCGAGGGCGCGCGCGGCCCGCGCAGCGGCGTGGCGGAGTCCAGGACCGAGGAGCCGTTGATCGCCCTGGCGCGCGAGGCCGGGCGGCTGGGCGACCTGCTGTTGCGCCAGGACATCGCCCAGGTGATCGCCTACAAGCGCCTGAACGCCCTCAACACGGCCCGCGCCAAGGCCGACCTGGCGCAGGGCAGCTCCTCGCCGGTGATGAGCCTCGGCAAGCTGGCCATGAGCCGCATCCTGCACGAGGAGGCGCGGGTGCGGGCGGCGATCCTGGGCGCCGGCAGCCTGCTGGAAGGGCCGGACCATCCGCGGGCTGAGGACGCCAACTTCCTGGCGCTCAACGCCTATTTCACCTCGATCGGCGGCGGCACCGACCAGATCCAGCGCAACATCATCGGCGAGCGGGTGCTGGGCCTGCCCAAGGAGCCGGAGGTCGACCGCGACATCCCGTTCCGCGAGGTGAAGAGCGGCCGCTAGAGCGTGATCCGCTTCGATTGAATCGGATCACGCTCAAGACTCTTTGAATTTAGAGCATTTTCTACGCCGAACCGGTGTCCACTTCGGCGGAAAATGCTCTAGGTCAGGCGCGGCCCATCCGGCCGAGGTCGAACACCGGATAGTCGGGGCGATACTCGCCCTTCAGCACCGCGGCGAGGTAGCGGCCGGCGTTGCGCAGATACTCCTGGTCGCTGGCGGCGGACGCTTCGACGACGGGCAGGGCGGGGCGGGCCGCCTCGCCCAGGGCGGTGAGCGCATTGAGCGCCTGGAGCCGCACCTGCCAGGCCTGGCCGTCGCTGGCAGGGCGGCCAGGACCGCGACGGATTCGGCCGGGTCGCCGAAGGCCGCGCAGGCCTCGGCGGCGACCACGCGGACCTGGGGGACGCGATCGGCGTGCATCACGCGCTGGAGGCGCTCACGCGCCGTGGCCGCCGCCGCGCCGCCGATCAGGCAGCCGCTCGCGCCCCAATAGCGGACGACGGGATCGGGATCGTCCAGCGCCGTCAGCATGGCCGGCAGATCGTGCGCCGAGCCGCCGGCCGCCGCGCCGGCCAGGGCCATGATCCGGGGCAGGGCATAGGCCCCGCGTTCGCGGCTGGGACCATAGCCTTCCGGCGCCAGCCCCTCGGGGATGAAGCCGTTGTCGACGATCTCCAGCATGTGCCGGTCCAGGGCCCGCCGCAGGGTCGCAAGGCGCGGGCCGTGAGCCGGGTCGCCGGCCAGGTTGCGCACCTGGTCGCGGTCGGCGGAAAGGTCGTAGAGCTCCTCGAACGGCTTGGGCTGGAAGAAGCGGGCCTGGACGGGGTTCAGCCGGCCGGCGCGATGTTCGCGCTCCCAGTCCTGATAGCCCTTGGCCAGCCATTCGAAGGCGCCGTGCATGCCCCAGGGCCGGTGGGGCATGTAGTTGCGGATATAGCGCCAGCGGCCGTCGGTCACGGTGCGCACGAAGTCGTAGCGCTCGTCCATGCGGTTGCGCATGCCGAAGGCGTAGCGCCTGGCCGGCCTGGCGCGCCGCCCGGCGAAAGCCTGCCCCTGCATCGGCGGCGGCGGCTCCAGGCCCGCCAGCGAAAGGACGGTCGGCGCCAGGTCGATCAGGCTGACCGGCGCCTCGACCCGGCTTCCCATCGGATGAGGGCTGAGATGAGCCCATTTTGGCGGGAAGCAGGCGACCAGGGCGCAGCGCAGGCCTTCGTCGTAGCAATAGCGCTTGCTGCGCGGCAGGGAGCCGCCGTTGTCGGAATAGTAGAAGACGATGGTGTCGCCGGCGAGGCCGTCCGCCTCCAGCTCGGCCAGGCGCTCGGCGAGCTGGCCGTCCATCCGTTCCATCAGGTTGTAGTAGTTGGCGATGTCGCCGCGGATCGCCGGCGTGTCGGGCAGGTAGGCGGGGACGCGCACGTCCTGCGGCTTCACCCGTCCGGGCGGCGGGTTGAGGAACAGCCGCGATTCATGGGTGGTCTCGTGGTTGAACACCGCCATGAACGGCTGGCCCGGCGCGCGGCCGCGCCAGTGGGCCTTGGGGCTGGACGCGTCCCAGATCGCGGCCGGGTCGATGTCGGCGTTGTAGTCGGTCTTGGCGTTGTTCGCGCAGTAGTAGCCCGCGGCCCGCAGCCGTTCGGGATAGGTGGCCGCGCCCGGCGGGCGCGCGGCCCGCGCGCGCATGTGCTCGGCCGGCCCGCAGCTTTCGGGGTAGATCCCGGTCAGTATGCCGAACCGCGAGGGCGCGCAGACCGGGGCGGTCGAATAGGTGTTGCGATAGAGCACCCCGCGGGCGGCCAGGGCGTCGATGGTCGGCGTATGGGCGAGGGGGTCGCCATAGGCGCCGATGAAGGGGTTGTTGTCCTCGCTGACCAGCCAGAGGATGTTGGGCCGCTCGGCCGGCTGCGCGGCCTGGGCGCGGCTGGCGAGCGCGGCGGCCGACGCCGCGACGGCGGCTCTCCTGGTGATGGCCGGCATGCTCGTCCTCCCCGTAGTGTCGGGGTTGTGTATGGCCGGGGGCGAGGGGCGTCCAGCCGCGCGTGGGCCGGCCTGAGGCCCTATTCGATCGGCGCGGTCGGCTCGTTCGCCGAGAGGGCGGTGTCGAACACGCCGACCAGGCCCTCGCTCGACCAGAGCTGGTGGCCGAACGGGCTGGCGGTGTTGAAGGCCAGGATCGAGGCCTCCCGCGCGCTCTCACAGGCGAGATAGGCGCGGCCCAGCGCCTTGGCGTCGGGGCCGAGGACCGTGATCCAGAAGCGGCTGCTCATCCACCCCGAACCGATCTCCGGGGGAGTTGTTCCGAAGGCGGCCGCATTTACGCCTGGCCTGGTTTCAGACGATCCGGTCCAGCGGCAGGGTCATGGTCACCTCCAGCCCGCCCGCGCTCCAGTTGCGGTCGAAGACGCCGCCGAGCTGGTGCTCGATGGTGGCGCGGGTCAGGACCGAGCCGAAGCCCTCGTGGCTGGGCGGGGCGGGCGGCGGGCCGCCGGTCTCGGTCCAGGCGAAGGTCAGGCGATCCCCGGCCCGCGCGGTGCGGATCGTCACCCGGCCGCCGATCGCGCCCAGGGCGCCGTACTTCACGGCGTTGGTCGCCAGCTCATAGACCAGCAGGGCCAGCGCCGTCACCGCGCCCGGATTGAGCGCGATGTCGTCGCCGCTCACGTGCAGGGAGGTCTTGGCCTCGCCCTCGCTGTGGTCGTAGGCGGCCAGGACCCGGCGCAGCAGCCCGTGGAGGCTGATCGAGGCCGGCGCGCCGTCGGCCTGGGGCAGGGTCAGGGAGTGGGCTTCGGCGAGCGCGGCTAGGCGCTGGCGCAGCGAGGCGGCGAGCTGCTTGGGATCGTCGGCGCTGCGGGCGCTGACCGAGACCAGGCCGCTCACCATCGTGAAGAGGTTCTTGATCCGGTGATCCATCTCCCGGATCAGCAGCTTCTGGCGGGTTTCGGCCTGGCGGCGCTCGCTCATGTCGCGGGCGATGGTGGCCGCGCCGACCAGGCGGCCGGCGGTGTCGCGCACCGGCGACACCGCCAGGGAGACCTCGACCAGGGCGCCGTCCTTGTGCAACCGCGCCGTCTCGAACGGCGCGATCCGAAGGCCCGCGCCGACGCGCTCCAGGATCTGAGCCTCCTCCTCGGCGCGCTCGGGGGGCACCAGCATCATCACCGAGCGCCCGACGATCTCGGCGGCGGAATAGCCGAGCAGCCGCTCGGCGCCGGCGTTCCAACTGGTGATGATCCCGTCCAGGGACTTGCCCAGGATGGCGTCTTCCGAGCTCTCGACGATGGCGGCCAGCCGGGCGGCCATCTCGCCGGCCGTGCGGTGGGCCTCCGCGGCCTTTTCGGCGGCGGCCAGCAGGGCGGCGTTCTCGACCGCCAGGGCCGCGTGGCTGGCCAGGGAGGCCATGAGGATCTCGTGTTCCGAAGAGAAGGCCGGGTCCTCGCGGCGGACCAGCAGGAAGGCGCCATAGGCCGCCCCCGACCGCAGGACCAGCGGGGCGATCAGCGTATGGCGCCGGTCCTGCCGCGCCGGCTCGCTGATGCAGTGAACCGTGTCGGAGCCTTCGAGCGCGGCCTGGAGGTCGGCGCGCAGGGTCTGGCCGGGGGGCTGAAGGCCCCGGACGTCATCGCCGATGACGGCCTCGACCTCGCCTTCGCGCCCCACGAAGGCGCCCCAATCGGAGCGGGTCAGCGCCATGGCCGCGGCGAGGGCGGTCCGGACGATCGCCGTTTCGTCGAGTTCGCTGGCCAGCCGGCGCGAGAGCCCGTTCAACTCGGCGAGGTGCCGTGCGTGGCGCTGCAGGTCCCGTTCGATGCGCTTGCGCTGCGTAACGTCGAGACCGATGGCCACGGCGCTGCCGTCGGGCAGGCGCGCGCTGGTCCACAGCGTCTCGAGCGGGTCCTGGCCGGAGGTCTTGAGGGTCAGTTCGGTCCAGCCGTCGGCGGCGCCCTCCAGGGCGCGCCTGGCCCGCTTGCGCTCGGACATGTCGGGCAGGAGGCCGTCGAGCAGGGCGCCGATCGCGCCCGGGGCCCCGAGCGGCACGCCAAGGCGCCGGATCGCCGCATTGTCGCGGATGAGGCGGCCGTCCTGGCTGAAGACCGCGACCATGGCCGGAATGCGGTCGATGATGGTCACCAGCAGCTCGCGTTCGCGGCGCAGGCGCTCGTCGGTCGACAGGCGTTCCAGGCAGAAGCCCATCTGGCGGGTGATGAAGCTGGCCAGGGCCAGTTCCTCGTCGCTCAATCCGCGCGGTTGCGGATAGTAGACCATGAACTTGCCGACGACCTGCCCGTCGCTCCAGACCGGGATGAAGGCGAGGGCGGCGATGCCTTCCTCCTGCACGGCCGCCTGGAGCGCCGCATCGCCGAGGGCGGCGAGGTCGGTGAGGACCACCGGGGTGGCCTGGGTGGAGCCGGCCGCCCAGGGGGTGTGGCCTTCCGCAACGGCCCGATAGGCCTGGCTGAGGCCGCGCCAGGCGACGAACCGCATGACGCCCGCGGCGTCGAACTTCAGCACCGCAGCCTTGTTGCATCCCATCACGCGGCAGATGGTGTCGAGCGCGGCTTCGGCGGCCTCGCTCAGCGATCCGGCGCGAAAGAGCCGGTCGGTGAAGGTGAGGAGTTCGCTGACATTGGCGATCGCCGCCAGATCCTTCGCGAGGGGTCGCGGACTTTCGGCGACCGCTGACTCCGGACTCTTGCGACCGGGCGTCATGAATCCCCCAGGTTCAGATTGCAGGTGCGGACCGAGCTGCTCTTCCAAACCTAATCATGGTCGCAGCGCAGCAAACAACAACAAATATGGGAAGGTCGGCGTTATCATATGTTATAGGCCGACGATAATTTAGGCGATTGCGACAAATATTGGCCTATGTCTGGCAAGCATGGGGCAAAGCCATGACTCGGGCCCGCAAAGGCCAGGGTGTGGAGTATTCACGTCGGCTTTGAAGCGCATCGCGTGATGAATATCTGAACTTTAGCTGAAATCCGGAGCGAGCAAGGCGCGCAGGAACTGCGCGGCGTCCGCCCCGCGGTCGAAGCGCGTGGCGTCGCCTTGCCCGGTTTCGGCGATCCAGGCGACCGGGATCGCCTTGGCGGCCAGCAAGGCGCGCAGAGCCGCCAGGTCGCCGCCGCGCAGGCCCGCCTCGACCACGGCGGCGTCCAGGCGGCTCCGATGGACGATGTCGATGGCGGCCTGGACGGTGGCGACAGGCCCCTCGACCTCCACGCCCTCGCGATGCAGTTGGTCGACGGTCTCGTGGGCCAGCAGCCACTGGCTGTCAGCCACGAGCACTCTCAGGCCCGCCAGTTCGATCCTCTTGCGACCCACGCCTCGCCCCGCAGCTCATCCAACATCCGTGCTTAAGGCGGACGGACGAGGCTTCGACATTCACCCATGTTAAAACAGCGGGCGAAGTGGAGCTTCTGCTGAAACCAGAGGTTTGCGGTAGTCGGCGATGGTCCGGAGCAATTCGGGCTGCAGCAGGCGGGCGCGGCCGCCGTGCACGGCGACCAATCCTTCGCGGCGCAACTGCTGAAGCACCCGATTGATATGGACGATGCTGAGGCCGGTGGCGTCGGCCAGGGTCTCCTGCGTCAGCGGCAGGGGAAAGTGCGTCTCCTCGCCCAGGCCGCACATGCTCAGGCGGTCGCGCAGTTCGAGCAGCAGGTGGCACAGGCGCTCATAGGCCGTCTGCCGGCCCAGCCGCAGGACCTGCGACAGCAGGAACGCCTCGTCGAGGCTGGCGGCCATATGGATCGCATCGCGCAGGTCGGCGAAGGTGGGGTCGGTCGAGTTCAGGGCCCGCTGGACGGGGACGGCGTCGATGAACTGCATCGGCGTCAGCGACACCATGGTGGCCAGGGAGAGCGGGCTCGGCCGCTCGCAGACCCCGATGGATTCACCGGGCAGGATGAAGTTCAGGATCTGCCTGCGGCCGTCGGGGAGCCAGCGCACGCGCGCGGCCCAGCCGCCCAGGACGAACCGCGGCCGCAGCGCCGCCTCCCGCTCGCTGCCCAGTTCGACGCCGGCCGGAATCGAACTGAGATCGCTGAGGTCCTGGATCAGCCGGACGCTCGCCTCCGACAGGTCGGCGAGCGAAGACAGCCGGTTCAGGGCGGTGACGGCGCGGCAGGCCGTGCGCTCTCGGATCGCGCTCATGCATCAGCCTCCGCATCGGTCGGGGAGAATTCGAGGTCGAAGCACAGGCCTCCCGGCTCGAAGCTGAATCTCGTCCTGGCGCCGAGTTGGTAGGGGAGTCCCTGCTCGAGAAGCTGCCTCCCAAACCCGGTCCGCCGCGGATTGGTTGCAAGAATTGGAACGCCTTCTTCGCGCCAGCAGAAACGCAAGGCCGGGCCGTCCGCAGCCTCGAGGCGCGTCCAGGTCACCGACAACCGCGCCCCCGGAACGGTCAGGGCGCCGAACTTCATGGCGTTGACCGCCAATTCGTGCAGGGCCAGCGCCAGATATTCCGCAGCCGAACCGCTGAGGCGCATGGGCGGGCCTCCGATCGAGACGCCCTCGACGTCCTCGGCCTGGTGCTGCAGCAGCTCCTCGCGGACCAGCTCCTCCAGGTCGGCGCCGGCCGGACGCCGGCCCAGCGCGCCATGGACGCGGGCCAGGGCGGCGAGGCGGCCGTCGAGATGCGAGGCGTAGGCGTCGAGATCGGGCGTGTTCTCACGCGTGCGGCGGGCCAGCACCCGGACGATGGCCAGGACGGTCTTCACACGGTCCTGCGCCTGGGCCCCGTCGTCCGCAGCCTCGGCGATGGAGAGCAGGCCGGGCAGGCGCCCTGCGCCGTTCTCCTCGGCCACAGCCAGGCGCAGGACGAGATGTCTTGGCCGCGAGGCGCCGGCGATCAGGCGGATGCGGCGTGTTTCGCGGCCCAGCAGCCCCAGGCCGACAGCCAGCTCCACGGCGGCCTGATCGCCCGGGTGGACAAGCTGCAGCCAGCTACGGCCGGCGGGCGGGGCGGTCATCTGCAGGATGTCGAGGGCGCGGGGAGAGCAGCGCAGTTCGAGGGTGTCAGGGTCGATCTCGACCTCGCCGGGGGCGCCCGCCTCGGCGGCGAGGCGCAGGCGCGCCTGACGGACCGAAGCCGGCCCGGTCCGGCCGGCGCCGGCCTGCAACCCCTGGTCTTTCGAATCCACCCTGTCTCGCCAATCCATCGCCGAAGAGCACTTTCTGCGGCTTGCGCCCCGCAAGCGCCAGCCCTTGATGGCGCATTTCGAGGCGGGTCGAATTCACATTTGCTGGTCTGCGGGCGGGCTTCGACGGGCGCCGATCCGCGGCCCTCCTCGCACACGGCGCGTGGAACATTGCGAACAAACGCCCTGGCGCCCGGCGGTTTTCTTCACGTAGAAGACCGGACTTTCAGTCAAGTGCGCTCAACGTAGGGGGATATCCATGCCGGTCGACGAGAAATTGGAACCCATTCTGGCCGAGGTTCTGAGCCGCAACGCCGGTGAAGAGGAATTCCACCAGGCCGTGCGCGAAGTGCTCGAAAGCCTGGGCCGCGTGGTCGCCAAACATCCGGACTACGCCGACGATGCGCTGATCGAGCGGATCTGCGAGCCGGAGCGGCAGATCATCTTCCGGGTGCCGTGGGTCGACGACCAGGGCCGTGTCCAGATCAACCGCGGGTTCCGCGTCCAGTTCAATTCGGCGCTCGGTCCCTACAAGGGCGGCATCCGCTTCCACCCGTCGGTGAACCTGGGGATCATCAAGTTCCTGGGCTTCGAGCAGATCTTCAAGAACGCCCTGACCGGCATGCCGATCGGCGGCGGCAAGGGCGGCTCGGACTTCAATCCGCGCGGCCGCTCGGACGGCGAGATCATGCGCTTCTGCCAGTCGTTCATGACCGAGCTGCACCGGCACCTGGGCGAATATACCGACGTGCCGGCGGGCGACATCGGCGTCGGCGGCCGCGAGATCGGCTACATGTTCGGCCAGTACAAGCGCCTCACCAACCGCTACGAGGCCGGCGTGCTGACCGGCAAGGGCCTGGTCTACGGCGGCTCGCAGGCCCGGCGCGAAGCGACCGGCTACGGGGCGGTCTATTTCGTCGAGAGCATGCTGGCGCGCCGGGGCGAAGGGCTGGAAGGCCGCAAGGCGGTCGTCTCGGGCTCGGGCAATGTGGCGATCTACACCATCGAAAAGCTGCAGCAGCTCGGCGGGGTCGTCATCGCCTGCTCCGACTCCAACGGCTACGTCGTCGACGAGGCGGGGATCGACCTGGAGCTGCTGAAGGACGTGAAGGAGGTGCGGCGCGGCCGCATCGCCGACTATGCCGCCCTGCGCGGCGCCTCGGCCCGCTATATCGAGGGCGGCTGCGTCTGGGACGTGCCGTGCGAGGTCGCCATGCCCTCGGCGACCCAGAACGAGCTGACCGGCAAGAACGCCAGGACCCTGGTGGCCAACGGCGTGGTCGTGGTCGGCGAAGGCGCGAACATGCCGAGCACGCCCGACGCGGTGCGCATCTTCCAGTCGGCCAACGTCCTCTTCGCGCCGGGGAAGGCGGCCAACGCCGGCGGCGTGGCCACCTCGGCGCTGGAGATGCAGCAGAACGCCTCGCGCGATAGCTGGTCCTTCGAACAGACCGAGGCGCGGCTGGCGGCGATCATGCGCGGCATCCACGACCGCTGCGCCGAAACCGCCGAGGAATACGGCGCGCCCGGCGACTATGTGCTGGGGGCCAACATCGCCGGATTCGTCCGGGTGGCCGAGGCCATGCGGGCCTTCGGAGTCGTCTGACCGACTGCAAAGGCTCCGCCCGGCCAGAGCGTGATCCGTTTCAATAGAATCGGATCACGCTCAAGACTCTTTGAATTCAGAGCATTTTCTACACCGAACCGGTGTCCACTTCGGCGGAAAATGCTCTAGCCGGGGGGAGCCCGGCGCGGATTATCGGACGAGGTCGACGATGTCGGGCAGTTCGGCGAAGGCGTGGCGCAGGGCCGATCCCCAGTGCTGCGAGATCGCGTCGAACCCGGGGTCGTCCGCCTCGATCCGGCGGCGCACGTCGAAGGCGTAGCGATCGCGCCGGATGACGGCCAGGTGGAGCGGCATGCCGACCGTGAGGTTGGAGCGGAGCGTGGAGTCCATCGACACGCAGACCGCCTTCACCACCTGGTCGAGGGGCGAGCCGATGGACAGCACGCGGTCGAGGATCGGCTTGCCGTACTTGTGCTCGCCGAGCTGGAAATAGGGCGTGTCGTCGGCCGCCTCGATGAAGTTGCCGGCCGAATAGACCATGAAGAGGCGGTGGCGGCCGCCTCGCCGCTGGCCGGCGACGACCACGGTGGCGTCAGCGCCGGCGCCGCCGGCCTGGATCGAGTTGCGGTACTGGTCCTGCAGGCCCTGCATGGCTTCGCCGACCAGTTCGGCGGCGCGATAGAGGCTGTCGGCGTTGAGGATCGACTCGACGCTCGGGTCCTCGCGCGAGCGCTCGACGGCCTTGCCGATGCGGGTGATGACGCCCTGGGTGATCGACAGGTTGCCCGAGGTCATGATGGCGAGGACCCGTTCGCCCGGGACCTCCCAGGTGAACATCTTGGAGAACCTGGAGATGTTGTCGACGCCGGCGTTGGTGCGGGTGTCGGACAGCATCACCAGCCCGTCGGAGACGCGCACGGCCACGCAGTAGGTCATCTCGTCGTCCCCTGGGGCTTTACTGCTGTTGCTGAAGCACGGCGTCGAGGTCCCCGTCGCCGGCGGCGATTCGGACATCGGCCAGAAGGTCGCCCGCCCCGCCGCCGACGACCAGCCCCCGGACCGGCGCGGCGTCGTGCGCGTCCAGCCCAGCGCCGATCCGCACATAGCGATCGGTCGGGCAGATGCCGTTGGCGACGTCGAACCCAACCCAGCCCAGGCCCTCGACGAAGGCTTCGGCCCAGGCGTGGGTCTCGAACTGCTGGTCCTCGTCCTCGCCGGCCATGAGGTAGCCGGCGACATAGCGTGCGGGTACGCCTCCGCAGCGCGCCGCGGCGATGAAGACGTGGGCGTGGTCCTGGCAGACGCCGCCGCCGCCCGCGAGCGCCTGGGCGGCCGGCGTCTCCGAGCCGGTGACGCCGGCGCGATAGGGCAGCGCCTCGCGCACGCGGGCGCTCAGGTCGTGCAGGCCGGTCAGCGTCGCCGCGCCGGTCCCGAGCCCCTCGCCGAGCGCCAGGATCGCCTCGTCGGCCCAGGTCAGCGGCGTGTCGCGCAGGAACACCGCCGGCGGGCAGGCCCGGCGCAGGCCGCTGACGACGCCGGAGCGGTCCATGGTCTCCACCTGTCCCCAGGCGACGATGTCCAGGCTGTCGCGCGGGCGCGGGTCCAGCCATTGCGCGAAGCGCTCGCCATAGCCGCCGGTGATCCAGTGCTCGACCTCGGCTCCGTCGACGCTCACATGCCAGTCGATCACCCGCTGGCCCTCGAAGCTTTGCGGAAGGAGCTTCAGGCGCAGCGCGACGCCGGCGGCGCCCTCGGGATAGCGGAATGCGGTGAGGTGGCGGACGACGAGGATCATGTCAGGCGAAATGATAGGCTTGCGCGATCTCGCGCGAGAGCCGGTTGGTGACGATGAGCGCGTGGGCGACGAACTCGTGCAGGCCTTCCTCGAAGATCTCGCCGCGCTCGCGCCCGCGCAGCTCGGCCAGCATGGCCGCGGCGGTCTCGTGCGCCGCGCCGCGCCGGTCGTGGGCCTGGGCGAGGCGGTCCAGGTGCCAGGAGATCTGGCCGAAGCAGAACGCGACCGAGCGCGGGAACTGGGGATTGAGGATCAGCAGGTCGGCGATCTGCCAGGGCGTATAGCCGGCCCCGCCATAGACGTGATGATAGGCTCTGGCCGCAGTCAGGGCGTGCAGGACCGAGGTCCACTGGTAGTGATCGCGCCCGCCGCCGACCACCGCGGTTTCGGGAAGCAGCACGTAGTACTTCACGTCCAGCAGGCGCAGCGTCATCTCCGCGCGCTCGATCGCTCCGCCAATCCGCAGGAAGTCGTGGCCGTCGTTGCGGAGCTGGCCGGTCTCGACCGTGCCGCGGAAGGTGGAGGCGCGGGTCTTCACCCAGTCGAGCAGTTCGGGCAGGTCGCGCCGGGCCCGCGAAAGGTCGTAGGCCTCGAGCCGCCGCCAGTCGTCGTTGAGCGCCTCCCACATGTCCTGGGTCAGTGCGGTGCGCACCGCCCGGCCGTTCGCCCGGGCGCGGCCGAGGCAGGAGCGGATCGAGGAGGGATTGGCCTCGTCGAGGACCAGCAGGCGGACGATGTCCTCCTCGTCCACCACGCGGCCGACCTCCACCAGCCCGTCCGAGCCGCTGACCTGCAGGACCGAGCGCCATTCCTCGCGGTGGATCGGGCCGGGCAGGATGGTCATGCGCTGCCCCATCTGGATCAGGCGCGCGGTGCTTTCGGCCCGCTCGATGTAGCGCGCCATCCAGAAGATGTTTTCTGCGGTGCGGCTCAGCATCTCAGTCGTCCAGCACCCAGGTGTCCTTGACCCCGCCGCCCTGGGAGGAATTGACGACCAGCGACCCTTCGGTGAGGGCTACGCGGGTCAGGCCGCCGGGGACCAGCCGCATCTGCTTGCCGACCAGGCAATAGGGCCGGAAGTCGACATGCCGCGGCGCCACCCCGGCCTCGCCGAGGATCGGGGCGGTGGAGAGGGCGAGGGTCGGCTGGGCGATGAAGTCGGCGGGGTTGGTGCGGATGCGCTCGGCATAGGCGGCGATCTCGGCGCGCGTCGCCTGGGGGCCGATCAGCATGCCGTAGCCGCCCGATCCGTGAACCTCCTTGGCGACGAGCTCGTGCAGGTGGTCGAGGACGTGGGCGCGCTCATCTGGCAGGGCGCAACGCCAGGTCGGCACGTTGTCGAGGATCGGCGTTTCCGAGAGGTAGAAGCGGATCATCTCCGGCACGAAGAGGTAGATCGCCTTGTCGTCGGCGATGCCGGCGCCGGGGGCCGAGCAGAGCGTGACCCCGCCGGCCCGATAGGCCCCGAACAGCCCCGGCACGCCCAGCAGGCTGTCGGGGCGGAAGGTGAGGGGATCGATATATTCGTCGTCGATCCGCCGGTAGATGACGTCGACCCGCCTCGGGCCGCGCGTGGTCTTCATCCACACGCGGTTGTCGTCGACATAGAGGTCCATGGGCTCGACCAGCTCCACGCCCATGAGGTCGGCCAGGAAGCTGTGCTCGTAATAGGCCGAGTTGAACGCGCCCGGCGTCAGCACCACCACGGTCGGGTCGCTGCCGGCGCCGGCGGGCGCCACCTCCTTGAGGGTGGAGAGGAGATCGCCCGGATAGGAGTCGACCGGGGCGACCCGGGTCGAGCCGAACAGCTCGGGGAACATGCGCTGCATGATCTCCCGGTTCTCGAGCATGTAGCTCACGCCGGACGGGGTTCGGCAGTTGTCTTCCAGCACCTGGAAGCGGCCCTCGTCGGTGCGCACGATGTCGATGCCGACGATGTGGCTGTAGACCCGGCCGGGCGGTTCGAAGCCGATCATCTCCGGCTCGAAGGCGCGATTCCGGTAGACGAGGTCGGCCGGGACGATACCCGCCTTGATGATCTCGCCGCGGTGGTAGACGTCGTAGAGGAAGGCGTTGAGCGCCTGGGCGCGCTGGCGGATGCCGCGGTCGAGGAGCCGCCATTCGGCGCCCGAAAAGATGCGGGGCAGCAGGTCGAACGGGATCAGGCGCTCCGGGTCGCCGCCCTCGCCATAGACCGCGAAGGTGATGCCGATGCGGCGGAAGATGGTCTCGGCTTCCTTGAGCCGGGCCCTCAGGCCCTCGACGCCCACCGCCTCGACCCATTGCTGGACGCCGGCGTAGCAGGGCCGCACATGGCCGGCCGCGTCCGTCATCTCGAAGAAACTCATGGGCGCGCCTGACCGGTCGGCGCGCCGCGCGCGGCCCGGCGCCCATGGGGCGCGACGATGGTGTCCGATGTGATCCTCATCGCCGCCACTCTGGCGGCCGGGCTCACCTGGCCGGGAGAGGCGTCGGCGCCCAAGGAGGCGAATTGCGCAGAATCTGGGCAGGCGAGGGGCTGCGCATCATCGCAATGCTGCAAATTGCATCAGATGCCGAGCGTTCGGGCCTCGCAACGCGCCTAGCTCGGCGCGTAGCTGACCGCCATGCCGGCGCGGACGTCCTGTTGGACGCCGTATTGCGGGAAGGGATAGCGAAAGCCGTTCTTGGACAGCGCCTTCATCCCCTCGATGGCCTTGAGGAGGTGTTCCGGCGGCGTGGCCATCAGCATCTCGTCGTCCAGCACCCCGCCATAGCGGCGCTCGGCGAAGCAGGGGATGGAGAGGCTCGGCTCGCGCCTGGTCAGGGCGCGGCCCCAACTGTCGGCGCAGGCGCTCTCTCCCACGACGCTCCAGTCGAACCGCTTGTATCCGGCCCATTGCAGGCCGTTGATGAAATAGATCATCGCGCCGGGCGTGGCGTAGAAGAGGGCGATGTCGGGCGGATCGAGCTTGCCGGTCGACAGCGGCCCGACGGCGAGCGCCTCGTAGCGGCCGTCCGGGACGCAGTTCATCGCCGCCTGGTGGGCGGCGGCGTCCTCCTGGGTGGAGAACCAGACCCCGGTCATGTGCTGGCCCGACCGCCAGGCGTCGGACTTGGCCGAGCCCAGCCCCACCACGGCCCGGCACTGGGCGCCCACCAGGTCGTCGGCCGTGATCCCCACCGTCCAGCCGAGGCGCGAGGCCTGGCCGACCACCTGGTCGAGGGTGTGGACCGCCGAGGGCCGCCGGATGCGCGAGATCGCCTCCATGTCCTCGCGGCGTTCGAACATCTTCATGCCAAAGGGGATGGAGCGCAGCTTGAGCAGCCGCTCCAGCTCTCCGACGATGGCGGGCCAGTCCTGAATCTTGCTGTCGTCTGTCATCGGCGTTCCTCCCTGAAGCCAGCTTAGCCGAGTTTCGAAGGGGGGCGAGCCGTTTGGCAGGGCCGCTGGAGGCGTCCTGAGGCTCAGCGGACGCGAGCGACCCCGCAAAAGGATTTTGGAACCGAAAACCGCTCCGCCTTGAGGAAGTCGGGATCGGTCAGGGTTCGGAGGAACGCCTCGATCTGCGCCAGATCCTGGTCGGCGAGGCGCGGGACGCCCTCATGGGCCATGATCGCCGCCCCGAGCGTTTTCGCCGAGCCGTCGTGCAGGTAAGGCGCCGTGACCTCGAGGTTTCGGAGCGAAGGCGTGCGGAACGCGGCGCGATCGGCCTTGCGGCCGGTCTTCTCATAGACGCCTTCATCGTCGCCGCGGATCGGCGCGATCACGTGGAACTCGCCATCGGTGAAGGCCGGGCCTGCGTGGCACTGGCTGCAGCCCGCCGTCTGGAAGCGGCGCGCGCCTTGGCGGGCGACTTGCGAGATCGCCGCGCGCTCGCCGCGCAGATAGCGGTCATAGGGCGAGGACCAGGAGACCAGCGTCCTTTGGAAGGCGGCGATGGCCTTGGTCGTCACGGCCAATGAAATCGCGCCTTCCTCCTCCGGGAAGGCGGCGGCGAACATCTGACGGTAGCAGGCGTCGCCGCCCAGCCGCCGCGCGATCTCGGCCTCCTGACCCTGCATCCCCATCTCGACGGGATGCAGGCCGACGATGGGCACGTTCGCCTGCTGTTCGAGGCTCGTCAGCCCAGGATCGGCCCAGGTGAGCGTCTTGAAGTACCCGACATTGGCGAGGCCCATGGGGTTTCGCCGGCCGGCCGCGCCCTTGACGCCTGGGCGCGTGGGATTGCTGTGCGCAAAGCCGTTGTGCTGCTCGTGGCAGCTTGCGCAGGACAGGGTTCCGTCGATCGACAGGTCCGCGTCGTAGAACAGCCGCCGTCCGAGCTCGACCTTGGCCGCAGACATCGGGTTGTCGGCCGGGACCGGCGGCGGCGCCACGCTGCGCGGAAGACCCCAGTCGAAATCGGGGGCGGCCGCCGCGCATCCGATCGCAGCGACGGCGCAGATGGCGGCGGTCAAGATCCTCATGGTGCGATCTTCAGGGCGCGGCGTGCGAAGCCATGAGGACCAACTCCGGATCGCCGGCGCCGGTGATCGTGACCACGTAACGGCCGGGTTGCAGCGGGAAGGTCACGGTCTTGCGGACGCTGGAGCAAGCCGGGCCAGGCCCGTGCCGTGAGGACTGGATGCTGCTTTCTCCGCTCACCACGTCGATCCATGCGCCGCCGCCCAAGGAGATCTGGTAGTCGCCCGCCTCGGTGATCGGTAGCTCGAACAGGCCGCTATGGCTGACCGAGCCGCCCGGCTGGGCGGGAAGCACCGGAAAGATGACGTCGCGGGTCGGCCGAAGCTTGGCGGCGATCGACCGCCCGACAGGAAGCTGCGCGGCCGCCACGCCGGAGACGTCGGCGGCGGCGGTCACGGGCGAGCGGTTCGCCCAGCCCGCCAGGGCGGGGGGCAGGCCTTCGTCGCTGATGGCCGTGCAGGTCTCCGGCGGCGGTTGCTGCGCCAAGGCCTGCCCGGCGGCCAGGGCCAGCACCGGCCAGGCCGCGGCCGCGATACGAAGGGATTTGAACGTCGTTCTTCGCCGGCGTTGCGCCAGCAGCGCGGTAGTCCAGGATTGCATCGAGCCTCTCCGCGATATGTAGATATTCTACATATCGTCGGGGCGTATGAGCCTCAAGGACCGGGCGCCAGGATCTGGCTTGATGTTCATCAAGGCGGCGGTGTGAACAATCTGAGTAGCCATTGCGTTGTCGGTCGATGGAGGACGAGAGATGACTGACGAGATCAAGGCGGACATGGAAGTCATCGGTGCGGATGGCGTGCATGTGGGGACGGTGGACCGGGTGGACGGCTCGCGCATCAAGCTGAAGAAGCGCGACGGCTTCGGCGCGCACGGCAAGCATCATCACTATATCGAGCTCGGCTTCGTCGCCGATGTGGAAGGGGACCGGGTGCGCCTTTCCGCCAATGCAGACGTCGCGGTGACGCTCGAGGAAGAGGCTTCGGGCCGTCCCGTTGACCTTTGATCTGAAGGGCGGCGGTCCGGCGCTCTGCTCCTTCAGGACAACCGATCGCGGAAATCGCCGTAGTCGAATTCCCGCACCAGGCGCAGGTCGTCGGTCCGGCTGTCCCAGAGGGCGATGGCGGGCAGGGGGACCCCGTTGAACGTGGTGGTCTTCACCATCGAATAGTGCGCCTGGTCGAGAAAGGCGATGCGCGTTCCCGGGGCGGGCGTCTGTGCGAACCGGTAGTCGCCGATGACGTCGCCGGCCAGGCAGGAGGGGCCGCCGAGGCGCACGACCACGCCCTCGCTGGCTTCGCCCAGCATCGCCGGGCGATAGGGGGCCTCCAGCACATCGGGCATGTGGCAGGTCGCCGAGATGTCGGTGATCGCCACCTGCGCGCCGTTCTCGAAGACGTCGAGGACTTCGCCGACCAGGATTCCCGCGTCCAGGGCGATCGCCTCGCCCGGCTCCAGATAGACCTCGACGCCATGACGGCCGCCGATGTCCCGCAGGAATGCGATCAGATCCTCGCGCGCATAGTCGGCGCGGGTGATGTGATGGCCGCCGCCGAGGTTCACCCACTTCAGGCCAGGCAGCAGGCCCTCGAGCTGCGGCTCCAGCGCGTTCCAGATGCGTTGCAAGGGCTCGAAGCCCTGTTCGCACAGGGCGTGGACGTGCAGGCCGTCGACCCCGCGCAGATGCTCGGGCCGCAGTTGCGACACCGGAAAGCCCAGCCGCGATCCGGGACAGCAGGGGTCGTACTTGGCGACCGGCGCCTCGCTGTGCTCGGGGTTGAGGCGCAGGCCGATCTCGAAAACCTCGCCGTCGGCCCGCGCCTGCGAGATCAGCGCCTCGAACCGGGCGATCTGGGCCGGCGAATTGAAGATCACCGTGTCGGACAGGCGCAGGATCTCGGGCAGGTCCGCCGCGCGATAGGCCGGCGCATAGGTCGTCAGCTCGCCCTTGAAATGCTCGCGTGCAAGCCGCGCCTCCCAGAGGCCGGAGGCGCAGACCCCGTGCAGGTGTTCGCCGACCAGATCGCCCAGGGCCCACATCGAAAAGGCCTTGAGGGCGAGCAGCACCTTGGCTCCGCTGCGGTCGGCCACGTCCTCGAGAACTGCGAGGTTGCGCCTCACCGCCGCCGCATCAACCACGAAACAGGGCGAGGGGACGCGGCCAAGATCGAATTGCGCAAAGGCGCCGGGGCCGCCCGCTTGGGTCTCCATGCGGCGATCAGAAGGCCAGCGGCGCGGGCAGGTCCCGCACCTGCCAGGGCAGGCCCTGGCTGTTCATCAGGTCCATGAAGGGATCGGGGTCCAGTTGCTCCATGTTGAAGACCCCTGCGCCCGTCCAGGCGCCGGTCAGCATCAGCCGCGCCCCGATCATCGCCGGCACGCCGGTGGTGTAGCTGACGGCCTGGCTGCCGGTCTCGGCGTAGGCTTCCTCGTGATCGCAGACATTGTAGATGTAGACGGTCTTCTCCTCGCCGGCCTTCCGGCCGGTTGCGATGAC
>MEEW01000230.1 GCA_001724985.1 Phenylobacterium sp. SCN 69-14
GACGGACGCCGGCGCTTTCGCGGCTACGAGGCCGGCGCGGTCGACTTCATCCAGAAGCCGATCGAGCCCGACGTCCTGCGCAGCAAGGCCAATGTCTTCTTCGAACTCCACCGCCAGCGTCAGCAGTTGGCCGCCCAGCGCGACCAGCTCGAAGCCCATGCCCAGGCCTTGCAGGCGCTGGAACAACTGACCCGCCGCGAACTCCTGCACGAACAGGAGACCGCGCGGTTGCGCGAACAGTTCATCGCCGTGCTCGGCCACGACCTGCGCAATCCCCTGGCCTCGATCGGCGGCGCGGCGCGGTTGCTGCGCAAGGAGTCCTTGAGCGAGCGGGGGCGCCACGTCATCCAGCTCATGGAGGCGAGCGCCGTGCGGATGGCCGGCCTGATCGACGACGTCATGGACTTCGCGCGAGGAAGACTCGGCGGCGGCATCGTCGTCGAGCGGCGGCCTCATGACCTGGAGCCGATCCTGCGCCAGGTGGTCGAAGAGCTGGAGGCGAGCCATCCGGATCGCCGGATCGAGTGCGACTTCCAGTTGACCGCCCCGGCGCCGGTCGATCCCGGCCGTCTGAGCCAGTTGGTTTCGAACCTGCTCGCCAACGCCCTGACCTATGGAACCGAGGAGGCGCCGGTCCGCCTGGCCGCCGCGGTCACGGGCGAGCGCCTGACGCTGTCGGTGGCCAACAGCGGCCCGCCGATACCGCCGGCGGCCATGCAACGGCTCTTCCAGCCGTTCGTCCGCGGCGAGGTGCAACCCAGCCAGGGCGGACTGGGCCTTGGCCTTCATATCGCTTCGGAAATCGCCAGGGCGCATGGCGGCGAACTCAGCGCATCGTCATGTCCGCAGGAGACTCGCTTCACCTTCACCCTTCCGCTGACCGATCCACCGCGCCTCTGAGGACCAAGGTTTTTCCACGCCGGCTTGTGCGCGCGTCCGGAACGCCGTTCGATACGCAAGTGGACCAACCGTCGAAAGCCGTCTGACAGGCGCCTCCGGATGAAGACCGTCGTTTTTCGTATGCGGCCTGCTCTCGTCGCGCTCGCGCTCGGCTGGGCGACGGCGGGCTCAGCCCAGGAAGGAGCGCCGGTCACGCTCGACTTCCGCGCCGCTCAGCAGCGGCTGGTCGAGCGCTCCGACGCCGTCGAAGCCCAGAACGCCCACATGCGCAGCCTGTCGGCCCAGGAGGCGGCGACCCGCACGCTCCGGCGCCCGGACGTGGATGTCGACATCCAGTTGCTGGACTACCAGAAGACCTTGATCCTGCCGCTCGGCTCCTTCACGGCCGCAGCCGCAAGCCTGGGCCTTCCCGACCGCCTCCGCTTCCAGACCGAGCGGTCGAGCACCCGGCCGATCGCGACGGCGACCCTGCCCATCTATACCGGCGGTCAGATCCCGGCGACCCAGGCCGGCGCGCGCGCGCAGGTGGCGCAGGCGAAGGCCGATCTGGCGCTCACCGTCGAGGGCCAGCTCCTGCAATTGACCCAGGCCTATTTCGGCCAGCAACTGGCCGAACGGGCGCTCGCGGTGCGCCGCGACGTCCTGACCGGCCTCGAAAGCCACGCTTCCGACGCCGCCAAGCTGGAGCAAGAACGCTTCATCAGCCGCGCCCAGCGCCTCCAGGCGGAGGTCGCCCGCGACGACGCCGCGCGCGAATACGAGAAGGCGATCTCCGATCTCGCCAGCGCCAACGCGGTCCTGGCGGGGCTGTTGAGGGCGCCGTCGGGCGTCCGCCCGGCAAGCCCGCTGGCGGTGAACTCCGGCCCCCTGCCGCCGCGCGACACCTACCTCGCAGGCGCTCTCGAAGCGCATCCGCAGCTCGAGCGCTTCCGGGCGATCGAGGACCAGGCCAAGGCGGGCCTCGACCTGCAACGCGCGAAGACGCGGCCGACGGTCTACGGCTTCGCGCAGTACAATTTCGACCGCGAGGAGAGCCTGCTCACCGATCCCGACTGGTCCGTCGGCGTCGGGGTCAAGTACAAGCTGCTCTCCGGACTTGGCCGGCGGGAGATGGTGGAGGCGGCCCGCGAAACGCGCAATCAGGCGCAGGCCGGGCGGCGGGAGGCCGAGACCCAAATCCTCATCGGCGTCACCAAGTTCCACAACGAGGCGGAAGCCGCGCGCCGGCGCTTTCTGCTTCTCGACAGCTCGATCGCCTCGGCCGAGGAGAACCTTCGGCTGCAGACCCTGTCCTACCGGGAGCAACAGGCGACATCGCTCGACGTGATCGACGCCGAGCTTGGGCTTGGAAAGGCGCGGCTGCAACGCGCCCAGGCGGCCAACGACTACATCCAGGCGCTGGCCCAGCTGCTGAACGCCAGCGGCCGCATGAACGAGCTGCCCGACTATCTCGCACGCGCCGACCGGGTGATCCCATGACCGACTCCACGACGACGTCCGAGGCCGACGCGCCGCCCGCGCCGCGCCGCCGCATCTCCAGGCCCGTCGTCGTCGGCGGGCTGATCGCCGCCCTGCTGGCGCTTGGCCTCTGGCTGAGCTACCGGCCGGTTCCGGACCAGTTGCAGGGCATGGTCGACGCCAGGGAGATCCGCATCACCAGCAAGGTGACGGGCCGGATCGAGCGCTTTTTCGTCAATGAAGGCCAGCCGGTCCGCGCCGGCCAGCTCCTCTATACGCTCGCCAGTCCCGAGGTCGCGGCCAAGTCCGAACAGGCGCATGGCGCCCTGGCCAGCGCCCAGGCGGTGGAGAACAAGGCCGAGGAGGGCGCCCGCCGCGAGGACGTTCGCGCCGCCGAGGCCCAGTGGCGCCGCGCCCAGGCCGCCGCCGACCTCGCCCAGGAGACGGCCGGCCGGACCCAGCGCCTCTACGACCAGGGGGTGATCTCCGGTCAGAAGGCCGACGAGGCGCGCACCAACGCCATCGCCTCGCGCGAAGGCGCCCGGGCGGCTCGCGCGCAGTATGACGCCGCCCTCGCCGGCGCTCGCCCCCAGGACCGGGCCGCCGCCAGCGGCCAGGTGCGCCAGGCCGAAGGCGCCGTCGCCGAGGTTGAGGCCGCCGCGGCTGAGACCAAGGTCTACGCCCCCGCGGACGGCGAAATCGGGCGCCGCCTGGCCCAGCCCGGCGAACTGGTCCCGCAGGGCTTCCCCGTCTTCACCCTGACCCAGGTCCAGGCCCCATGGGTCACGCTCACGGTCCGCGAAGATCAGTTGAGCGGCCTGCGGCGGGGCATGACGATCAGGGGAGCGATCCCGGCCCTCAAGACGCGCTCGGCCGCCTTCCGCGTCGAGTTCGTGGCGCCCGCCGGCGATTTTGCGACCTGGCGCGCCACCCGCCAATCGCGCGGGTTCGACATCAAGAGTTTCGAGGTCCGCGCCGCACCGGTGCAGAAGATCGAGGGTCTTCGGCCGGGGATGACCGTTCTCTTCGACTGGCCCCAGTGAAACCGGCCCTGCGCGCCTTCCAAGGGTCCCTGCGGCGGGAGATCGCCTTCCTGGCGGCGCATTTCTGGGACCGGGCGCTGCTGAGCCTGGCGCCGCTGGCCTTGATGGCGCTCCTGGCGGTCGAGATGTCCAGCGGCGTGATGCGCGATCTGCCCGTCGTGGTGGTCGACGCCGACGCCAGCGCCCTCAGTCGCGAGCTTGTCCGCCGGCTGGACGCCGCGCCGGCCCTGAAGGTGGTCGAGCAGACCGGCGACATGGCCGCCGGCGAACGGCTGGTGCGGATGCGCAGAGCCTACCTGCTGGTGTTCATTCCCGCCGAGGTCACCCGCGACGTGCTGCGTGGCGAGACCGGGAAGATCACGCTCTTCTTCAACGCCAGCTACGCCACGCCCTCCGGTGCGGCCCTGCGGGAAGCCAGCAACGTGATCTCGGCCTATGCCGGAGAATTGTCGGCCCGGCAGACCGCCGCCATCGTCGGCCCAGGCAAGGTTCGAGCCGCCCCGCTCGGAGCCCGGACCACGGTCCTCCACAACCCCCAGGGCAGCTACGAACTGCAGCTCGTCGGCCTCCTGCACCCGGCCATGCTGCATCTGGTCTTCATGGTCGCCGTGGTCAGCGCGCTCGGCCGCGAGCTGCGCGATGGCGCGATGGGCGCATGGCTGAACGGATCGACCGGCGAGAACCTCGCCCGCGTCGCTGGGAAGCTGACCCCTTATCTGGCCGCGTTCATGGCCTGGGGCCTGGCGGCGTGCCTCTATCTCGCAACCGTCCGGGGATGGCCCATCGCCGGGAGCCTGGCGATGGTCATGGCCGGCTACGCGGCGATGTATCTGGCCTATGTCGGCGTCGCCCTGCTGTTCGTCGGCCTCACCGCCTCCATGGCCCAGTCGCTGTCGCTGACAGGCATTTACGCGGGCGCATCCTTCGCGTTCGCAGGCGCCATCTTTCCGGTCGAGTCCGCCTCGGCCTTCGCGCGGGTCTGGAGCGCGCTCCTGCCCTTCACCGCCTTCGCCAATCTGTGGGCCGAACAGTTCGTCATGGCCTCGCCCGTCGCGGTGTCGCTGCGCCAGATCCTCGTTCTGCTGGTCTTCCTGGCGGTCGGCGCCGCGATCGGCCTGCCCCGATACCTACACGCCGCCCAGCGCCCGGATCTCTGGGGAAAGCGATGATCGGCCAGGCCTTCCTCGCGACCTTCCGCGCGATCCTCGCCGATCGCGCGGCCCTCCTGCTCCTGGTCGGCTCGGCGATCGTCTACTCGTTCTTCTACCCGGCCGCCTATTCCGGCGAGGTCGTCGTGCGCATCCCGGTCGCCGTGGTCGACAACGACCATACGGCCGCCAGCCGCGCCTTCATCATCAAGGCGCAGGGATTGCAGCAGGCCGAGATCGTCGCTCAGGCCGCCTCCTCGCAAGAGGCCCTGCGGTTGATGAGCGAACGCCGCATCGACGCCTTCGTCCTGATCCCCGCCGGCTTCGAACGCGCCGTTCTGCGGGGCGAACAGGGGCATGTGGCGCTCTACGGCAATGGCGCCTTCCTGCTGCGCAGCAGCACCTCGCTCGCCAGTTTGGGAACCGCGCTCGCCGCGCTCGGGCGGGAGGCCGCAGTCGGCCAGGCGATGGCCACGGGCGCGCCCGCCGCCGCGCCGCTGGCCGTCGTCGCCCGCCCCCTGTTCAACACGCGCGAAGGCTATGGGGCCACGGTCGTACCGGGCGTGACCTTCCTCATCATCCAGCAGACCATGGTGATGGGGGTTGGAATGCTGGCGGCCACCCGGCGCGAAGCCCGCGGCCCGCACGCCCTTTCCCCTGCAGAATTCACCGGGACTGCGCTGGCGTTCTTCGCGATCGGCCTTTCGGTGGTCCTCTACTACATCGGCTTCGTCTTCTGGTTTCAGGATTATCCGCGCGCGGCCGCCCAGGCTCTCACCCTGGCGGTGTCGGCGACCCTGTTCGTCGCGGCGGTCGTCTGCGGCGCCCTGGCCTTGGGAAGCTTCTTCAGGACGCGGGAACGGCCGGTTCAGCTTTGGATCCTCACCTCGCTGCCGATCTTCTTCCTGTCGAACCTGTCGTGGCCGGTGGAGCAGACGCCGGCCTGGCTGGCGGCCCTCGCCCGCCTCCTGCCGACCACGCCCGGCATCCATCTCATGGTCGGCGCCAACCAGATGGGAGCCTCGCTCGGCGAGCAGGCCCCGGAGCTCGCAAATCTGCTGCTGCTGAGCCTGCTCTACGGGACCATCGCCTACGCCCGCCTCGTCAGTCCACCCCCGCGACCCCGGCGTCGGGGCGACGACTGTCGGCGCCGCCTTCGAACACCCCGTCTTCGATCATGATCGACTGGGTCGATCCCATGGTCAGGCTGGGCTTGGCCTTGTGGCCCTTGGCCTCCATCAGCTTCAGCATGTCGATCGGAAAGCCGGGCTCGAATTCGACCGGGGTGTCGCTCGCCGCCTGGAAGATGCGCGGCCGGCTGGTCGCCTCGGCGATGTTGAGCTTGTGGTCCACCACATTGCTGATGAGCTGGGCCATCGCCCCGATGATGCGCGTCCCGCCGGGCGTGCCGGAGGCCAGCCAGGGCTTCCCGTCCCGAAACGCGATGATCGGCGTGATGGTCGAGATCACCCGCTTGCCCGGCTCCGGAGCGTTGGCCGACTCCGAACCGCTCCAGGAGAAGTTCGCCATGGCGTCGTTGAGGAAGAAGCCCGTGCCCGGCGCCATCACGTGAGACCCGAAGGACGAGCCGAGGGTGAAGGTGTTGCTGACCACGTTCCCCTCGGCGTCGGCGACCGAGAAGTGGGTGGTGTCGCGGCTCTCGAAGGTCAGCGGATCGCCGGGCATGGCCGCCTTGTCCATCGCCTTGTTGAGATCGATCGAACGCGCGCGTTCGGCGCCATAGGCCTTGCTTGAAAGCCCCTGGACAGGCGGCTGATACTGCGGCCAGCCGCCCATGAAGCGCGCGCGATCGGCGAAGACCAGCTTCATCGCCTCGGCGGTGACGTGCAGAGCCTGGACGCTGTTCTGGCCGTAATCCGCCATCGGATAGCGTTCGACGATGTTCATCAGTTCGCACAACAGGACGCCGGCGGCCGGCGGCGGCATATAGGCGACCGGCACGCCGCGATACTCGCACCATAGGGGCTGCTGGATTCGGATCTGATAGTCGGCCAGGTCCTTCAGCGTCAGCACGCCGCCGCCAGCCTGCACGCCGGCCACCACGCGCCGCCCCACCTCGCCGCGATAAAAGGCGTCGGCGCCGCCGTCGCGGATCTGGCGCAACGCCCAGGCCAGGTCCGGCTGCTTCAGCCGCTCGCCGGGCGCGTAGTTGACGCCGCCCGGCTTGTAGAGCGCCTGAGCCGAGGGGGCGTCGGCGAGCAGCGCGGGGCTGTAGACATCGGTCGCATAGACCATGTCGTCGGTCAGGATGATCCCGTCCGCGGCCAGCTTCAGGGCGGGCTCCACCAGATCGCGCCACGGCAGGCGGCCGTACTGGCGGTGAACCTCGTAGAACCCCTTAACCGTCCCCGGCACGGCGACGGCGCGGTGCGAGTAGCGCTTCGCGGGGTCCAGCTTTCCGTCGCCGCCGACAAGGAGGTCGGGGCGCGTCGCCGCCGGCGCCTGGCCATAATAGTCGACCGCGAGGGTCCTGTTCTCCTTGGCCAGGTGGATCAGCATGAAGCCGCCGCCGCCAAGGTTGCCCGCCCGCGGCAGCGTAACCGCGAGGGCCAGACCCGTGGCGACGGCCGCATCGACAGCATTGCCCCCCTTGCGCAGGATATCGGCCCCGACGCGAGAGGCGCTCTCGCTCTGGCTGACCACCATGCCCTTGCGGGCCATCACCGGATGATGGATCGCGTCATAGTCGAGGATGTACTCGGCCGCCCCTTTCGCCGGAGCCTGCGCCAGGGCGAGATGCGGGCCCGCCAAGCTGGCGGCGGCGAGGATGGCTGCCAGGATCGAGGGGCGACGCATGGGAACTCCGGGAAACGGGGCGCCCGAAGGCGCCCCGACAGGTTGCTGGACTTGATCCCTAGAAGTGCTTCTTGACGCCGAGTTGGAACACTCGGCCCAGCATGTAGGCGTTGGTGTAGTCGTAGTTGTACTGGCTGCGGGTGAAGGGCGGATCTGAGTCGAAGACGTTGATCACGCCGAGGGTCAGCACCGTGTCCCACGGCAATTGGCCCTGATAGACGATGTCGTGGGTCACTTCGTCGTCGGTCTTCAGCACCGAGGCGCCGACGAGGTTGTCGGTTCCGGCCTTGTAGTGGGTGGTCCAACGCAGGTTGTGCGCCCCGCGCGACCAGTTGACATAGGCGTTCGCCCGCAGCTTCGGATAGGAATAGAAGGCGCTGAGCAGCTCGGACTTGCCGGCGCGGTCGATGGCCGGCGAGATCGTATAGCCGTCGAGGGTGATCAGCGCGCCGCGCTTGTAGTCGATGGTGTAGGTGCCATCGACGCCGAAGGCGAGGTCGCCGTCGAACAGGGCGTTGTCCCAATAGTAGGTGCCCTGGAAGTCGACGCCGGAGGTGTCGACGCTCGGCCCGTTGATGAGGTTGGTCTTCACCGACAGGAGGTTGCCGGGCGTGCAATCGTCGGTGGCGGGATTTCCGTCGTCGGCGAAGTTGAAGCGGCTGCGGAAGGCCGCGACGTTGCACTGCCAGGTCGAGGGGGTGGCGCTGGGGAACATGGTCGAAACCAGGGCGGCCGCGGTCTCGTTGGTCAGCTCGTCCTTGAACTTGAAGCGGAAGTAATCGACCGTTCCGCGGAAATTCCCCAGGTTGAGGATGAGGCCGACATTGTAGGTGTCGGCGGTCTCGGGCTGCAGGTCGGGATTGCGGGCCTGGTCGACCGGGCGATAGAGCGAGCCGACGCCCGGAAGGTTGAACTGGGCCAGGGTGCGCACGTTGCCGGGCGTGATGTCGCTTTGTTGCGGCGCGCGGAAGGTCGAGCCGGCCGACGCCCGCAGCGCCAGCCAGTCCAGCGCCTGCCAGCGGACCGAGATCTTCGGGTTGGTGGTCGAACCGATCCGACCGCCATAGTACTCGTGCCGCACTGCGCCCGAGAGCTCCAGCCGGTCGGTGATGGGCAGCTTCACCTCGGCGAAGACCGAGGAGACGATCCGGTCGACGTCGTATTCCTGGACCGCCGAATAGAAGGTGAAGGCGCCGGTGCCGCTCGTGCCGCAGCCGGGCAGGCCGTCGCCATAGGGAATGCTGTCCACGCAAGGCGCGGCGTTGATGTCGTAGTAGTCCGGAACGCTGATCTGAACCCGGTCATAGCGGTACTGGGCGCCCAGGGCCCAACCGATGGGGCCGCCGGACAATTCGATCGGCAGCTTGCCGTTCAACACGCCCTCCAGCACGAAAAGCTGGGTGCGGGTGTCGCCGGTCAGATCCTGGTGCAGCCAGTTCAGCAGGTCGGGGTTGTCGTTATTGGCGCTCGACACATAGTAGGGGTTGGTCCCGCCGACCCCCATCGCCCTTTGATAGGCGTTGGCGAACGGGTTGAAATACATGCAGGGCCCGGCGCCGGGCGTCCCGGTGACCGGGTTGCAGCCCGCTCCGCCCAGGCCGCGCAGCGCCAGTTGCAGGCGGTTGACCGAGATGTCCGGGCCGGCGCCGGCGACGCCGTGGTTCTCCTGGTACGTCCCCTGGAGGTTCCAGCCGATATTGTCGAAGATACGCCCCTTCAGGCCCGCGCCGACCCGGAAGGCGGTCGCCTCGCGATGCTGGTGGTCGGCGCCGTCCGCATAGAGCGGATTGCCGCCGTACCCTTCCGGCCGCCACAGGGTCTGGGAGGTGATCACGCCGTTCGCGGCGGCGTTGGCGCAGATCGTCCCGAGCGCCGGGCAGTTGGCCGGATTGGCCAGGAACGCGATCAGGCCGGGATTGGTCGGCGGGATATAGAACCGCGACTGCTGGTTGAGGCCGACCGCCGGATAGGGCGAGGTCCCGCCGCCGGGCGATCCGCCCGAAGCCATGATCGGCGTCGGGAACTGGGTGGTCGACTGGGCCGGCGAGACACGTTCGTCGGGCACGTCATGACGCGACCACAGAGCTTCGGCGTGGAAGTCGATGTCGTCGGTGACGGCGAAGTTCAACTCCGCATAGAGGTTGTAGTGGTATTCGTCGTTCACCAGATTGTCGAACTGGGTGAACTGGAAGCGGCAACCGGAAGCCGGACTCGCCGCGCTGACCAGCACCCCGCCAAGCTCGGCGCAGCCATTGTCGACGAAGGACTGCGAGAACGTGCCGCTCGCCAGTTGGGCCGCCGTGCCCGTGGTGAACACCCCGGGGTTCGAAGCCGTCGACCAGCCGCCGTAGAAGTTCTCCGCGAACGGGCGCAGCGCCCAGTCGCGGTCGGTGGTGCGCAGTTCGCTGCGCCGGCGATAGGTGCCGGTGACCAGCAGGTTGCCGCGGTCGAACTTCCACCCGTAGGCGCCGCTGATGTCGTAGTCGCCCGAGGAGCCGTCGATCTTGGAATAGTTGGCCGTGACCTCGAAGCCCTCGAGATCGCGACGGGTGATGAAGTTGACCACGCCGCCGACCGCATCGGAGCCGTAGGTGGCGGCCGCGCCGTCACGCAGGACCTCGATCCGCCCGATCGCCACATTGGGGATGAAGTTGATGTCGACGGACTCGATGGCCACGGCCGCGGGCGAGGGCGCCATGCGCTGGCCGTTGAACAGGACCAGGGTCCGCTGCGAACCGAAGCCGCGCAGATTGACGGTCGCCGCGCCGGCGGCGGTGCCGAGGAAGCGGTTGCTTTCCCCGATGGACCCTTGGGCGGCGCTGAGGTTCTTGACCAGTTGGACGGTGCTGGGCGAGCCCTGCTTCTTCATGTCCTCGGCCCCAATGACATTCACCGGCAGGGCGGCGTCGGTCGGCGTGCCGGCGATGAACGAG
>MEEW01000231.1 GCA_001724985.1 Phenylobacterium sp. SCN 69-14
CCCTACCTAGCTGAGCCTTGCGGGAAGCCCGCCACGGTACGCCCCTGGCCCCGCAATCGCGCTCCCTATGTCGTCCGATCCAGAACACGCTTCACGGCCATGGGCGTCCATTCCTTCCCCCGCGCCGTCCGCACCCGCATGTCATTCAGGCGGTCGGCAATGGCCCCGAAGGATAGCCCCTCGGCGCGCATCCCCTGGACCCTGGGACCGAGGCGAGCGGCGAACGCATCAGCCTTGGCTTGGATGGCCGCTGTTCCCAGGTCGGGGCGGGAGACGGTCAGGCCCTTCGGACTACCGAGCTTCTTGATCACCTTCCCCGAACGCCTGGCCGAGCCTCGCGCCGGCCGGCCAGGCGTCTCATAACCGCTCGCCCTGCGCGTTTCGGCCAAGTAGGCTGGGCATCGACGCTCGCGCGGGACAGACGCGGGCGCGCAAGGAGGATGCGATGACCTATGCGCCCGCGACCCGCGTGTTCTACGACGCCGACAGCCACATCATGGAATTGCCGGACTTCCTGAAGAAGTACGCCGATCCGGGCCTGCGCGACGAGATTCCGGAGGTAAGCTATTCGGCGTCCATCGTCACCGACGAGGAGGTGGCGGTCATCGTGGGGCAGGGCAACCGGCACAGCGACGCTCACCGCGCCGAACAGATCGCCATGGGCGACGAACTGATCGCCAGGTCCAAGGAGATCCAGGCCCTGGGGGCGTTCGACAGCGCCGACCGCTCCAAGGCGCTGGACCTGCTGGGCTTCACCAAGCAACTGGTGTTCGCCACCCACAGTCTGCGGATGCCGTTCTCGCCCAGCACCAGGCTGGAGCCGCGGCTGCGCTATGGCGCGACCCGGGCGCACAACCGGCACATGGCCGACTTCTGCAAGGCCGACAGCCGGATGATCGGCGTGGCGGCCATTCCGCTGGACGAGCCGGACCTGGCGCTGGCCGAACTGGATTGGGCGCTGGCCCAGGGGCTGGGCGCGGTCTGGGTTCCGCACCGCCCGCCGCTGGGGGACCGCTCGCCGGGGCATGTCGACTTCGAGCCGTTCTGGGCGCGGCTGGCCGAGGCGCGCACGCCGTTCCTGATGCATGTCGGCGGCGCGCCGCTGCAGGTCTCCAAGGCCTGGGGCTCCAACGGCCGCGCCCCGGTGAAGGACTGGCTGGGCGGCGGCGAGAACGTGCGCACCAAGGACGCGGCCCTGCAGCACCAGGCGCCCGAGGGCTTCATCAGCATGCTGGTGCTGGACGGCGTGCTGGACCGGCACCCGAACCTGCGCGGGGCGGCGGTGGAACTGGGGGCCGGCTGGGTTCCGGAAATGCTGCGGCGGCTGGACTGGGTGGCCCGCACCTGGGGACGCAACGACGCCAATCTGCAGGTCCAGAAGCGCAGCCCCACCCAGCAGATCACCGAGCAGATGGCGTTCACGCCCTTCCCGCTGGAGGACCTGGGCTGCATGCTCGATCAGTCCAGCGCCGACCTCTACCTGTTCTCCAGCGACTATCCGCACATCGAGGGCGGCCGCGACCCCATCGGCAAGTTCGAACGCCACCTGGACGGCCGCACCGAGGCGGTGAAGTCGAAGTTCTACGCCGGGAACTTCCTTCGCATCGCGCCGAACGCGGCCTAGCTGCGCAGGTTTGACGTAACTCAAGGTCCCGGCCCAGCTTGCGGCGCAAGCCCGCAAGTCTTGGTGGAGCGTGCATGGCCAGACTGACACTGACCTCGCTGGGCGGGGCCGGAACCGTGACCGGATCGAAGCACGTCCTGAGCCACGGCGGGCGCCGCCTCATGGTCGATTGCGGCCTCTTCCAGGGGCTGAAGGCCCTGCGCCTGCAGAACTGGCGGCCCCTGGCGGTCGGCCCGACCCAGCTCGACAAGGTGGTGCTGACCCACGCCCATCTGGATCACAGCGGCTATCTTCCGCGCCTGGTCCACGACGGCTATGGCGGCGACATCGTCTGCACCGAGGCGACGGCCGATCTTTGCGAGCTGCTGCTGCTCGACAGCGCCAAGATCCAGGAGAACGACGCCGAGTTCGCCAATCGGCACGGCTTTTCCAAGCATAAGCCCGCCCTGCCGCTGTATGGCCGCCGCGACGCCCAGCGGGCGCTGGAGCAACTGAAGCCGGTCGCCTTCGGAAAGACCTTCGACCTCGGATACGGCGCGCACCTGACCTATCGGCGCGCCGGCCATATCCTGGGCGCGGCGACGGCGGAGATCCGCTGGGGCGGGACGACCACCGTCTTCTCCGGCGATCTCGGCCGCTATGGCGATCCGCTGATGCCCGATCCGGAGCCGGTCGAAGCGGCCGACTACGTGCTGGTGGAATCGACCTATGGCGACCGCCGGCACGAGCCGGTCGATCCCGGCGAGGTCCTGGCCACGGTGGTCGAGCGGACCAGCCGGCGCGGCGGCACGGTCATCATCCCGGCCTTCGCGGTCGGCCGGGCGCAGGAGCTGCTCTACTATTTCTGGCGCCTGAAGCAGGCCGGGCGGCTGGGCCTGGTCCCGATCTATCTCGACAGCCCGATGGCCATCGACGCCAGCACCATGCTGGCGCGCCATCCGCTGGATCACAGGCTGTCGCCCAGCGAATGCCGGGCGGCCTGCGCGGTCGCCACCTATACCCGCGACGTCGAGGAGTCGAAGGCCCTCTCGGCCAACACGGTGCCCAAGGTGATCATCTCGGCCAGCGGCATGGCGACCGGCGGGCGGGTCCTGCACCACCTCAAGGCCTATGGGCCCGATCCGCGCAATACGGTGGTCTTCGCCGGCTACCAGGCCGCCGGCACGCGTGGCGAGGCGCTGCTGAACGGCGCCCGCGAGGTCAAGATCCACGGCCAGTGGATTCCGATCCGGGCCGAGATCGCCAACCTGCCGATGCTGTCGGCCCATGCCGATGTCGACGAGATCATGCGTTGGCTGGGCGGCTTCCGCAGCCCGCCGAAGCGGACCTTCATCGTGCATGGCGAGCCGGTGGCCGCCCAGGCGCTGCAACAGCGGATCGAGGCCGATCTCGGCTGGAAGACGACCATCTCCGAGCAGGACGAGCCCTACGTCCTGGCCTGACGGCTTGCCATCGCGTCCCATCCGGCCGAAAGGCTGGGCCGCATGAAGCAGGTCATCGTGGTCAACGAGGCGCTGGCCCTGCCGCCGGGCAAGATGGCGGCCCAGGTCGCGCATGCGGCGGTCGGCGCCTTGCTGAACGCCCCGCCCGAGAAGCAGTCGGCCTGGTTCCAGGCGGGCATGCCCAAGGTGGTGCTGCGCTGCGCCTCGGAAGCCGAGCTGTTCGAGCTGGCGCGCCAGGCGCAGGCCGCGGGGCTGCCGGCCATGGTGATCCGCGATGCGGGCCGCACCGTCGTGGCGGCGGGCACGCCCACCTGCGTCGGCATCGGGCCGGACGAGATCGCGCGCATCGACGCCGTGACCGGCGCGCTCAAGCTGATGAGGTAGCACCATGGTCTATTCCACCAAGCGCGGGACCGGGGTCCTGGGGACCATGGAGGCGCCGTTGGAGACGGTGACCTTCGAGGCCACGCTGGAGCATGCCCAGAACGCGATCCTGTCGTTCATCGCCAAGGCCCGGCCGGTCAGCGGCAAGGATCTCTCCGACTACAAGGGGCAGAACCTGGTCCTGCAGATCAACGACGGCCCGGCCCTGGGCGTGGTGATCGTCCATGTCGAGGACGGGGAGATCGTGCTGAACCTCGCGCCGAGATGAACGCAGCCTTGGCGGCGGCGTCCCGGGCGGGATAGAGGCTGGCCATGGCCAGGACGACTCCCGCGACCCGCGCGCTCGACAAGGCGGGGATCGCCTATGAGCTCTTCACCTACGCCTACGATCCCGACGCGCCGCGGGTCGGGCTGCAGGCGGCCGAGAGCCTGGGCGTTCCGCCGGACCGGGTGCTGAAGACCCTGATGGCCCTGGTGGACGGCAAGCCGGTCTGCGCCATCCTCGCCTCGGACCAGGAGGTCGCCATGAAGAAGCTGGCCGTCGCCGTCGGCGGCAAGTCGGCCCAGATGATGAAGCCGGCCGACGCCGAGCGCCTGACCGGCTACAAGGTCGGCGGCGTCTCGCCCTTCGGCCAGAAGCGCCAGGTTCCGACCGTGCTCGACGAGATGGCGACCCTGCACGAGACGGTGTTCGTCAATGGCGGCCAGCGCGGACTGCAGGTGCTGATCGCGCCCGGCGACCTGGTCGCCGCCCTCGATGCGGCGGTGGCTTCGCTGACCTGACGAGGCTTGCGGCCCGCCGCCGGCTGGGGGCAGCATGGGCCGGCCTCTTGGGGAAGGCCTTCATGCCGCAGGACAAGTCCGGCGTCTCGACCGTGATCGAGGCGCTCTACGCCGTCGCCGCCGATCCGGCCCAGTGGGAGCAGGTGATCGAGGCGCTGGCCGCGCCCGACGCCGTGCGGCCGGCGACGGCGACGCGGCCGCCCGCGCCCGGCGGCGAACGCGTCGGCGTGGTGCTGCTGGGCGCCCGCGGCGGGGCGGTGGCGGGCAATGCCGCGGGCAGGGGCGCCTTCGAGCGGCGGCTGGGCGGGCTGGAGGCGCGGGGCCTGCGGTTCCTGAACGCCTCGAACCACGAGGCGCTGGACCGGGCGCGCCGCCGCCTGGCCGAGATTTCCGCCGGGCAGGTGATCGTCAAGTTCACCGACGCCGAGAACGATGGCCCGTTCTTCGCCTATGTCATGCCGGCCTCGGCCTTGCCTGCCGCGCTGTCCCAGGGCGTGCAGCCGCTGTCGGCCGACGATGACGCCGGGGCCGCCGGCGCGATGGCGCTGGTCTTTCCGGCGGTCGATTCCACCGACCGGCTGTGGTCGAGCGTGCGCCAAAGCTTCGGCCTGACCGGCGCCGAGCTGCGCCTGGCCGCGCGCCTCGCCGAGGGGCTGACCCTCAAGGAGGCGGCGCAGGACCTGGATGTCAGCGTCAACACCCTGCGCAATCAGCTCCGCGCGGTGTTCGAGAAGATGGGCCTGAACCGCCAGAGCGAACTGGTCCGGGCCCTGACCCAGCTTTCCTCGCTCGCCTCGGCCTTCGAGGGCGGCGAGGCGAGGGCCTTCGCGCCGGCGATCGTGGCGACGGAACTGTCGGCCCGCGAAAGCGCCCCGCCGCTTCGGGTCTTCGTGCGCGACGGGCGCTCCATCGGCTGGCGGGACTATGGCGATCCGCAGGGGGAGCCGGTGCTGACGGTGATGCCGGACCTCAGCTCCAGCCTGCTTCGCCGCGGCAGCCACGGCCTGGCCCGGGACCTGGGCCTGCGGCTGATCGTGCTGGAGCGCGCCGGGGTGGGGCGGACCGATCCCCTGCCGCGTTTCAGCTTCGAATCGGCGGCCGAGGACTATGTCGCGCTGCATCGCGAGCTTGGCCTGGGGCCGGCCGCCATGGTGGTTTTCTCGGACGGCGCGCCCTACGGCCTGGCCGCCGCGGCTGCGCTCGGCGGCGATATCGAGCGCATCCTGCTGGTCACCGGGCGCAGGCCGGGGCCGCAGACCGAGCGGGCCGAGGACGCTGGCCATCTGATGACGCTGTTCTGGCGGCGGATTTCCCGCAACGCCTGGCTGTCGGACATGGTGTTTGAGATTCTGCGCCATGGCCTGAACCGCGCGCAGTTCGAACGCTTCGCCCAGGCGGCGGCTTCCGCGCCGGGGGACAGCGCCTATCTGCGGTCTCACCCTGAGCTGATCGACTTCATGGTCGAATATACGCGCGAGGCCCTGGCGGTCAGCGCCCGCGGCGCGTCCGAGGCGATCCGCTGCGCGGCGCGGCCCTCGCGGCTGGACCTGTCGGGTCTCACCGCCCCGATCACCCTCTGGCATGGCCAGGACGACGCCATGACTTCGCCAGACGAAATGCGGGCCTGGCTGGGTGATCATCTGAAGGCGGTCCGGATCGTGCCGAACATCGGCCGCTTTCTTGGCTACAGTCACTGGGAAGAGATCATGGCCTGGGCCGTGCGCGACCAAAGCGAGGGTCGCAGATTGACCCGACGCACGTAACCAGCCTTAAGTTACCACTGATAATAGTGCGTCGCGGCGTGAGTATGCCGCAGTGCGGAGGTGCGTGCGTGGCCAGGACAGGAGCGGCGGTGACGTCGACGGCGATCCTCGAACGTCGGCGGACCTATCACGTCGGCAACGTCCGCAGCCAGTTGCTGGCCGCCGCGCGCGAGATCCTGCATGAGCAGGGGCGAGCCGGGCTTTCCCTGCGGGCCATCGCCGATCGCGGGGGCGTGGCCCCGGGCACGGTCTATTATCACTATGCGGACAAGGCGGCCCTGCTCGGCGGTCTGGCGGTCGACGGCTTCCGGCAGTTGGCCGAGGTCATGCGCCAGGCCTACGAGACGCGCGGCGAGGCCAGCGGCCTGCGCTCCACGGGGCTGGCCTATCTGAACTTCCTGCGTCAGAAGCCCGAGCTCTACGAGCTGATGTACGAGGCGCTGGACGGCGGCCGCCGCGCCGACGTGGCCGAGGCCGAGGCCGAGGCCTGCGCCGTCTCCCGCGCCGCGATCGTCGAGGATTTCGTCGGGCGGCACTCTCCCGAAATGGCCGAAAAGATCGCCGAGGCGATATGGGCGTGGGGCCGCGGCATCGCCGCCGTCGCCCTCTCGCGGGCCGAGCCGGGAGCGGGGCCCGAAGACGAAACGCTGGAAGCGGCCGTGCTGGGCCTGGGGGCCCTGATCGCCGGCCGTTGAGGCTCCGGGCGCCGCCTGAAATCCATTACGCAGTCTTTTCTGCGACTTAGCCGTACCGATCCCTCAAATCGCTGCGACCCTTGTGCAACAAGGCTTCGCGAAATTTCCGACCGTGCGCATTTCCCTCTATTCGAACGTCGTTCGAGACCTCCAGCCTGGGTCTTTAAGCACTCGCGACGGGCGGCTAACGCCCGCGTCTGGCTGGGAGGTTACATTTATGAGTAAGCCGCTGCGCCTACGCAGTCTCTTCATTATGGGCGCGTCCATCGCGGCCATGTCCGCCGCGACTCAGGCCGCGGCCCAAGACGCCTTCACCATCGAGGAACTGGTCGTCACCGCTGAAAAGCGCGAGCAGAGCCTGCAGGACGTCGCGGTCGCCGTGACCGCCTATACGTCCGAGAAGCGCGACATCATGGGCGTGGCCACGGTCGAGGACCTGGCGCGCGTGACGCCCAGCGTCGCCTACACCAACAACGACCGTCTCTCGATCCGCGGCTTCGGCCGCCTGACCAACGCCATCGGCACCGACCCGTCGGTCGCGCTCTATTCCGACGGCATCTTCTCGAACTCGATGGCCGACTCCTCGACGCCGTCGCTGTTCATCGAGCGGACGGAAATCCTGCGCGGCCCGCAGGGCACCCTCTACGGCCGTAACTCGATCGGCGGCGCGCTGAACATCATCGGCAAGCGGCCCAGCCACGAGTTCAAGGGCGAGGTCCGCGGCGCAGTCGGCAACTATGGCGCATGGCGCACCGACGCCCTGGTCAGCGGCCCGATCACCGAGGGCCTGCGCTTCCTGGTCGGGGGTTCGGTCGAACGCCGCGACGAAGGCTTCATCGAGAACGTCGGTCCCGGCGGCGACACCAGCGCCATGAAGCGCTACATCGTCGAAGGCCAGATCGAGGCCGACCTGGGCGATAACATCACCGCCCGCCTGCGCTACACCAAGTTCGACTGGGACGACAGCTACGGCGTCGGCAACATCCACGAGAGCGTGATCACGCCCTACGACACGGTCTCGCCGACCGGCATCGAGAACAGCGCGCTCTACTACAACCCGACCTTCGGCTACAACAAGGTCAACCCGTCGATCGCCGATCCGTACAAGATCGACATGGACCAGACGATGGAGGGCAAGCTCTCCAATCACCACCGTCTGCAATTCGACCTGAACTGGGACCTGGGCTGGGCCAACCTGAAGTACCTGGCCGGCTATCAGTCCTACACCTACAACACCAATGGCGACGAAGACCGCTCTTCGCGTCAGGGCCTGTTCAACATCCCGAGCGCGACGCCGTTCGGCGCCTACACCGCGGTCGGCGTTTCGCCGAACGAGCGCTTCTTCTACACCGAGAAGCAGAAGTGGTGGTCGAACGAGATCAACCTGTCGTCCAATTCGGACGGCCCGCTGCACTGGATCGTCGGCCTCTACCAGTACCACCAGTCCTATGCGCAGCCCCAGGGCCTGCGGGTGCTCGGCGACGCGGCCATGCTCGCGCCGCTCAGCCTGGCGACCGGCGGTCCGGCCGCGGCCAACCCGGACGGCAACTACCTGTTCGTCGACGGCACGCTCGAGGTCGATTCCTACGCCGCCTTCGGTCAGATCGACTACGAGTTCGCCGAGAACTGGACCCTGACCGCCGGCCTCCGCTACACGAAGGACGAAAAGAAGGGCACCGACTACGCTCGCTACGTCTCGCGCAGCCCGACGACCACCACCCTGCTCCAGCAGTATGCGAGCCTTCCGGCCTCCGTCGCCCAGGGCATCGCCCTGGACTTCACCACCTTCGTGGTGTGCGGCGGCGCGACCCTCGCGTCCTGCACCGCCCAGCCTGCCTACGCCAACCTGCGCGAAGGCGCCAACGGCGGCCTGGTTCGCGACCTGTCGGGCGACTACGACGCCTGGACGGGCACGCTTGGCGTGCAGTGGCAGCCGGACAGCTCCACCAACGCCTACGCCCGCTACAGCCGCGGCTACAAGTCGGGCGGCTGGCTGGCCTCCAACGGCCTGACCGCGGTGCCCTACGCCGATCCGGAGTACGTCGATAACTACGAACTCGGCCTGAAGAAGACCTTCGGCGGCCGCTTCCAGCTCAACTCGGCGGTCTTCTACGCCGACTACAAGGGCTTCCAGGCGCCGCTACGGGTCATCATCAGCGGCTCGACCACCGGCACCCAGTTCCTGAACCTCGACGCGCGCAACTGGGGCGTCGAGCTGGAAGGCCAATGGGCGCCGATCGACAACCTGATGATCTTCGGCAGCTACGCCTACATCAACGCCGAAGTGACCAACGGTTGCTGCTTCGTCGACGTCAACGACCTGACCGCCGGCCTCCGCTACACGAAGGACGAAAAGAAGGGCACCGACTACGCTCGCTACGTCTCGCGCAGCCCGACG
>MEEW01000232.1 GCA_001724985.1 Phenylobacterium sp. SCN 69-14
CAGCAGCACCCGATTCCGCGGGTCCCGCGACAGCCGGTTGGCCAGCACGCAGCCCGCCGAGCCGGCCCCGACCACGATGTAGTCGTATGCGCCTTCGAAGGGGACCGCTTGCTCAGCCATGCTCATCCATCGGGGGAGGAACGCCAAGCCTCGGCGCCTCGGCGACGACCTCGACCTGCTCAGCTTGCAGGTGGTCAGGTCATCCTAGGCCGAGACCGCGAAGGTCGGCCAGAAGCCGGTGATCTTTTGCCCGTCGAAGAGTGCGATGTCGCCGAACTGCAGGAACAGCGCCTCGCTCTGCTCGGGCCGCAGGAAGACATAGTCATCGGCCTTCAGCGAGACCTTGTCAGAGCCCGTCAGCAGCTCCTGGTTGCTGGAGCGGCCGAACAGGCTGTTGAACTCCAGCCCCGGCGGCGACAGCGGGGTCGCCAGCCAGTTGCCGCCATAGATGAAGAACGCCCGCTTGGTGTTCGGGTCCATGAAGTTGAGCGGCCCCGACAGCCACTCGTTCCCCGGCAGCCGCATACGGTCCAGCGCCTTGATGACCGGGGTGGCGATGAAGGCGGCCGGCACGTGGCGCTCCAGGCCTGATGTGTCGAAGTGCCCCGGCTTGACGAAGGCCGAGCCGACCGAGACCTCGTTCGCCACCGTGCCCTTGGCGTGGAACGTATAGGTCGGGCTGCCGGCGCCGTTCAGGGTCAGCGGCCGCTCGCCCACGGCCTTGCGCAGCGCCTCGATGGCGGCGCGGTAGCGGTCCTGCGACTGGGCGTAGGCGGCCTGCGGGTCGCTCATGCTGGGCACGTGAGGATCGTAGCCCATCAGGCCGTCGACCGAGACCCCCGGCAGCTCGCGCGCCAGGGCCAGCGCCTCGGCCAGGGCCTGGGCGTCCGGGAAGCCGCCCCGGTGCAGGCCGATGTCGATCTCGAAGTTCGTGCGCAGCGGAACGCCCCGCGCCTTGGCGACCTCGCCATAGGCTTTCAGGCGCTCGGGCGTGTCGATCAGCCACTGGATGCGCCCCATCGGCTCCGGCCCGATCCTGGCCAGGATCTCGGCGAACTCGGCGGCCGGAAGAGGCTTGCCCAGCAGCAGGTCGGCGCCGGGCCGCGCGGCCATGGTCTCCAGCATGGCGCCGTTGAAGACCATGAAACGCTCTGTCCCCATCCCGCTCGCCACGTGGTCGATCAGCGCCGGGCAGGGCAGCGACTTGACCACCACCCGCAGCGGCAGCGACTTCGGGGCCAGGGTCTCGCGGGCGACGGCGATGTTCTGGTCCAGCCGGCGCTGGTCGATCACCAGGACCGGGTGGGCGATTCCGGCCTGACGCAAGGCCTGTGAGAGGGCCAGGAAATAAGCGTCGTGCCCGCCGCCCTGGTCGCCCTTGCGCGCGGCCAGCACCGCCGCCCCGCCCAGCACGGCCGCCCCGCCGCCGATGAACGCCGCGCGCCGCGTCCAGCGGCCGCGCCGGGTCTGGTCAGCCATCGAGGAAAATCCCCTTCAGATAGTCGTTCAGCATCCGCCCCCGGGGGTCGAGGGCGCGGCGGACCTCGCCGGCCTCGCGCCAGCGCGGATAGATCTGCGCCAGGTCGCGCGCCTTCAGCGAATGCAGCTTGCCCCAGTGCGGGCGGCCGCCGTGGCGGCGGAAGATCGGTTCGATGATGCTGAAGAAGAAGTCGTAGTCGTCCTTGTAATAGGCGTGGACGGCGACCGAGCCGCATTCGCGCCCGTAGAACGGCGAGAGCCAGGCGTCGTCCGCGGCGATGATCCGCGCCTCGATCGGGAAGAAGACGTCGTTCCGGTGGGTCTCGATGGCCTTCAGCACTTCCCGCAAAGCCGGGATCTGGGCCTCGATCGGCAGGTGGTACTCCATCTCGTTGAAGCGCACCGGCCGCTCGTTGGAGAGCAGCTTCCAGCCTTCGTCCACCACCTCTTCCGGCGGGATCTTCCCGAACTCGCGCTCGGCGATGCTGCGGCGAAGCGAGGGCGCGAACTCGAAGAGGTCGCGCAACTGCTTCAGCGCCATCAGGGTCTCGGTGTCCTGGTCGGGGCCGCGGGGCCGGACCGGCTGGTCGGTGACGTCATGGGTGACCACCGCGGCGTAGCCGGTGAACGGGACGGCGAAGAATTCGGTATTGCGGTGGCGCCGGGTCAGTTCCGGCCATTCCTCCAGCACCGCGTCCAGCGGTCGCACCGCCGTCCGCTTCATCACCCGCCCCAGCGGCTGGTTCTGCAGCGTCACCTGGGTCACGACGCCGAACGCCCCCAGGCCGACGCGCGCGGCGTTAAACACCTCGGGCCGGGTCTGGGCGTCGCAGTCGATCAATTCGCCGCTCGGCGTGGCCAGTTGCAAGGCCACGACCGAACCGTGGACCGCCTGGATGCCCTTGCCGGTGCCGTGGGTGCCGGTGCCGATGGCCCCGCCCACCGACTGCTTGTTGATGTCCGGCAGGTTGACCATCTCCTGGCCGACCGCGGCCAGGGCCGGCCCCAGCTCGGCCAGGCGCGTCCCGGCCCGCACCACCGCGCGGTGGGCCGCCGCATCGTGCGAGACGAGGCCGGTCATGCCGTCGAGGGTCAGCAGGGTGCCGTCGGTCGGGGCCAGGGCGGTGAAGGAATGCCCCGCCCCCACCGGCCGGATCGGCCCCGGCGAGCTCTTCAGGATATCCAGCAGTTCGCCTTCGCTCTTGGGGGCCGCGCGGCTAGCGGGATAGGCGTGCGCCACGCCCGACCAGTTGCGCCACAACAGCCGGCCCTGCGCGTCCTGCGCCGGCAGGGCCGCCGGCTCACGGTCGAGCCACATCCGCCGGCCCGCCAGGCCGCCGGCGCCGAGGACGGCCACGCCCGCCACGCCTGCGCCCGCCAGCATCGCCCGTCTGGAGACCTTGGACATCATTCCCTCCCAGCCATGAAGGCGATCAGCGCCTTGTAGTCGTCCGGCGAGCAGGCGAAGCACTGACCGCCCGCCGGCATGCCGCCCAGCCCGTTGATCGCGCTGTTCAACAACGTCGCCTCGCCCTTCTTCCAGCGCACGTCCCACTGGACGCGGTCGCCGGTCAGCGGCGCGCCGGTATCGGCCACCGTATGACAGGACTTGCAGGCCTGCTCGTAGAGCCCGGCCAGCCGGGCGTCGGCCGGCTTCAGGGCCGCGCTCTCCTCCGGCGTGATCGGCTTGGCCGGCGGCTGGCCCTGGCAGGCGGCCAGGACGAGCGCCGACGACACTATGGCCAGGGTCCGCATGGTCAGTACGCCACCTTGAATTCGAGGCCGAACATCCGCGGCTCGCCGATGTTCTGCTCGATGAAGCCGAAGTCCGAAAGGTCTACAGCATAGTTCACATAGCGCTCGGCCGTCAGGTTGCGCCCGAACACCGCCGCTTCCCAGCGCCCGTCGTCCGACCGCAGCGCAATCCGCCCGCCGAGCAGCCAATAGCCGTCCTGCGACAGCAGGGGGTCGTTGTCGGCCGAGAAGAACTGGCTGCTGCGATAGGACGCCGACCCCTGCAGGATCACCGCCGCGCTCGTGTTCGGCAGCGGAATCTCATAGCTGGCCACACCGCTGAAGGTCACCTTCGGCGACAGCGCCAGGCGGTTGCCGGAGAAGTTCGCTCCGGCGCTGACGAAGTCCTCGATCTTGGTGTCGAGCAGGCCGAGGTTCATGGTCACGTCGAGGTGCTGGACCGGCTTGGCGACCAGCTCGACCTCGGCGCCGTAGATCGTGGCGTTGGCCGCGTTGTCGAGCAGTTGCAGCGGCAAGGCCCCGGTGTTGACCAGGGTGTAGAGCTGCAGGTCCTTGTAATCGTAGTAGAACGCCGCCGCGTTCAGCCGCACGCGGCCCTCCAGCAGCGTCGACTTCAGGCCGGCCTCATAGGCGGTCAGGGTCTCCTCGTCGAAAGGCTGGGCCTGGCGGGCCGCCTCCACCGGATCGAAGGAGAGGAAACCGCCGTTGAAGCCGCCGCTCTTGAAGCCGGTCGAGACGCTGCCATAGACCATCACCCGCTCGGCCAGGTCGTAGTCCAGGCCCAGCTTGAACGAGGCGTTCTCGAAGCGCGCGCTCTGGTCGAAGGCGTAGAGCGGCAGCACGCCGCCCGGGATCGCCACGCCGCCGATCACCGCGTCCTCGAACTGGCCGACGGCGCTGAACTGCTTCTTCTCGTAGTTGTAGCGCGCGCCGACCGTGGCCCGCAGCTCGGGAAGGATCGCATATTCGATCTGGCCGAACAGCGCCGCGGCCTCGGTCTTCTGGTCGTTCAGGGCGCGGGAGAACAGGACCGGCGCGCCGCCGGTGAAGTCGCCGGCCGGGTCGGCGCCCTCGCCCGGGGTCAGGAACCGCAGCTCTCGGAACAGATCGACGGTCTGGTTCTGCTTGAGGTCCTCGTGCAGGTAATAGGCGCCGGCCACCCAGTCGGTCCGCTCGCCCTTGCCCGACAGCCGCACTTCCTGGGTGAAGGTCTCCGAGCGCACGCCGTAGTCGATGGCCATCAGCGCCAGGGGGCTGGCGTCGGTGTCTTCCCGGTGGACCTTGTCGTTGGCGTCATAGGCGGTGATCGAGGTCAGGGTGATGTCGCCGAGCGTCCAGTTGAACCGCGCCGAGGCGCCCCAGTTCTCGACCTCCAGCCGCTCCCTGCGATCATAGGACCCGGTATAGAAGCCCTTCGGATTGACGTAGCCGAGGACGTTGCCGCAGACGCCCGCCCGGATCGACGCGGCGTCGCAAGGCGCCCCGGTGGCCGGATCGAGCACGCCCAGGCTGCGATACTGCGGCGCGCGCACGTCCACCCGCCCGCCATGCAGGCTGAACAGGGCGTCCAGGTCCTCGCTGAAGTCCACGGCCATCAGGGCGCGCACGGCGAAGTAGCCCTTGCCGTTCTCGCGCCCGCCGCTCAGCTCGTTGCGGATGTAGCCGTCCGAGCGCGCCCCGGCCGCCGCCAGGCGGACGCGGACCGCATCGTTGATCGCCCCGCCGACCGCCGCCTCGCCCGTCAGCGTGTTGAACGAGCCATAGGACGCCATGGCCTGGGCCGTGAACTCGTCGCGCGGCTTGGCGGAGATGAAGTTGATCGCCCCGCCGGTGGCGTTGCGGCCATAGAGCGTGCCCTGCGGCCCCTTCAGCACCTCGACCCGTTCGAGGTCGAAGATCTGGAAGGTCTGGGCGCCGGGCGAGCTGACATAGACCTCGTCGACATAGACGCCGTTCGGGCCGGCGTTGTTGGAGCTGGTGTCGGAAAGGCCGACGCCGCGGATATAGATCAGCGGCTGGTTGCCCTCCCCGCCGGGCAGGCCGATCTCGACGTTCGGCACCACCCGGGCGACGTCGGCGCTCGACTGGACGCCCAGCTCGCGCATGGTCTCGCCGGTATAGGCGGTCACCGCCACCGGCACGCTCTGCAAACTCTGTTCACGCTTCTGGGCGGTGACGACGATGTCCTCGACGGTCGTCACGTCGTCGTTTGTCTGGGCCTGGGCGCACGTCGCACAGACCAACGCCGCCGCCGACACCCCGGCCAGCAGGCCCGCTTGCATCCCCCGCATGAGTTTCCCCCTCGATTGTCGGGCTATAGCTATCGCTATAATATAGTCATCGCTATATCCGTCAACGCCCGCCCGTCGCGATCGGGGAGGTCGGGGTTGACGAAGCGAGACGCGGAGGTCAGGCATGGCCGCTCCGCGTCCTCGGCCCCAGGAAGAAAAAGGAGTTTCAGGTGGCGAGACCAAAGTCGGCGGCGAGCGCCGCGGCGGGCCACGCCGGCAAGTCGACGCGTGAAATGCTCCTCGACATCGCCGGCGAGCTGCTGGCCGAGGTCGGGATCGAGCGAATCTCGACCAATATGATCTGCCGCCGGGCGGGCGTGACTCCGCCGACGCTCTACCACTACTTCGCCGACAAGTACGCGGTGCTCGAGGCGCTGGGCGCACGCCTGATGGACCGCCAGAACCAGGTGCTGTTCGCCTGGATCGAACGGCACGCCGGTCAGGGCATCGAGGCCTATACCGACCACCTGGAGGAGCTGCTCTACGAAACCACGCGGGTCACCTGGGCCGAACCGGGCGGAACCTGGATCGAGCGCGCCCTGCACGCCACGCCGAGCCTGACCCACGTGCGGGTCCAGTCGCACGAATACGTCACCGACCGGCTGACCGACGCCCTCGCGCCGCTGCTGCCCGAGCTCACGCGCCAGGAGCTGTGGCTTCGCATGCGGGTCGGCGTGGAGTTCGGCTACGGCGCCACCGAAATGGCGAGCGAGGCCTCCGACAGCGAACGGGCGGCCATCTTCGCGGAGGCCGCGCGCATCCAGCGCCTGGGCATTCTCGATACGCGGCCGACCCCGACCCGCGCCCTGCGGCAGGGTGACGCTTAACAAGGGCGCGGCGCGGGCCTAAAGGCGTCGGTGCGTGGTCCGCGCCGATCACCTGCGCGCGGCGGCCCTGGAGCATCGGATGACCTCGAAGACCGCCGCCCAAGACGACACCGCCTTTCTCGGCCATCCGCGCGCCCTGGGCTTCCTCGCCTTTTCCGAGGCCTGGGAGCGCTTCTCCTACTACGGCATGCAGTCGCTGCTGGTCCTCTACATGACCAAGCAATTGCTGCTCAGCCCGCAGGTCGACAGGATCGCCGGCTTTCCCGCCTTCCACGGCTTCATCGAGGCGATCTATCACCCGGGCGCGTCGATCCAGGCCGTCGCCTCGGCGATCTTCGGCCTCTACACCAGCCTCGTCTATCTGACCCCGATCCTGGGCGGGTTCCTCGCCGACCGGGTTCTGGGCAAGACCCGCACGGTGATCCTCGGCGCCCTCTTGATGTCGGCGGGCCATTTCCTGATGGCCTTCGACGTCTCGTTCCTGCTGGCCCTGCTCTGCCTGATCCTCGGCACCGGCTGTTTCAAGGGCAACATCGCCGGCCAGGTCGGCGCGCTCTACGGCGACACCGATCTGCGCCGCGCCGACGCCTTCCAGATCTTCTACCTCGGCATCAACGCCGGGGTGATCGCCGCTCCGCTCATCGCCGGCACCCTGGGCGAGAAGATCGGCTGGCACTACGGCTTCGGCGCGGCCGGCGTCGGCATGCTGATCGCCCTGGTCATCTATCTTGGCGGCCGCCGCCACCTGCCGCCCGACCCGCCGCTGCCGTCCAAGGGCGTGGCCCGGCCGAAGCTGGCGCCCAGCGAACGCGGCACGATCCTCCTGCTGGTGGCGCTCCTGCCGGTCATGGCCGCCTCGGTGCTCTGCAACCAGCAGATCTTCAACGCCTATCTGATCTGGGCCGACCGGGCGGTGAACCTGGAGATCATGGGCCAGAAGGCGCCGACGACCTGGCTCATCACGCTCGACTCCGCCGTCTCCGTCTCGTTCCTGGCGATCATGGTGGTCTTCTGGCGGATGTGGGCGGCCCGGTTCAAGGAACCGGACGAGATCGGCAAGCTGACCATCGGCGCCTTCGTCTCGGTCGCCGGCGTGCTGTGCCTGGCCGCCGGCGCGGCGATCGCCGAAGCCACCGGAACCAAGGTCAACCTGCTCTGGTGCGTAGCCTTCCACGTGCTCAACAGCATCGCGTTTGCGAACATCCTGCCCGTGTCGCTCGCCCTCTTCGCCCGCGCCGCCCCCAAGGCCGTCGCCGGCGCCGTCATCGGCATCTACTATCTGCACCTCTTCGCAGCGAACCAGACCGTCGGCATCCTGGGCGGCCTGCTCGAAAAGATGCCCGCTAGCCGCTTCTGGCTCATGCACGCGGCCATCGCGCTCGGCGCGGGCGTCGTCTTCCTGCTGGTCGGCCGCATCTTCGCCCGCCGGCTCAGCCCCGCCGCCGTCGGCCCCGATCCCTTGGAGGCGGCGGCTTAGCCGCTCCATAGATTTCCCCACTGGAGACAATAGGGTTTTTCGTTTTGTCAGGTCCGAAACGCCGGGCTTAGGCTTTGCTCCCCAACCATCGTGACAGGGAGCACGAACATGGACGACGCAGCCGGCGGCGGCAGCCCGCTCAATTGCCCGATCAAGGACCCGGCGGCGCTGCGTTCGCTGCTCGGGCGCACCAACAGGGACTGGTGGCCCAACCAGCTTTCGCTGGACATCCTGCACCAGCAGGGCCGCACCGGCGACCCGATGGGCGACGACTTCGACTATGCGGCCGAGTTCAAGAAGCTCGACTATGCGGCGGTCAAGCGCGACCTCACCGCCCTGATGACCGACAGCCAGCCCTGGTGGCCGGCGGACTATGGCCACTACGGGCCGTTCTTCATCCGCATGGCCTGGCACAGCGCCGGCACCTATCGCACCGGCGACGGCCGCGGCGGCGCCTCGTCCGGCTCGCAGCGCTTCGCCCCGCTCAATAGCTGGCCGGACAACGCCAATCTCGACAAGGCGCGCCGCCTGCTGTGGCCGATCAAGCAGAAGTACGGGCGCCAGCTCTCCTGGGCCGACCTGCTGATCCTGGCCGGCAACGTCGCCATCGAATCGATGGGCGGCCCGGTGTTCGGCTTCGGCGGCGGCCGCGCCGACGTCTGGGAGCCGGAAAAGGACGTCTACTGGGGCACAGAGGAACAGTGGGTCGGTCAGACCGGCAACGA
>MEEW01000233.1 GCA_001724985.1 Phenylobacterium sp. SCN 69-14
CCGTTCGGCGCGGTGAAGGAGCAGTCATCGGGCCTCTACGCCCAGGCCATGGCCGAGCGCGGGTTCGCCGCCCTGGCCTTCGATCCGTCCTACACCGGGGAAAGCGCGGCCGAGCCGAAGGAACTCCTGATCGTCCCCGGCGCCAGCCACGTCGATCTCTACGACAGGACGGACGTGATCCCGTTCGACAGGCTCGAGGCGTTCTTCACCCGACATCTGGCGTGAGGGAGACTCTCAGCGGGCGTAAGGCTTGATAAAGGCGCAAGCCCTATAGGGTGAGGAGGAGTTGGGGACCTTGCGCCATGCATCCATCGCGGTGGCTTGACGATCGCATCGACACCGTCACGCGGACGACGATGCCGATCTTCGGCCTGCGCCTGGCCGTCGCCGCGGCGATCGCGGCGCTGGCGGTCGTCACGCTCGGGCGGGGCGTTGGATTCCTGTGGTTGCTGGCGGCGGCCAGCGCCGAGGTCGGAACCTGGATCACGACGCGCAAGACACGGCGCGGCCTTCGCCAGACGCTCGGCCAGAGGCTGGCCTATCTCGCCGCGGTGTTCTGGATGAACATCGTCTGGTCAGGGCTTGGCGTCGTCCTCTGGCTGGATGGCCGGGCCGCCTGCGTGGCCGCGGCCGTCTGCATGCTCGCCACCCAGATGCTGCACGCCCAGGTGTTCGCCAGCCGGTCTCCGGCCGTGCTCCTGGCGGTCGCCGTCCCGCCTGTCGCGGGCCTGGCCGCCCTGGTGTTGTTCGCAACGCCTGGCGGATGGAGCGAGCAGGCGCTGCTGAGCGGCGCCGCGGCGATCATGGTCGCCTATATGACCCGCGCGGGCCTGACCAACGCCGGCCATCTGCGCGAGCAGGAGGCGGCCCAGGCGAAGGCCGAACAATCGGCCCAGGCCAAGGCCCGGCTGCTCGCCGATATGAGCCATGAGCTGAGAACCCCGCTGACCAGCATTCTCGGGTTCACGCGCATGATCGCCCAGCAGGACGACTGCGGGACGCTGACCCGGGGCTATCTGGACCGCGTCGAGGACGCCAGCAACGCGCTGCTCTGCGCCGTCAACGACATCCTCGACTTCTCGAAGCTCGAGGCCGGGCAGTTGATCCTCGCCGCCGAAGAGGTCGAGGCGGCTGGCCTGGCGCGCCGGACCCTCGATCTCCTGACGCCCCAGGCCGCCGCCAAGGACCTGCGCCTGGCGCTGGAAAGCGACCTTCCCCCGGGCCTGCGGCTGATGGTCGACCCGGACCGCCTGCGCCAGGTGCTGCTCAACCTGCTCGGCAATGCGGTGAAGTTCACACCGGCCGGGGAAGTCGTGCTGGCCGCCGCCTACGATCCGGAGACGGCGCGGCTGACCTTTTCGGTCCGTGACACCGGGCCTGGGATTCCGCCCGAGCGGCTGGACGCGCTGTTCAAGCGGTTTTCGCAGGTCGGCGCCGCCGGCAGCCGCATCGGAGGAACCGGGCTTGGCCTTGCGATCTGCAAGGGGCTGGTCGAAGCCATGGGCGGCGAGATCGGGGTGGAAAGCCAGCCGGGCGCAGGAAGCCGCTTCTGGTTTTCCGTGCCGGCGCCGGCCGTCCTGCAAGACCCGGTCGCCGACGCCGGCGAGGGCGGGGAGCAGGAGGCCGCGCCGCTGGCGGGACTGCGGGTCCTGGTGGTCGACGACCATCCCGCCAACCGCGAACTGGCAAGCCTCTTCCTCGGGGGTTTCGGCGCGGAGGTGCACCTGGCCGATGGCGGGGAAGCTGCGCTCGACGCCTGCGCCGCCGGGCCTTTCGACCTCCTGCTTCTCGATCAGCAGATGCCGGGCCTGGATGGTCCGGAGACGCTGCGCCGCCTGTGCCGCGCCAAGGCCGCGCCGCCTGTCGTCCTCGCCTTCACGGCCGACCCCAATGAGGTGCGGGGGCGAAGCGGCTGGGGCGCCCTGGTCCATGGCGTCGTGGCCAAGCCGATCGACCCGGTGGCCATGCTGACCACGATCCTGCAGGCGCTCGACGCCGGCGCCGCATCGTGCGCTCGGGCTACAGCGACCTGAGCGCGGCCTGGATCAGGTCTTTGAACCCGATCGCCGCCTGGACGGCGTGGGCGGGTTCGACGGTCCGCAGGTCGTCGGCCGCCGCGTGGTGGAAGCGATGGGCCCCGAACACGCCGGCCAGAGCCGGGTAACCAGCGGCGATGATGTGCCCAAGCTCGCCGGCCGCGCCGGGGGCCGCCGGATAGGGCGCCTCGAGCCCCGGTTGGCCAGCGAAGATCCGCCGCGCCTCCTCGATCAATGAGGGGCTGACCCCGAGATAGCGTTGGGGATCGGCGCTGGGCAGCGGGGCCATCTGGCCGCCCAGGTCATGCCAGTCGCGCGCGGCGGCGTTGGCCCCAAGGTGCAGCCAGAAGGCGGTCTGTTCCGGCTTGGGCGCCGCATCGTGCAGCAGGCGCGCCGCGCCCAGGTTCTCGTACTCGTGGCCGCTGTTGCAGACGAAGGCGATGTCCACCGGCAAGTCCGCCCGCGCCGCCCAGCGCGCCAGCATGAGCCAGATCGCAACGCCCGGCCCCCGCTCGCCGGCGCAGCCGAACCAGCCCGAACGCGGGGTCGAGACCACCAGCCACCGCCCGCGCCCGCGATCGAGCCTGGCGACGATATTGTAGGCCTCCCTCTGCCCGCCCGACCCCGTCACGGTCAGCCGGCCGGCCTGGCCGCGCGCGGCCGCGGCCAGGAATGGCGCGGCGGCCCTGGGCGCCAGGACCGCGGCCGGGCGCGGGAACATCGGCCCATCGGCCGGCGCGTTCAGCGCCAGCGCCTCCCCCGTCGGGCCATGGGTGACCAGGACCACCGCCGCCGCGCCGGCGTCGAAGGCGGCCTTCGCCTTCTGGCGAGGCGCGGGCGAGACCAGGCTGGACCACCGCGCATGGGGAAGGGACACCATGGCGATCGCCCCCTCCAGGCGCGCGGGATCGCCCGCATCGGCGAGGACCAGCGGCGCCGATAGTCCGCCCGGCGGCGTAGGGACGACCACCGCCTGCGGGATGACGGGCGCGGCCGGCCCGTCGACGGCGATCTCGGCGATGGAAGGCTCGAACCAAGGCGCTTCGAAGCTCTGCCGCTCGATCGCGAACCCCAGGGCGCGCAGTTCGGCCTCGAGCCACGCGCCGGTCTCGCGGTCGCCCGCCCCGCCGGAGGCCTTCACGCCGAAGCCGACATAACGCGCCAGATCGGCCTGGGCGGCGCTTGCGGTGAACGGATCCATGGTCATTCCCTCAGCCGCCCCGGCGTCCTTGAGGCTGGATCATAGGACACCATCCCTCCCCGGATCGACCGCTAGAGTCCAAGTCGGGTGGCGTGCCAGGAGGCTTCGGCGCGGCTGGAGATCCCGAGCTTGCGGTAGATCGCCTTGATGTGGCTGGCGACGGTGTGTTCGGTCATGCCCAGGTCGGCGGCGACCTCGGCGTTGCGAAGCCCGCGGCCGATCCGCGCCAGGACGTCCCGCTCGCGCGGGGTGAGCTCCTGGTCCGGCGGGGCGCTGGGGCCGGTGCGGCGAAAGTGATCCATGATGCGGCGCGCGATGGCCGGAGAAAGCGCCGGCGCGCCTTCGGCCAGTTGCCGAAGCTGACGTTCGAGGCTTTCGGCCGGCTGGTCCTTCAGGAGATACCCGTCCGCCCCGGCCGACAGCGCCGCGACGATGTTGGCGTCGTCGCCCATGGCCGTGGTGACCACGCAGGCGATCTCCCTCTGCGCCAGGCGCAGGCTGCGCATCACTTCCAGGCCCGATCCGTCGGGCAGGCCAAGGTCGATCAGGGCCAGATCGAAATCCTCCGCCCCCGACAGGGCGAGGCCCTCGCGCAGGGTGGCGGCCTCGCGCACCTCGCAACCTGCAAAGGCGCGGCCGGCCAGATCGGTCAGCCAGCGCCGGGTCTCGGCCACGTCCTCAACGATCAGGACCCGCTTCATGGCCGAGGACCGGCCAAGGGGAACTGGGCCTGCACCCGCACGCCGCGCTCCGAAGGCAGGATGGTGAGCCGCCCGCCCAGGGCGGCCATGCGCTGGCGCATGTTGGAAAGGCCGTTGCCGCCCGCCACCTCGACCAGCTCGAAACCGCGCCCGTCGTCCGAGACCTCGACCAGCAGGCCCGCGGCGTTGGTGACGATCTGCACGGCTATCCGGCTCGGCTCGCCATGCCGGAAGGCGTTGCTCACCGCCTCCCGCAGGATGGCGCGCAGGGTCTGCACGCCGGGCGCGGCGAGCTGGATATGGTCCGGCTCCAGCACCCGCCAGTCGAAGGCGATGCCGCGGGCGGCCAACAGTTCGGCGAACTCCAGCCGCAGATCGGCGAGCAGGTCGGGCAAGGCCGCCTCGGCCCCGACGGCGTTGATGATGTCGCGCAGATCGGCCAGGGCATCGCGGACCAGCCGGTCCTTGCGCAGGAGTTCTTCAGTGTGGAGGGCGCTCATCAACTGCACGCCGATATTGTCGTGCATGTCGCGGGCGATGCGCCGCCGCTCCTCGGCCACGCCCCGTTCGTAGGCGCGGCGGCCGTCGATGGCGTTGGCCAGCATGGCGCATATCTCGTCGGCCAGCCGCCCGTCGCCGCTGTTGAACAGGCGTCGGCCGCGACGCGGGTGTTCGAGCCGCAGGGCCGGCGCCCCGCCGAGCGCGGGAACCACCAGGGCGCGGCCTTCATGCGCCACGCCGGTGGGGGTGGAGGGCGCGGCCGGAACGATCTCCAGGGGCTCGAACACCTCGTCCAGCAGATTGCGCCAGTTGGCTTCGAACGCCTCCGGGCCGGGACTGAGCGCAATGGCGATGGCGTCCTTGGCCAGCCGCGCCCGGTCGATCTCCCGGCGGCCCAGCACCCATCGGGCGGCGTGGTCGCGCAGCGGCAGATAGAGAACGGCGATGAGGGCGAGCGAGAGCCCGAAGGCCGGAACCCGGGCGAGCGACACCGCCGAGATGAGCAGGGCGTCCAGGGCGAGCAGCAGGCCCGCGCCGATCATGTAGAACAGGATGCGAAAGGCCCAGCGGTCGAGTTCGAACAGGCGGTAGCGCGCAACCCCGATGGCGATGCCGAGGTGGATGATCAGAAAGCTCAGGAAGCCGTAGCCCTGGCTGACCACGCCCCGCTCGCCCCGCATATGCGGGGTGACGACGGGAAAGACGAAGCCGCCCGCCCCGACCGCGATGGCCAGGCCGAACCAGCGCAGGATGGTCCGGGCGGCCGGATCCTCGCCGGCGCGCCAGTACTGCACGCCGGCGCAGACCAGGATGGCGATCATCTCGATCAGGGTCGGCAGGTTGGCCCCCCAGGCCGGGCCGCCCGGAAGGCGCAATGTGTCGGCGACCCACCAGAGGCCGAAAATCACCAGCGGAGCGGCGAACCATCGGCCAGGAACCAGGCGGCGCGGATAGACCAGCAGCAGGGCGGTCATGGTCGCGCCGAACAGCAGGGCCCCGAAGTGGTTGGCGGCCGAGGCCGCCGCGAACAGGGGGCCGTCCAGGGCGAGCTCGCGGGTGCTGTAGAGCGCCGCCGGGAAGGTGAAGCCCAGGATGCCGAAGCTGGCCAGGGCGAACAGCCGCGGCGCCAAGGCGTCAGGCCGCGCCCGCAACACCCAGGCGCCGATCAGGAAGCTGACGGCGCCGACGGCCAGTTGCACCCAGAAGGCGGCGGGGAGATCGCCCAGGGGCCGGCGGGGCTGGGCCGTGACCTGCACGTTCCGCCCTTCGGCCCCCGGCGCGCCCAACACCAGCTCGACCGGCCCCTTCCGCAAGGCCGAGGCCAGGACGATCTGGCGCGCGAAGAAGCGGCGCATGTCGGCATAGGAGGCCAGGGTGTCCGGTTCCTCGACCAGATCGCCCGGCTCCAGCTTCAGCACCTCGCCGTTCGCAAGCCGCACCGCCTGAAGCGGCGTCGGCGCCTCCACGGCCCGGGCGGCGGGTCCATTGGGAACGGCCTGCACGCTGACCGCCGCTCCGTCCGCCGAAAACCGCAGTCCGAGCCACGGCTGCGATGTGGCCAGGATCAACAGCAGCACGACGAGCGCCAGTCCGACGCCAGCCAGCACGAGTGAATTACGAAGTATGCCGAGAAGAACCCGCATGCTGCGCCCGCTATTTGACTTGAAGCGCAGCACCCCCCACGCCGGATCAGGATATGCTGCCGGACGCGTCTTTCGCCAGCCTGTAATCGCGGCACGCGGTCAGACTTCAAGCCAGCTTGCCTCGCCGAAAGCCGCGCCGCCCTCCCCTGTTCAGGGGATTGAGGATCGCCACCCTCCACGGGCACAGCCGGTCTTGCTCGGAATAGGGGGAAATTTCCTTGATTAAGATTGCTTCTATGCTTGCCGGCGCCTCGCTTGTGGCGCTGTGCGGGGGCGCGGCCTATGCGCAGACGGCGCCTCAGCCGCCCGTCATCCCGACATCGGCGGGCACGACCACCATCGTCGCGGCTGATGGTACGAAGATCGAGACGACGGTCCTGGGGCCGACCCAGATGAAGATCGTCATCAGCGGCGGCCCGGAATTCACCAACAATCCCGCGACCGTCAACTTCACCAACATCTCCACCAGCGGCCTGGTCCAGACCTATACTGGCGACGTCACCCGCGGCGGCGTGACCGCGGCCTTCACCTGCACGGTGGACGCCGGCGCCAAGACCGTGACCGGCAGCGGGGCCTGCTCCACGATCTTCGCCTCCCAGGCGGGCGGAACCACACCGACCACGCCGACGACGCCAACCACACCGACGACGCCCACGACGCCGACGACGCCGACCAATCCGACGACGCCCACGACGCCGACCAACCCGGTCACCCCGGGGCAGCAGACCATGGTGGCGCCTGACGGCACGGTCATCACCATCGCGACCGGCAACCTGATGCTGCTCAACGACGTCTATGCGGATCAATTCCTCAAGGCGCTCCTGAACGACCAACTGACCGCGTCGTCGATCCAGTCGATGATCGGCGGGCGGCTGCAATCGCTGTTCGCCGCGGCGGGCCTGGGTCCGTTCACCTCGAACTATCGCGGGCTGTCGGCCGGGGATTCGGCGAGCGGCCTCAGCGCCTGGGGCAATGTCAGCGGCCTGGGGCTGAAGGACAAGCGCGGCGGCCGCAACGAGAAGGGCGACGCGCGCTCGGCGGCGGTCGGCGTCGACTACAGCTTCTCGGGCGGCGGCGTACTGGGCGTCTTCGCCTCGTGGGGCGACCTCGACATGGACGGCCCTTCGACCGCCTTCAGCTCCGACGGCTGGACCGGTGGGATCTATGGCGCGCTCTCGCCGCTCGACAGGGTCCAGATCATCGGCACGCTCGGCACGAGCCGCCAGGACGTGGAGCTGTCGCGACAGTTCGGCATCCTGTCGTCCAAGGGCAAGACCGAGCGCGACCAGGTGTTCGGAAGCCTGGGCGTGGAAGGTCTCGTCGGCCTGGCCGACAACTGGGTGCTGAGGCCGTCGGCCTCGGTGTTCGTCTCGCGCTCGCAGACCGACGGCTATGTCGACAACGCCGGCCGGGCGATCGGCAAGACCAAGGCCGACATGAGCCTGCTCAATGTCGGCGGGACGCTGATCTATACCGGCGAGACCATCGCCCCCTATGTCAGCGCGAGTTGGAACCGCGATCTGGAGAACAACCTCGGCTCGGACCGCGACTTCGGCCGCCTCGGCGCCGGCGTGGCCTTCCAGTTGACCCCTGCGGTCTCGCTCGATGTCGGCGCCTCGACCGTGGTCGGCAAGTCGCACGAAAAGGAAGCCCAGGTCGGGGCGACCCTGGTCGGCCGCTTCTGATGTGGAGCCGGGCGGCGCGAGCCTGCGCCGCCCTTGTCCTTGCGGCGATCCTGTCGGCCTGCGCCACCGCGCCGGTCGACAGGCGCGGCTGGGCCCAGATGCAGATCGACGCCGGCGGCCGGCCGCTCCAGGCCGGCCTGCGGACGGCGGCGAGCGGTGGAGAGGTGCTCGTCGTCGTCCTGGAGGGCGACGGCCGCGCGCACGATGTCCGCGGCCGTCCCACTCGGGACCCCACCCCCGATCATGCGGTGGGGCGCGATATCGCCCTGGCCTGGCCTGGCGACGACGTGGCCTGGCTGGCGAGGCCCTGCCAATATGTGCGGCGCCAGGACAAGGCCTGCGCCCCGCCCGCCTGGAGCCGGGACCGCTTCGGCGCGGCCCAGATCGATACGATGGCGGCCGGCCTCGATGCGCTGAAGGCGCGCACGAAGGCCCGGCGTCTGGTCCTGGTCGGCTGGTCCGGCGGCGGCGTGATCGCAGCCGTCCT
>MEEW01000234.1 GCA_001724985.1 Phenylobacterium sp. SCN 69-14
TGGCTGCTTTCGACGCCGCTGGGCCCTGGGACCTATAGTTTCACCTTCGCGCCGGCGACGGGTTACTACGGATTCGACATCCAGGAGCTGGGGGCGCCGCCCGCCGCGATCCTGACGGACCCGCGGGGAAGCGCCCTATCGCTGAATCGCAGGCCGATGACGTCGGCGGACCTGGGAATTGATCCCATGGACTGGACCGATCCGTCGGCGGTTCAGGCGGCGGTTTCCAACGCCCAGGAGCGCGTCGTGCAGAGCGCGAACCACTTCGGCGGTCAACAGAATCTCGTCTCGACACTGATGACCCAGGCCGCCCGAAATGCCGACGTTATCGAGCAGGGCGTGGGGAATATCGTGGACGCGGATCTCGGAAAGGAAAGTGCGAAACTCAGGGCCGGCGAGGCGAAGGTAGGGCTGGCGACGCAAGTGCTCTCCATCGCAAACGCCATGCCGCAGTGGATCGTCGGGCTGTTCCGGCCGGGCTGAGACGGGCGCGGCTTCGGCGCCGTCAGTCCTCGCGGGTCGGCCTGCCTCGCATGGACTTGACGCCGCTGCGGCGGCTCTTGCCTTCGAGGCGCTTCAGTTTCGAGGAATAGGTCGGCTTCGTGGGGCGGCGGGCCTTCGGTCGGACGAGGGCCTTGCGGACCAGGTCGGCCAGGCGTTCGCGAACGTCCTGGCGGTTCATCTCCAGCGAGCGCGACCCCTGGGAAAACAGCACCAGCACGTCGTCCTGGGTCAGGCGGCTTCCGGCCAGCCGCCTCAAGCGTTCCTTGACGTCGCCGGGCAGGGTGGACGCGCCGACCGGGAAACGAAGCTCCACGGCGTTGCTGGTCTTGTTGACGTGTTGTCCGCCCGGGCCGCTGGCCTTGACCATGCGCTCGGTGAATTCGTCGTCGCCGATGGCGAGGTTGGGGGTGACTTCGATCACCGGGGCTTAGGTCCGATTCAGTCGGCGCGGCAGGCGGCGCAGCGGCCGCGGGCTTCCAGGGTGATGGTCGAGACCTGGTAGCCCGCGTGTTCGGCGGCGGCGAGTTGGCTGGAGAAGTCCGGTTCGAACTCCTCGGCCGCGCCGCAGCAGTCGCAGATCAGGAAGGCGGCGCGGTGTTCGGGGCCGTCGATGCGGCAGGGGACATAGGCGTTCAGGCTCTCGATCCGGTGGGCGAAGCCCAGCCGTTCGAGGAATTCCAGCGCCCGGTAGACGGTCGGCGGTTTGGCCGGCTCGCCATGCGCGCCGAAGGCGGCGATGAGGTCATAGGCCTTCTGGGGGGCGTCGGCCTCGAGCAGCAGTTCGAGGACGCGGCGGCGGGGACCGGTGAGACGCTCCTGAGTCGCCGTGCAACGGGTCTCGGCGGCGGTGAGGGCGTGCGCCAGCGCCTGGCCCTTGAGGCCCGGATGCGCGCCGTCGGCGTGGTGACACTCGGTTCCCATGTGCATTGGCTACCCGGCTCCGGGGCGGTCGGCAAGTAAAGCCGCTTGACGGCTGGTTATGTTATCTCATAACGGAAAGCCGTTATTTCGTAACGGATGGCGGCTGTTTCAAGGCCGCGCCCGCCAGCGCCCGAGGCGTCCATATGTACAGGTTCCGACTGCTGGCGGCCGCCAGCCTCGTTCCGCTCGGTCTCGCCGCCCCCGCCTGGGCCGATGATGCGCCCAAGGAGGTGTCCGAGGTCGTGGTCACCGGCGCGCCCTATGTGGTGTCGATGGATTCCACCACCACCAGCGTCGACGTGGTCAAGCGTGACGACCTGGACACCGCGCCGCCCGCGGGGCTGGGCGATGTGCTGTCGGGCCTGCCAGGGGTGCGTTCGACCTTCTTCGGGCCAGGGGCCAGCCGGCCGGTGATCCGCGGCCTGGCCGGGCCGCGGGTGCTGGTGCTGACCAACGGGGTCGGGATGATCGACGCCTCGGCCCTGTCGCCGGACCATCAGGTGGCGACCGACCCGCAGGAGGCCGAGCGGATCGAGGTGCTGCGCGGGCCTTCGGCCCTGGCCTATGGCGGCTCGGCCATCGGCGGCGTCGTCAACGTCATAGACGATCGGATCCCGAACAAGATCGTGGACGGCTTCCACGGGCGGATGCTGGCCTCGGGCTCCAGCGGCGACCGTGGGCAGATGGCCTCGGCGGCCTTCAAGTTCGGGGCGGGCGACTGGGTGTTCAGCCTCGACGGCCTGCGCCGGGAAAGCGGCGACTACGAGGTTCCGGTCGATCAGCTCTCGCGCCGCCTGGCCGAGGCGGAGGGCCTGCCGCGCCCGTTGCGCGAGACCACCAAGGTCGCCAACAGCGCGGTCGAGCTGACCAACTATGGCGGCGGCGTCTCCTATGTCGGGTCGCTGGGCTATGGCGGGGTGTCGATCAAGAAGACCGACACCACCTATGGCGTGGCGGCCGAGGAGGACGTGACCATCGGCCTGGAGCAGACGCGGGTCGACGCCCAGGGCGAGCTGAACCTGGACCTCGGGCCGTTCGAGAAGCTGCGCTTCGCCGGCGGCTGGGCCGACTACACCCACACCGAATACGAGGGCGAGGAGGTCGGCACGACCTTCTATTCCGACGGCTGGGAGGCGCGGCTGGAGCTGGTGCAGCCCGACCGCGACGGCTGGCAGGGCGCGGTGGGCTTCCAGGCGCTGAAGAAAAGCATCGACGCGGTCGGCGAAGAGGCGCTGATCCCCAAGACCGACATTGAGGAGTACGGGGTCTTCACCCTGCAGCGCCTGGACAGGGACGCCTGGGGGATCGAGGGCGGCCTGCGCCTGGACCAGCGCACCCTGGACAGCGTGATCGCCAAGCGCGACTTCACCAACGTCTCCGGTTCGGTGGGGGCGTTCCTGCGGCCGGCCGAGGGCTGGTTCCTGGGGATCAGCGGCTCTCGCACCAGCCGCGCGCCCAGCGAGGAGGAGCTGTTCTCCGAGGGGCCGCACCCGGCGACCCAGCAGTTCGAGGTCGGCGACGCGGGGCTGGACGAGGAGATTTCCTACTCGCTGGACGCGACCGCCCACTATTCCGGCGGCCCCTGGTCGGTGGACCTGCACGCCTTCGCGGTGAAGTACGACGGCTTCATCGACCTGCGCGCGAGCGCCGACATCGATGCGGAGTCGGGCTTTCGGGTCTATCGCTTCGTGCAGACCGACGCGACGTTCTATGGCGCGGAGGCCGAGGCCTCCTATCGCCTGTGGCAGGACGGGGAGCGCAGCTTCCGCCTGGAGGGCGCGGCCGACTATGTGCGCGGCGAGACCGACCTGGGCGCGCCGCCGCGGATTCCGCCATGGTCGGCGACCGGGCGGGCGGTGTTCGAGGGCGGCTGGTGGACCGGCAAGCTGGAACTGCGCCAGGTCGGCGGCCAGTCGCGGGTGGCGCAGTACGAGCTGCCGACCGACGGCTACCGCATGCTGAACGCCTCGATCTCGGCCACGCCGTTCGCGGACCGGAACCTCAATGTGACGGGACAGATGGTTTCGGAGTGGCGGGATGGGCCGGGATAGGGCGGGACGGCGTGGGATGAAACCCTTGCTGCACAACGGCTAGACCCTGAAAAATGGCGCGCGGCGCGGCTCACCTGATTGTCCGACGAAAACGGCCGCCAGCGGCCTCTGCAGGCGTTTTAGACAGTCCAAACGGGCCGCGCCATTAGACATTGCAGACTCGTTCGAGGCGAGTTTGAGCAGCGTTCGTGGCGCCATCGGCAAATCGTTGTGTGGAAAGGGGTGAAGGCTCTGAAAGGGCTTTGAAGGGCGACCCGGAGTGGTGACCGTGAGACGTCCGCAGACCCATCTTCGGCCGTCACTCTGAGGCATTGAACCGTAAACTGCCGTTGACGGTTGGGGCCGGAGTTTACGGTTCTGAAAAATTGCAATGAAAGCAGATGCTTGATTGCGTATTGCCGGCAAGGCCGGGGGCTTTCCCGGCCGCACGAACCGTCAACTCGCTCGGGTCTCGCGCTACGATAGTTTCAAGTACTCGAAGGTCGGGGTGTTGCACTCTGCGAGCCAAGTCGCATCGTCCCAGCCAGGCCGTCCCTTGATCATGTAGGTCGGCTTCTCATCGACCTCGACGAAGCGGACGTATTCGCCGCCTTCCAGAGCTGCGACGCCGCAGGGCTTGCCGTTGTCTCCAAACCAAAAGCCCTTCACCTGGAATGGCTCTCCAACCGGAAGCTTTCGGTACACCTCTTCGAGCTTTCCTCCCGCCACCACCGACAGTCCAGCGTCCAAGGTCGCGCGCTGCCTACCGATGGTCGCCTCAGTGCGCATGCTCCATTGCCAGAGGCCAAACCCGGCCACCAAGGCCAGGGTCAGTATGCTCGCAATCGCTCCAAGTGTTTTCAGCATGTCTCCCCCTTGGAGATGGTCGCGACCGCTTCGACTTAGACCTTCGGCGCGACGCGACTAAGGCCGAAGCGCGCTAGGATTTGGCCGATGGGGACGACGCCCTTGAGCTGGGCATCCGCCGTTGTCAGGAGACCCGGGCCATGATCGGTCCCCAGGCCCTCTGACGTATAGCGCCGAACGATGAGGTTCCCATCCAGGCCGAGCAGGTATGCCCCGCCCAGTTCGAGGAACATGGTGTTGCGGCAGATGATCGCCTCTCCCCTCTCGGCGACGGTAGGCATCTCATCAACCGGCATCTCGGTGATCCAAAGCCCAGTCGACACGCCCAGTGCGCGCTTGAGCCAGTCCTTCCGTACTGGAAAGGTCTCGGTCACCACCGGAGTGAAGACCTGCATGGCGCTTTCAAAGCGGTAAAACGGTAAGAAAACCCAATCTGCATCGGACGCATCAAACAGATTATGGCCTGCGGCCTTCGGCCGATCTGCGTCCTCCGGCCCGTGCTTTGGTCCATCTCCCGCCAATAGCCAGCTCAGGCGAACATTGAGCGCATTCGCCATTAATACGGCAGGAATAATCGTCGGCTGACCACCCTTCAAATACTTACTGATTGCGGCGTGAGAAACGCCAATCTCCTTAGCCAGCCAAGCTTTTGTCTTGTCTCCCATAGCTTCGCGCAAACGCTCCGCGAACGCGAGCGAAACCGTTTGCGGCTCGTCAGCCGATAGCTTATTTATCGAAACCATAGTTTCAGATTGAAGCGATGGGATGATTCGTGGTGGTTCGGTTTCGCGACAACGAGGACATCAAGGCGGAGCTGCGTCGACGCGGCTGGAACCTCGCCAAAATCTCAAGGGAAACCGGGGTCCCGCACAGCACCTTGAAGATGTCGTTTGTCGCCAAGGCCTCGCCCCGTGGTGATTTCGCCATCGCCGACATCCTGGGCATTCACGTCCATGAGCTGTGGCCTGATCGCTATGATGAGCAGGGCCGGCGGTTGATTGACCGTAGCCAATCTAAACTGACTAAGGGACGAGCCCAACGTCTAAACGGCAAGGCCGCTTAGACATGGCTGGAACCCCCGATCACGCCGCGATCCGCCCGCTGCCGTTACGCAGCATCCAGGTTTCGGAGCGCCTGCGCGCCGTCGATCCCGCAGCCGTCGCGAACCTGCAGACGTCCATTGAGGAAACAGGCTGGTTCGGCTCGATCCTGGTCCGGCCGCTGCCGGACGACGAACTAGGCCCTCGGTATGAACTGATCGCGGGGGCGCACCGCCTGGCTGCGATGAAAGCGCTCGGCCGCCGGGCCGTCCCAGCGACGATCCGCGTCATGACTGACGATGAGGCGCGCCAGGTCGAGATTGACGAGAACCTGGTCCGACGCGGGCTCACGCCGCTGGAGCGCGCCGAAATGGTGGCGCTCCGGTTCGAGTTGTGGCGTCGCCGCTTCCCCGAGCGAGTGGCTACGACGGACGACGGCGCAGCGCCGAAGCGGGGCCGCCCAGGAAATTCCGTCAAGTTGACGGAATTTATCGGAGGTGCGCCCCAGGCCATGGGTTTCTCCGAAGAGACGGCGGCCGAGATCGGCATCTCGACGGCGACCGTCGAGCGTGCTTTCCGGATCGTGCGAAACCTTCCCGCCGATCTACGCGCTCGCCTCCACGGCACCCCCATCGCACGGAACGAGGGCCTGCTGCGCCAGCTCGCGGCGATGGGCGACAAGGCCGAACAGGCGAAGGTCTCGGCGCTGCTGATCGCCGGTGAGGCCAAGAGCGTGCCGGAAGGCATGGCGCTGGCCTCGGGGAACACGCCTGTGAGGGCGTCTCAAACCCCGGTCGACCTGGTGTTGAAGGCGTTTCGATCGGTGTGGGGGAACGCGACCCCCGAAGCGCGCGCGGCGATCCTGCGCGACCTGGCCGGCCGCAGCCTGCCGAAGGGCTGGAGCGTGAGCGAGGTCGCGGATGGCTAGGGTCCGCGGCGACACCAGCACCGGCGACCTGTTCGGCGAGGGGACCTATTTCCCGGTCCGGGCGCCGATTGACCTGCCGAAGTCGATGGACATGAAGCGGAACCTTGCCACGGCGATGGCCGAGGCGATCCGCATGAGCGGCTTCCGCACGCCGGTCGTGGCGGCGCTGATGACCGAGATCCTGGGCGATGACGAGGTCACGCCGGCGCAGCTCTACGCCTACACCTCCGAAGCCCGGACCACGCACACGATCAGCATCATCCGGTTCAAGGCGTTCGTGCGGGCGACCCAATGCTTCTGGCTGTGGGATCACCTGCTGCAGGACGAGGGCTGCATCGTGCTGCAGGGCGAGGAAGCCCTGCTGGCCGAGGCGACGCTCAAGGAAAAGCAGGCCCAGCGCCTGCTGGCCGAAGCCAAGGCCGCCCGCGAGGCGGCGCCCATCACCACAGAGTTTCGAGTTCCGAGGGCGCGACGGGCATGAGCAACGTCGGGGGGGAATGGTTTTCGGCGGGCGAACTGGCGGCGATGGCGCTGCCGGGCCTGCCCAGCACGAAGGCCGGGGTGCTGAAGGTCGCCCAGCGCGAGGGCTGGGAGCGGCGCAACGGGGCGCAGGGCGCGCTCAGCCGCAAGCGCAAGGGCCGCGGCGGCGGGGTCGAGTATCACGTCAGCCTGTTGCCCGAGGTCGCGCGGGTGGCGATCGTCGCGGCGGAGGTCGAGGCCCAGCCGGCGCGGATCGACCGCGATACCGCCTGGGCGCAATGGGACGTCCTGCCGGAGGGCATGAAGGCCCAGGCGCGGCGGCGGCTGGACATCCTCCAGCAGGTCGAGGCGCTGATCCGGCATGGCATGGGCAAGACGGCCGCCGTGGAGCACGTCGTTTCCCAGCAGGTCCGCGAGGCCAGGCTGGCGGGCGCCAAGCCCGTCTCGGCCAGCACCGTGCACGCGTGGTTCGCCCTGGTCGACGGCGTCGCGCCGGAGGACCGGGAGGCCTATCTGGCCCCGGCCTATAGCGGCCGCCAAGCCAAGGTCGAGATCAGCCCGGACGCCTGGGACTTCTATTTGGGCCGGTACTTCTATCGGTCGCGGCCGTCGCACGCGTCCTGCTACCGCGACCTAGTGGCGGCCGCCGCCGACAATGGCTGGACCATTCCGGCCAACCCCAGGGCGCTGATCCGCCGGATCGACACCGAAATCCCACCCGCCGTCCAGACCTACCTGCGCGAGGGAGACGCCGCCTTGAGCCATGCCTATCCGCATCTGCGGCGCGACCGCACCACGATCTCGCCGATGCAG
>MEEW01000235.1 GCA_001724985.1 Phenylobacterium sp. SCN 69-14
GCGCGACATCCCGGCCGGCCGGACGGCGAGCTATGCCGAGGTCGCCGTCCGGATCGGCAGGCCCGCCGCGGTTCGCGCCGTCGCCCAGGCCTGCGCGGCCAATGCGCTGGCCGTGGCCATTCCCTGCCATCGGGTGGTGCGCACCGACGGCGCGCTGTCGGGCTATCGCTGGGGCGTGGAGCGCAAGCGCGCCCTGCTGGACCGCGAGGCCGCGGCGTGAGCGCGGCCGTGGCCCGCATCGCCGGCTTCGACTGGCCGGGCGTCGAGCGCGACCTCGACGCCCAGGGCTCGGCCCTGCTGCCGGGCCTGCTCTCGCCGGCGGACTGCGCCGGCCTCTCCGGGCTCTACGGCCAGGAGGCCGGGTTCCGCAGCCGGGTGGTGATGAGCCGCCACGGCTTCGGGCGCGGGGAGTACAGGTATTTCGCCTATCCCCTGCCCGGCCTGGTCGCGGACCTGCGCGCGGCGCTCTATCGGCGGCTCGTCCCGATCGCCAACCGCTGGAACGGCGAGATGGGGATCGGCGTGCGCTATCCGGAAGAGCACGCCGCCTTCCTGGCGCGCTGCCACGAGGCCGGCCAGGTCCGGCCCACGCCGCTGCTGCTGCAATACGGCCCCGGCGACTACAACTGCCTGCACCAGGACCTCTATGGCGAGCACGTCTTTCCGCTGCAGGTCGCCGTCCTGCTGTCGGAGGCCGGCCGCGACTTCACCGGCGGCGAGTTCGTGCTGACCGAGCAGCGGCCGCGCATGCAGTCGCGGGCGGAGGTCGCGCCCCTGCGCCAGGGCGACGGCCTGGTCTTCGCCGTCCATCAGCGGCCGGTGCGCGGAACCCGCGGCAGCTATCGCGTCACCCTGCGCCACGGCGTCAGCCAGGTGCGTTCGGGCGCGCGCCACACCCTGGGCGTGATCTTCCACGACGCGCTCTGATCTTGGCGCCGGCGGCCGCAACTGAGGCTTGCGCAGACTCCCCGGAACGCTGAAGGTTCGCATCTTCAAAGACAGTTCCGGGGAGAGGCGTTCGTGCTCAAGTTTGGTCTTCCGCTCGCAATCCTGCTGGCCAGCGCCGCGCCGGTCATGGCCGCGCCCAAGGCGACGCCGGCCGCCAAGGCCCTGCACGAGAGCCTGATCGTGCTGGACACCCATTTCGACACCCCGGCCAACATGGCCTCGCCGTCGTTCGACATGCGCGTGCGCCACCAGCCGATCGACGGCAGCCAGGTCGACTATCCGCGCATGATCGAGGGCGGGGTCGACGGCGGCTTCTTCGCGATCTTCACGCCTCAGGGCCCCAACACCGTCCAGGGGAACCAGGCGGCCCGCGACCACGCCCTGCTGCGGGCGGTGGTGATCCACGAGATGGTGGCCAAGAACGGCGACGTCTTCCAACTGGTCACCAGGGCCGAAGACGCCGAGAACCTGGCCAAGGCCGGCAAGAAGAAATTCGTGTTCATCAGCATGGAGAACGGCTCGCCCGTCGCCGGCGACCTCAGCCTGATGAAGACCTTCTACGACCTGGGCGTGCGGATGATGTCGCCCGTCCACTTCGCCAACAACGACCTGGCCGATTCGGCCACCGACCCCAAGGGACCGACCCACGGCGGCCTCTCGCCACTGGGCAGGCAGTTCGTGGCCGAGGCCAACCGGCTGGGCGTCCTGCTCGACGCCAGCCACGCCTCGGACGCGACCACCGAGCAGATGATCGAGCTGTCGAAGGCGCCGATCATCCTGTCGCACTCTGGCGTGCGAGCCGCCTACGACCACCCGCGCAACGCCCCCGACGAGCTGATCCGCAAGCTCGCGGCCAAGGGCGGGGTGATCCAGCTCAACGCCCTTTCCGGCTACATGATCGACACGCCGCCGAACCCAGAGCGCCGCGCGGCCCTGGTCGAACTGGACAAGACCTATGGCGATCCCAACGTCCTGCCCGCCGACAGGCTGAAAGCCTATCGCGACGCACGGCGGGCGATCCTGGCCAAGTATCCGGTTCCGCGCGCGACCATCGACGACCTGGTCAAGCACATCGTCCACGCCGCCCAGGTGGCCGGCAAGGATCACATCGGCCTCTCGGGCGACTTCGACGGCGGCGGCGGGCTGGACGGTTTCGACGACATCACCGACTTCCCGATGCTGACGCAAAAGCTGCTGGCCGCCGGCTTCACCAAGGACGACCTGGCCGGCTTCTGGGGCGGCAACGCCCTGCGCGTGCTGAAACAAGCCGACGAGATGAAGGGGAAGTAGCGCACAGTAAAAATTAACTGCGACTCGGAGCAATCTCGCCACCCTAGGCGTAGATCGGCGTTCATTCGCCATCGACGCGCCCGAGCGGTGAAACTGGGGAATCGCCAATGACGACCCTGACAAAGGACATCGCGGCCTTCGACAGGATGCGCCCGGAGTTGGAAGCCGACCACAGAGGGGAATGGGTCGTCTTCCACGACGGGAAATTCGTCGACACCTTCGCCGACTTCGAAGCCGCAGCGTCCGATGCGGTGGAACGGTTCGACAAAGGCCCCTACCTGATCCGTCAGATCGGCGCTCCGCCAGTCCAACTTCCCGGCGGCATGATCTTTACCCCCAAGCACATCCTTGGCGCAGGCAGGATTTAGGAGCGGGAAGGACGGCCTCGCCCCAGCCGACCTTCTCGTTCTCTTCGGCCCCACCCTTCGCGTGGACCTGGGCCTGAAGTCGCGAAGCCCTGCATCCTCGGAGCCGGATCTGCCGGCGAAAGCAATTTGGGCCTTGATCGACACCGGCGCGGGCGGCGATTGCATAGACGACGACCTGGCGCGTTCCCTGGCCCTTCCGATCACCGACGAAGGCGAGATCAGCGGCGTCGGGGGCAAGCACAGGGCGTATGTCTACACCGCGCGCCTCTACGTCCCCTCGATGGGGTTGCTGCTGTTCCAGCCGTTCACCGGGGTAAAGCTCACGGAAGGGCAGCAAAGACATAGGGTGCTGCTGGGCCGCTCGTTCCTGCGCAACTATCAACTCGTCTACGATGGCGCCACGGGCCAAGTCAGCATCGACCCGCCATCTGACGGGGCGACGCCCAAGCCCCATGATCCCTAAGCGATCGGCTGGTCGAACAGCAGTTGGCCGGCGAAGCGCGCCGGCGGCGAGCCGAAGGAGAGCACGGCGTCGTGGTAGCGCTTGGGGGAAAAGCCTGCTCCCCAGCGCCGCTTGGCCTCCTGGCGCAGGGCGTGGTGCTCCTGCCAGCCGATGAAGTAGGTCGGCAACTGGGCTGAGGAGACCTGGGCGCGGACCCACTTGCCGGCGGCCTCGCGCTCCTGCTGGAAGGCCTCGACCGTCATCAGCTTCATGGCCTCGTCGCGGCTCATGCCGTCCACATGGACGCCCTGGTCGAGGATGGCGTTGGCGATGACCCGCAGGTGCAGCTTCAGGTGCGCCAGCAGGTAGAGCGGGTCGCGGTCGAGATAGCCGGCCTCGGCCATGATGTCCTGGGCGTAGACCGCCCAGCCCTCGACGAACGAGCCCGAATAGAGCACCGAGCGCAGCACCGACGGATAGCGGTTGGAGTGGGCGAGCTGTAGATAGTGGCCGGGCATCGCCTCGTGGATCGTCACCTCCTGCATGCCGAAGACATTGTATTCGCGCAGGAAGGACTCGGCCTGGGCGTCGGTCCAGTCGTCCGGGATCGGGGAAATCTTGTAGAAGGTGCTCTGGCCCCTATCGAGCGGTCCGGGCGGGTCGCAATAGGCGACGGCGACGCCGCGCTGGAACTCCGGCGTCAGCACCACCTTCACCGGGTCGTCCGGCACGGTGACCAGGTCCTTGGCCCGCACGAAGTCGGTCGCCTGGACGAGCTGGCGCTCGGCCTCCTCCACCAGGCCGTTACGGGCCGGCTTGCGGGCGTAGGCCAGTTCCAGGGCCGCCTCGATGACCTTCTGCTGCTGGTCGGGGGTCGGCCGGGCCGGCGCCTCGGGCGCGCCGGGCCGACCGGCCAGGACGCCGCGGGCGATGTCGTACATCTGGCCGCGGATGTCGGCGAGGGCGGCGAGCGCCTTGGCCTTGATCTCCGCCCGGCTCAGCGAGGCGTTGAGGGCAAAGGCGAGCTTGCGGTCGTAAAGCTCGGCGCCGATGCGGAAGTCGCCGGCGGCGTTCGGGACCAGGGTGTTTTCGAGCCAGGCCTGATGGGCGTCGATGGCCTTGGTCAGGGCGGCTGCGGCCGCCTCCAGCCGCGCCCGCTCATCGCCGCTCAAGGCGCCGGCCTCGCCCGTCGCCTGGGCGACCAGGGAATGCAGGCCCCGGTTCTGCAGCGCCGCGGTTTCGGCGTGGACCTTCGGCACGCGCCCAGCCTGAAGCTCCTTGCGGCTCTGCGCCAGCAGGGCGGGCAGCTTCTCCATGCGGGCGGTCGCAGAGCGCAGGCGGTCGGGCAGCGGCGCGAACTCGCGCGCCATCAGGCTGTTCAGCGCCCCGCCCGCCACGCTCGAATAGACCAGCGGGTCCCAGGCCCAGTCCTGCAGCACCTCGTCGGTCCAGACCTGGCCGGCGAGCTGGTTCTCCAGGATGGCGGCGTCGACCTGGTTGGCGCGCGAGAGCTCGGCGCGGGGGATCGCCCGCAATCGCGCCAGCAGGCCTTTGTTCATCTCGATGCGCGCCGCGCGCCCGGCCGCGCTCACATCGTCGAGGTCGGCGTCGAAGCGATGGTCGCCAGTGGAGGTGGCGAAGACCGGGCTGGCGCGCAGGCCGCCCTCCAGCCAGTCCCGGCCCAGCCTGGCGAAGGCGGCGTCCTGCGCCGAGCCGCCCTCCGCGAGCGCGGCGTGCAGCGGCAAGGCGGCGAGGCCGGCGGCGGCGATCAGGCTGCGGCGGGAGATCGAGCGGTACATGGCGGCCCCTTCGAGAACGGCGAGGCGGCATGCTTACGCCTTGAGCGTCCGACCCGAAAGCCGGGCGCGGCGGCCGCCTGCTGACAACGCTGCTGACAGGTTTGTGCGAGGCGCACGCTAAAACCTGCCGGTCGGATCGCCGCAGCGCAGTTTGTTCGCGCAATGTTCCTGTGTTATCGGTGAGTCTCGGGACTACATTAGACGGAGCCCGCCGAGGGGATCGGCGGCTGTTAGCGTTTTCCGGAAAAACATGGCCGAACAGCTCAATTTCATCCGCGTGCGCGGCGCACGCGAGCACAATCTGAAGGATGTCAGCGTCGACATCCCGCGCGGGGAGCTGGTGGTGCTGACCGGCCTCTCCGGCTCGGGCAAGAGTTCGCTTGCGTTCGACACGATCTACGCCGAGGGCCAGCGGCGCTATGTCGAGAGCCTGTCGGCCTACGCCCGCCAGTTCCTCGAACTGATGAGCAAGCCGGACGTCGACCTGATCGAGGGGCTGTCGCCGGCGATCTCCATCGAGCAGAAGACCACCAGCCGCAATCCGCGCTCGACCGTCGGCACGGTGACCGAAATCCACGACTACATGCGCCTCCTGTGGGCGCGGGTCGGGATTCCCTATTCGCCGGCGACCGGCCTGCCGATCGAAAGCCAGACCGTCAGCCAGATGGTCGACAAGCTGACCGCCCTGCCCGAGGGCGAGCGGATCTACCTGCTGGCGCCGGTGGTGCGCGGCCGCAAGGGCGAGTACCGCAAGGAGATCGCCGAGTGGCAGAAGGCCGGCTTCCAGCGGCTGAAGATCGACGGCGAGTTCTATCCCATCGAGGACGCCCCGGCGCTCGACAAGAAGTTCAAGCACGACATCGACGTGGTGGTGGACCGGCTGGTGACCAAGGCCGGGCTGGAAAGCCGCTACGCCGACAGCCTGGAGACGGCGCTGAAGCTGGCTGACGGCATCGCCACGGCCGAATGGGCGAGCGTGGCTGAAGGCGAGAGCGAGCCGCGGCGGCTGATCTTCTCGGAGAAGTTCGCCTGCCCGGTCTCGGGCTTCACGATCAGCGAGATCGAGCCGCGGCTGTTCTCGTTCAACAATCCCTACGGCGCCTGTCCGGTCTGCGACGGCCTGGGCGCCAAGCTGGCCTTCGACGCCGACCTGGTGGTCCCCGACAAGGACAAGACCCTGCACAAGGGCGCCATCGCGCCCTGGGCGAAGGGCCCCTCGCCGCTCTACACCCAGACCCTGCAGGCCCTGGCCGGCCACTACGGCTTTTCGATGGACATGCCGTGGTGGAAGCTGCCCGAGGGCGCCAAGACCGTGGTGCTGTACGGATCGGGCAGCGAGAAGATCAAGTTCGTCTATGACGACAACGCCCGCAAATACGAGGTCAACAAGACCTTCGAGGGCGTGCTGCCGAACCTGGAGCGCCGCTGGCGCGAGACGGACTCGGCCTGGGTGCGCGAGGAACTGGGCCGCTATCAGTCCGAGACGCCGTGCGAGGCCTGCGAAGGCTACCGCCTGAAGCCGGAATCCCTGGCGGTGAAGATCGACGGCCGGCACATCGGCGAGGTCAGCCGCCTGTCGATCCGCCATGCGGGCGAATGGTTCACGGCGCTGGAGACCCGTCTCACCGACAAGCAGATGGAGATCGCCCGGCGGATACTGAAGGAGATCAACGATCGCCTGCGGTTCCTGGTCAATGTCGGGCTGGACTATCTGAACCTCTCGCGCGCGTCGGGCACCCTGTCGGGCGGCGAGAGCCAGCGCATCCGCCTGGCCAGCCAGATCGGCTCGGGCCTGACCGGGGTGCTCTATGTGCTGGACGAGCCGTCCATCGGCCTGCACCAGCGCGACAACACCCGGCTGCTGGAGAGCCTCAAGGGCCTGCGCGACCTCGGCAATTCGGTGCTTGTGGTCGAGCATGACGAGGAAGCCATCCTCACCGCCGACTATGTGATCGACATGGGGCCGGCGGCCGGCGTCCACGGCGGCGAAGTGGTGGCCGAGGGCACGCCGCAGCAGGTGATGGACAACCCCAAGAGCGTCACCGGCCAGTACCTGTCCGGCGCGCGCGAGATCGAGATTCCCGAGGCGCGGCGGCCGATCTCGAAGAAGAAGGTGCTGCGGGTCGTCGGCGCCAGCGGCAACAACCTGAAGAACGTGACCGCGGAGATTCCGACCGGGACCTTCACCTGCATCACCGGGGTCTCGGGCGGCGGCAAGTCGACCTTCACCATCGAGACGCTCTATAAGGCCGCAGCCCGGCGGCTGCACAACGCCTCGGACGCCCCGGCCCCACACGAGCGGATCGAGGGGCTGGAGCATTTCGACAAGGTCATCGACATCGACCAGTCGCCGATCGGGCGCACGCCGCGCTCGAACCCGGCGACCTATACCGGGGCCTTCCAGCCGATCCGCGACTGGTTCGCCGGCCTGCCGGAATCCAAGGCCCGCGGCTATGGGCCGGGCCGCTTTTCGTTCAACGTCAAGGGCGGGCGCTGCGAAGCCTGTCAGGGCGACGGGGTCATCAAGATCGAGATGCACT
>MEEW01000236.1 GCA_001724985.1 Phenylobacterium sp. SCN 69-14
CGTTGCGGGCGGCGAGATCGACCGCGAGCGCCATCTGCCGCCGCGCCGCCCCGGGGTCGCCATGGACCGCGTGCAGGCGAGCGCGCGCCGCCTGGGCCAGGGCGAAGTCGGGGTCGGCGGCGATGGCGGCGTCCAGGCGTTCGGCCCCGCCGGGCCAGGCGGCCAGCGTCAGGTCGACGCCTTGGCGATAGAGGGCGGCGGCGTCTTGCGAGACGGTGGAGAGCGGCGGGTCGGTGTCGGGGTTCACGGCGCGCGGCCTCCATTCGATTGCGTGCGCCGCCTGGGCGAGCGGCCGGGGCACCCTAGCGGCTTCATCAGTGGCCGTATTCCGACTACAGGATAGATCATGTCGATTATCGGCCAAACTGCATGATCCGATCTCCATGACCGCCTGGGGCTCGCTGCAAACCCCGCCGGACGCGCCGGCGCCCGCGCCGCTGACCGTGCGGGCGCAGAGCCTGCCGCCGCGCAGCTATTTCCCCGAGCATGCGCATGACTGCGCGCAGATGGTCTATGCGACGTCCGGGGTGCTGACCGTGGCCACCTCGGGCGCCTCGTTCGTGATCTCGCCGGAGCAGGCGGTGTGGCTGCCGGTGGGCGCGCCGCACCGGGTCGGCTCGCTGCACGGGGCGGAGTTCCGCAGCCTGTGGATCGCCGCGGGGGCGGTGCGCTCCCTGCCCGCGCGGCCGACGGTGTTCCGGGTGGCGGCGCTGCTGCGGGCGCTGATCGTCGAGGCCGCCGCCCTGCGCGGCGGCGAGCCGGACGCAGGCTATCGCGGACGGGTCACGGCGCTGATCCTCGACCAGCTTCGCCGGGCCGAGCCGATCGCCGCGGGCCTGCCCTGGCCCGCGGGCGGGGCGCTGGGGCTGCTGTGCGAGGCGCTCTACGAAGACCCGGCCGACCCGCGTTCGGCCCAGGACTGGGGACGCGAACTGGGCATGTCGCCGCGGACGCTGAGCCGAAGGTTCGAGGCCGAGGTGGGGCTGAGCCTGCGCTCCTGGCGGCGGCGGATGCGGCTCTTCAAGGCCATCGAGATGCTGGGCGGCGGGCTGGACGTGACCCGCACGGCGCTGGATCTCGGCTACGGCTCGCCCTCGGCCTTCATCTACGCCTTCCGGAGGGAGAGGGGCGCCAGCCCGCAGGCGTATCTGAAGGGCGCGGGCTAAGGGGGCGGGCTCTCCTCGGCCGACAAGGCGCGGGCGGCCCAGTCGGCGCGCAGGCTGCGGCTGGTGTCGCGGCTGCCGTCGTGGCTCCAGCCGGGGCGGCCGAAGATGTAGCCGAGCGCGTGGCGCGGATGGGCGGCGACGTCGCGGGCCATGCCGGCCCATTCGTGAAACGCCACGCGCAGCAGGTTGAAATCGCCGAGGTTCTTGACGATGCCGTAGCGGCACGGCTCCTCGTCCAGCTCGGGCTGGAAGGTGCCGAAGAGCTTGTCCCAGACGATCAGTATGCCGGCGTAGTTGCGGTCGAGATAGCGCGGGTTGCGGGCATGGTGGACGCGGTGATGCGAGGGGGTGTTGAACACCGCTTCGAACCAACGGGGCGTCCTGCCGATCGCCTCGGTGTGGATCCAGAACTGGTAGACGAGGCTGATCCCCTTCTGGATGGCGATCATGGCCGGCGGGAAGCCCAGGAAGGCCAGGGGCAGCCAGAGCGCCCAGGTCCCGGCCACGCCGCCGGTCCAGGTCTGCCGCAGGGCGGTGGAGAGGTTGTAGTGCTGGGACGAGTGGTGGTTGACGTGCGCGGCCCACCAGATGCGCCGCTCGTGGCTGAGGCGGTGGAACCAGTAGTAGGTCAGGTCCTCCAGGAGGAAGATAACGACCCAGGCCCAGAGCGCGGTCATGGGAATGTCGAACAGGCGGTGCTGGTAGGCATAGAGGGCGGCGGCCGCGGCGAGGCCGCCGGTCACCAGGCCGGCCGCCGTGCTGCCCAGCCCCATCAGCAGCGAGGCGGCGGTGTCGCGCGGTTCATAGGCTGCGCGGGCGCGGCCCAGGCGCGCGAGCACGATCTCCAGCACGATGGCCAGGATGAAGAACGGCGTGGCGAGGGTGACCGGATCGAGCTTCATGCGGCCCTTGGCTCAGGCGACGGCGGCCAGTTCAGCAGCGCCAGGCGCGCCAGCGGGGCGGCGACGTCGGAAAGGTCGAGCCGCAGCACCCCGTCGCGGAAACTGGAAGCGACCGCCTGGCCCCAAGGAATGTGGCGCGCGACATAGCCGTCGCCGACCTCGCACAGCACCAGGGCCGCGGCCCCGGACTTGGCCAGGGCGCCGCGGCCGTCGACCGCCACCCAGATGCGCTCCAGCCGGCGGCCGGGGAATTCCTGCTCCAGCAAGGTGCGGGCCCGCTCGTCGGTGAGCGGCGTCATCGGCTTGGCGATCTTGGCCCAGGCGGCGAGCGCGACGAGCGCGGCCACCGCCGCCAGCGAGGCGCCGAACTGAATGAAGAACGATTGGGACACCTTGGGTCTCCTCCCTGGGAAGGAGGGTCGGCCGCCGGGGCGGAGGCGTCAAGAGAGCGTCAGGCCGAGTTGCGGCAGCGCTGGACGACGATGACGGCGGGGCGGGCGCGGCGGCGCAGGACCTCGCGCGCGACCACGCCGACCAGGGCCAGGCCCGCGACCGTGATGCCGGCGATGGTCGCCCAATGGGCCTCGCCCAGGGCCTCCAGCTCGGCCAGGCCCTTGGCGGCGAAATAGCCGGGGGCGAGGATGGCCAGCACCCAGACGCCGGCCGAGACGATGTTGGCGACCTGGAAGGTGCGGCGGCGCATCTGCAGCAGGCCGGCCATCAGCGGCACGAAGGCGCGCAAGGGGCCGAAGAAGCGGCCGATGAAGATCGAGGCCGCGCCGTAACGGCGGTTGAACAGCCGCGTGCGGGCGACCTTGCGCCGGTGCGGCCGGAAGGCGCGGTGACGCAGGGCGCGCGGGCCGAGCCGGCGGCCCAGCTCGAAGGAGACCGCATCGCCCACCACCGCGCCGGCCACGCACCAGAACACCACCTGGACCGGATCGAGCACCCCGGCCGCGATCAGGCCGCCGGCCATCACCATCAAGGCTGTGGCCGGAATGAAGGCCCCGATCAGCACCAGCGATTCGAGCAGTGTGACGACGCCCAGCACCACGCCCGCCCAGGCCGAATGGCGGGCGATGAACTCTGCGAGACTCTGAAGGGCGGCGTCCATGGGAGGGCTCGCATATGGGCTTCTAATCGCGCCGACGCGAGAGGCCGCGAAGCCGCGCAAGGCGAGTTTTTTCGGCTGTGGCCGCCGTGCATCAGAACATGGCGGCGCTGTCATTTGTTCTTGTTTTGTTTCACACGCCGAGCTAGGTTGCAAGCGTGACCGCGACCGAAACGCCCCGCCCCGTCATTCCGTTCTCCGAGGCCCTTGCGCAGGACATCTGCGCGCGGATGGAGGCCGGCGAGAGCCTGCGCGCGATCTGCGCCCCGCGAGATGCCGCGGGCTGCGACCGTGCATCGCTGGGCGGCGATCCGGCCCGACTTTCGCGAGCGGCTGCGCCGGGCCTGGGAGATCGCCCAGGCGGCGACGCCGGAGACGCTGAAGGTCGGTTTGACGTCATCCGCTGGCGGGCCTCGCGGGTCGCGCCCAAGGCCTATCGCGACGACGAGGCCGAGGACGAACCGCGCGGGTTCGAGATCTATGTGCAGGACTTCTCCACCGGCGAGATCCTGTCGGGGCCGCGGCATGTCGGTCCGGGCGGTTGAGAGCGCGGTTGTCAGAGAAACTTCACGTAGGTTTCTGCGTTTCTGGGGTGGCGAAAGCGCAAGCTGCGCCTATCTGTTCCATCATCGAGAGTAGAGCTGAGCGAGCGACGCACATGTGTCGATGTCTCCTTAAACGCGGCCGAATGCCGACCTGACACCGCCTTGCGGGCGCCATGCGATGGCCGCCCGCGTGCTCGATCGTGAGGCTCTCGACGCGGGGCCCACGGACCTCCGATTTCAGTACGAGTAAAGGGAGCTGCCCGTATGGCTCTGCAGATTCTTGTTTCGCCCGCCGGCGACGGCTGGGCGGTTCGTTCCGAAGCCTTCGATAACGACCTGCTGTTCGAAGCCGGCGGCCGCGCCGAGGCGGCCGCGCGCGCCCTGGCCGACCGCTACGCCCGCGCCGGCAATCCGGCCGAGGTGAGCATCTACCTGCGCAACGGCGACTTGGCCGGGCGGTTCATGCATCAGCCCCACGCCGGGGCGCTGTAGGGCGGAGCGCAGGCGGCTCCGGGCCTTGGGTCCGGCGCTGCGGGATTCGACGACGCGCCGTCTTGGAGTTCTTCCCTGCCCTCCATCGTTCCGGCGCAATGATCTAGGGTGAGACATGCTTTGCCGCCCTGCCGAACCCGCCGACTTCCGCGCCCTGGCCGATATGCGCTGGCGGCTGAAGACGGAGGACGCCCCGATTACGGACGCAGCGGCCTATGACGCCTTCGTCGCCGCGTTCGTGGACTGGGCCGGGCGGGACGGGGCCTATGTCCACTGGGTCGCCGAGGATCAGGGGCGGTTGCTGGGCGCGATGTCGGTGGCCCAGGTGCGCAAGCCGCCCGCGCCGGACGAGCCGGACGGCTGCTGGGGCTATCTGACCAACGCCTATGTCTATCCGGACGCGCGCAACGCCGGCGCGGGCCGCGCGCTGCTGGCGCAGATCATCGCCTGGGCGCGCGCCGACGGGCTGGAGCTGCTGATCGTCTGGCCGAGCGAGCCGGCCTACCCGTTCTACGAACGGGCCGGGTTCGCCCGCGGGCGCGATCCGCTGATGCTGGAGCTGTAAGATAAAGGGCCGCCTCCTTTCGGAGACGGCCCTTCAGGTCTCAACTTACGGCGTCAAGCCTTAGAACTTGCGGACGTAACCCACCGACCAGACGTTGGCCTTGCCGCCGTCGTCGTCGAAGTCATGGTAGGTGTAGTCGGCGCGCACGCCGTTGTTGTCGTCGAAGAAGTACTGGCCGCCGACGCCGTAGTTCCAGCTATTGCCGTCGGCCTTGGCGCTGGCGCCAGGCACCGAGACCTTGCCCTCGGTCTTGCCGTAGCCGATGCGGGCGAAGAGGTCGGCGTTCGGCGCGACCGGCAGGAAGCCGACGCCGTAGAGGGCCACCTGGTTCTTCAGTTCGGCCTTGCCCTTCACGCCGGCGATGTCGATGTCGTCCTTGCGGACGCCAAAGCCCAGTTCGCCCTCGACGCCGAGGTAGGGGTTGAAGCGGGCGCCCAGGCGGCCCTGGATCGCGCCGACGTCGGCGCCTTCGAGATCGTGGTGGCTGTAGCCGACCGAGCCGTAGCCGGTGACGCCCGAATCCTGGGCGCCGGCGATCGCCGGGACGGCGAGCGAGGCGACGGCGGCGGCGACGACGAGAGACATCTTCTTGTTGTTCATTATGTTTACTCCATACTCAAACTTGGCCATCCCCAGCCGCCCGTTTAGGTGGCTCTCAAACGCGGCGACAAAAGGCCGGTTCACGGGCGACACGGAGACTTGCCCCAGCCTGTGGCTTTTTCGCCACAGAGGGCCAGGGCTCAGTCCAGCCCGGCCAGGACCCGTTCGAGACCGTCGAAGAACCGCGGCCAGCCGGCCGCCGCGCCGTGATAGGCTTGGTCCTGGCCAGGCCTGAAGCCGGTCTGCTCCATGCGCAGGCGCGTCCCGCCCGCGGTGGGAGTCAGGGTCCAGGTGACGACGCTCTCCAGCCCCATGGCGTTCCAGCTATAGAAGATGGAGCGCTCCGGCTCGATGGCCAGCACCTTGCCCTCGACCGCACCCCACTGGGCGGTGAAGGTGAAGGCCTCGCCCACCGAGGGGCGGAAGTCGGTCTTCATCAGCCATTCCTCGATCAGGTGCGGCTGGGTCAGGGCGCGCCAGATCTTCTCCGGCGCAAAGGGCAGATCGCGCTCGACGGCGACGGTGCGGATTTCGGGTGTGTCGGCGGTCATTGGTCCATCCTTCCGAGCAGGTCTTCGAGGGCGTCGAACCGGCGGTCCCAGAAGCGGGTCATCTCGCAGGTCCAGTCGGCAAGCGGCGCGAGCGCGGAGAATTCCGCGCGATAGTGCGTCTGGCGCCCGGCCTGGCGGTCACGGACGAGGCCGGCCTGCTTGAGGACGGCAAGATGCTTGGAGACGGCGGGCTGAGACACGCCCGCCCCGGCGGTCAGGGCGCCGACGGTCTGCTCGCCGTCCCGGCACAGCCGCTCGAACAGCGCGCGCCGAGTAGGATCGGCGAGCGAGCGGAAAATCTGGTCGGAGGCGTCAGGCATCGAAAACCCATAACCGATTGGCTATGGGTTTCATATATCCGGATGGTTATGGGTTGTCGAGCCTCGCGTCTTCCCGCCTTGGCCGGCGGTCAGTTCGGTTGGGCGACGATGCGCAGATAGGGGCGCGGAGCGTCCCAGCCCTCGGGATAGAGGGTCTTGGCTTCCTCGTCGGAGACGGCGCCGGAGATGATCACCTTGTCGCCGGGCGTCCAGTTCACCGGGGTCGCTACGCGATGGGCGGCGGTGAGCTGCATGGAGTCGAGGACGCGCAGGATCTCGTCGAAGTTGCGGCCGGTGCTCATCGGATAGCTGAGCATCAGCTTGATGCGCTTGTCGGGGCCGATGACGAAGACGGTGCGGACAGTGGCGTTGTCGTTGGCGGTGCGCCCCTCCGAGCCGCCTTCGATCTCCTCGGGCAGCATGTTGTAGAGCTTGGAGACCGCGAGGTCGGTGTCGCCGATCATCGGATAGTTGGGGGCGGTCCCTTGGGTCTCGGCGATGTCCTGGGCCCAGCGGGCATGGTTGTCGACCGGATCGACCGACAGGCCGATGATCTTGGTGTTGCGCCTGTCGAACTCGGGCTTGAGCTTGGCCATGTAGCCCAGCTCGGTCGTGCAGACCGGGGTGAAGTCCTTGGGGTGCGAGAACAGGATCGCCCAGCCGTCGCCGATCCACTGATGGAAGTCGATCGCGCCTTCGGTGGTGTTGGCCGTGAAGTTCGGCGCCAGGCTGTTGATACGCAGAGACATCGCCCCATTCCTTTCCTCTAGGTCCGAGCAGCCATAAGGCCCCCCGGCGAAACGCGATGTTATAGACGCCGGTTTCAGGGGCGATGCAATCGCGGCGGGCCGCTGGACGCGCCGGGCCCGCCTGCTTAGGTGTTGCGCTCATGAGCCAGACCGCCACCCTCGCCGACTGGCGTGACCCGCCGCAGAACCGCTGGGCGTTCCAGCATGTCGACCAGATCCTGCCGGTGGCGACGATCGGCGCCGCGCCGCG
>MEEW01000237.1 GCA_001724985.1 Phenylobacterium sp. SCN 69-14
CGGGCGGCTGGTCCGCCAGCCGCACCAGCCGCACTATCAGAGCCGCGACTACAACAGCCTGAACGGCGGGGTCGAGCGCTGGTTCGAGCCGATCACCGCGCCGGTCGCCGCCTCGCCCGTGACGGAACGGGTGGTCGATCTCTGCCTCGGCGTCTTCGGTGCGCTGCGCCCCGATCCCGGCTATCCCTGGCGGCTGGAGATGCACCAGTTCCGCATCGAGGCCCGGCCGGGCGAGGCGGGCCAGCCGACCCCGGAAGGCGCGCACCGGGACGGGGTCGACTGGGTGCTGGTCATGCTGGTGGCGCGGGAGAACATCGCCGCAGGCGTCACCAACATCTTCGATCCGCATGGCGAGTCCCTGGGCGCCTTCACCCTGACCCGGCCGATGGACGCGGTGTTCATCGACGACGCCCGCGTGTTCCATGGGGTGACGGCGGTGGAACCGGCCGACCCGACCAGGCCCGCCCATCGCGACGTGCTGGTGGCGACCTTCCGCAGAAGCTGAAGGCCAGCGGCTTGGCGCGCGCCGCCGCGCATGCGAGACGGGAGGCCGATCAACGGGGGACCGCCTTGGCCGGCAGCATCGCGCTCTATCATCCGTCCGCCGGCGTGCGGCCGAAGACCAATCCGTTCGGAAAGGACGTGGCCAATGTCGAGCTGTTCCGGGCCATCCTGAAGCACGGCGACTTCGACGAGGTCGATTTCCACGTCTCCAGCGACATCACCGCGGCCGACCTGGTGCAAGGCCTGCTGGGCGAGCCGTCCCCCAAGCAGGTTTCGGTCCGCAGCCTGCTCGACCAGGCCGCGCCGGTGCGGGCCGGCGCCCTGGTGCGCGGCGTGCCGGACCTGTCGGACATGGCCTGGCTGCGCCGCTCCGCCGGGCACGAGGCGGGCTACAGCCTGGTCGGGATGGTCCACACCCTGGCGCCGCCGGCCATGCGCGAGATGATCGGCAAGGCCGCGACCTCGCCGATGCAGCCGTGGGACGCGCTGATCTGCACTTCGCCGGTGGTCCAGCAAGCGCTGACCACGATGTTCGACGAGTGGACGGATTATCTCGCCGACCGCTACGGCGGGAGCCGGCGCATCCGTCCGTATCTGCCGCTGCTGCCGCTCGGGGTCGAGGGCGCGCGCTTCGCCGCCCTGGCCGACCGGCCGCAGGCGCGCACGGCCACGCGCGAGGCGTTGGGGGCGGCGGAGGACGACATCGTCGTCCTCTGGGTCGGCCGGCTTTCCTTCTTCGAGAAGGCGTTTCCGCAGCCGATGCTGCGGGCGATCGAGGAAGCCGCGGCGAAGGCCGGCGAGCGCGTGCGCGTGCACTTCGTCCAGCTCGGCTGGTTCCCCGACCCGGCGACCCAGAAGCCGATGTACGAGGAGGCGGCCCGCGCCTATGCGCCCTCGGTCGTGGTCCATCACCTGAACGGCAACGACGCCGACCTGGTCGGCCGCATGTGGGCGGCGGCCGATATCTTCCTGTCGCTGGTCGATAACATCCAGGAGACCTTCGGCATCACCCCGCTGGAGGCGATGGCCGCCGGCCTGCCGGTGGTGGTCAGCGACTGGGACGGCTATCGCTTCACGGTGCGCGACGGGGTCGATGGCTTCGGGGTGCGCACCCTGGGCGCCGCGCCGGGCCTCGGGCAGGGGATGCTCAATCGGCATCTCTTCCATGGCATGAGCTATCAGTCCTATGTCGGGACCCTGGCCCAGCATACGGCGGTGCATGTGGGCGATGCGGCGGCGCGGATCGCCGATCTGGTCGCCTCGCGCGAGCTGCGCACGAAGATGGGCGAGGCCGGCCGCAGGCGCATCGCAGAGACCTTCGATTGGCAGGTTGTGGTCGGCCAATTGCAGGAACTCTTACAAGAGCTGGCCCAGATCCGCGCCTCGGCCGTGCGCGAGGCTCCGCGCCACAGGAGCAATCCGCTGAAGCCCGAACCCTTCGGCGCCTTCTCGATCTTCCCGACGCAGGTCCTGGCGGCCGGAACGCGCTTCTCGGTCAGGGCGGGCGCGGGCGCAGGCGACCTCGACCGGGCCGAAACGGTCAAGCTGGACATGTTCGCCTCGGGCTGGCGCGCGCCGATGGACGATTGCCGCGCGGTGGTCCGGCGGCTGGCCGCCGAGGGCGAGCTTTCCCTGGAGGCGATTCTTCAGGATATCCCGCCCGCCCGGCGTCAGGCCCTGGGGCTGGCGCTGGTCTGGATGTGCAAGATCGGCCTGCTCGACTGGCGCTGACTACTGGAGGCCCAGCGCGCGGCTGACCGAAAAGATCGCCAGGCCGACCAGCCCGCCGACCAGCGTGCCGTTGACGCGGATGAACTGCAGGTCCTTGCCGACCTGAAGCTCCAGGCGCTCGACCACGCCCTTGGCGTCCCAGCTCGCCACCACCTGGGCGACGAAGCCGCCGATCTCGCGCCGGCGCGGGGCGATCACCTGGCGGGCGAGGATGCGGGCCCAGCCGTTGAGCCGCGCCTGGGCGCTCTCCTCGGCGTGCAGCCATTCGCCGAGCGCCAGCAGCAGGGCTTCCAGACGCGCGGCCAGTTCGGAGCTGCGCCCGTCGCTGAGCTTCTCGATCAGCTCGTCCCAAAGGCCGCGGGCCTGGGCGCGCAGGGCCGGGTCGTCGAGCAGCCGCGCCTTCAGCGCCTCGCCGCGGGCGATGAGGTCCGGGTCGTGGGCCAGGCGGTCGATATAGCCTTCGATCCAGGCCTTGAGTTCGCGCCGCCAGGGATGGTCCGGCTCGCGCATCTCGACCAGCAGCTCGCCAAGCCCGGTGGTGACCTTCTGGGCGATGATCCTGTCGATGAACCTGGGCATCCACTTCCAGGACTTGGCCTCGACCTTCTCCTGGATCGCCGCCTCGTTGTCGGCGAGATAGGCGGCGAGCTTGTCGAGACCCCATTCGAAGGCGGCCTGGGACCGCCCCTCGTTCCAGAAGGCCGCCAGCAGCTTGGAGGCGGTGGGGGCGGCGGGCACGGCCCGCAGGCCCGCGAGGGCCGCGGACCCAGCGGTCTCGCGCAGCATGTCCTTGGGCAGTTCGCGCAGCACGCCGGGCAGGACGGCGGCCAGACGCGCGGCCAGGCGCCGGGCGTTGCGCGGCTGGCGCAGCCATTCGCCGCCCCAGCGCGCCACCTCGATCTGGCGCAGCCGGCTGTCCAGCACCTCCACGGTCAGGAAATTGTCGGCCAGGAAGTCGCCCAGGGCCTGGCCGATCCGGTCCTTGTTGCGCGGAATGATGCCGGTGTGCGGGATCGGCAGGCCGAGCGGCCGGCGGAAAATCGCCGTCACCGCGAACCAGTCGGCGCAGGCGCCGACCATGGCCGCCTCGGCGAAGGCGCGCACATAGCCGAGGCTCCCGGCCAGGTCCGGCCGCGCGCGCAGGCCGTAGCTGGCGGCCAGGAACACCCCGGCCATGGCGACCAGCAGACCGGTGGCCACGGCCTGCATGCGGCGCAGGTCGCGGAGCTTTCGAACGTCGCGGGCGGATGCGGTCGCGAGGGCGGCCATGCGGCGATCCTAGAGGTTCGCCGCCGCCTCGTCGTCCTCCTTGGCGCGTTTCGCCTCGGCGTCGCGACGGCGGCTCATGGCCGCCGAAATGCTGTCGGCCGTCTTGCGGATGGTTTCGCTGACCCGGGCGTCGAAGTCGCCCACGGTGCGGTTGAAGGCCGAGTCCGGGCCCAGGCTCTCGGTGATCTTGCGGCCTAGCACCGACCACTCGTCCTGCAGCTTGCGGGCGATGGCGTCGAAGTCGGCGCCGGTTCCCGACCCGATCTTCTCGCCGAGCGCGGTGCGGGCCGCCGCGGCGATGAAGCCCGACCGGCTCATGCCGCGGGCCTCGGCCGCCTGGTCGATGCGCCTCAGGAGCTGTTCGCCGATGGAGATGTTCACCCGCACGGGCGGGTCCTCGACCGAGATATCGACCAGGAAGGGGATTTCGCCGGGGGCGGCGCTCACCGCCTCGGCCGCCGTCGGGCGCGGCCATTCCTGGCCCTCGTCGGTCAGGCGCTGCAGGTCGCGCTGGATCGCCTCGCGGGCGGCGGCGACCAGATCGGCGATGCCGGCGCCGGAAACCGACAGGCCGGGCAGGTCCGGAACCCGGGCCTGATAGCCGGACTGCTGATCGCCGGCGGCCAGGGCGACGAAGACGAGATTGGGCATGAGCGCCTCCATGAAACAGGTCAGGGTCTCATGTTGTGTATTTTTGCGCAATTGCAACCGGCGCATCGTAAGGCGGCGGAATCATGCGAAGAGGCGGCCATGCCCAGCCCGCCCGGTTTGCCCGAGTTCGACCTGCCGATGATCTTCGGAGATTCGATGGCGGGCCTCGGATTCCAGTCCGGCGTCGCGCGCCTGGCCTTCGCAGCCAACACCGCCGACGAGGCGGGCCAGGAGCGGATGGTGAAGTCCGGCTACCTGATCCTGACGCCGAGCTGCATGCTGGAGCTGCGCAGCCAGATCGACCAGATCCTGACCGAACTGGAACGCCAGGGCGTCATCAGCTTCACGCCCGAGAAGCTGGACGGCTGAGGTCCGCGCGGCGCGCCGCGGCCGCCGCCTTCAACGCCGCGCGCTGCACGCCGTCGGGCAGGGTGGCGAGCCAGGCCTGGGGCGACAGGCGCTCGATCACCCGCTTGCGGCCGGCCTCGGACAGGCGCTGGGCCAGGCCCGGCTCGGTGCGGATGCGGCGCAGGGCTTCGGCGGCCGCGTCGATGTCCGGCTCGGCCCACATCTGGCCGCGATAGATGCCCTGGGGGTCCTCCACGGGAACCAGCCTGGCCGGCACGACCATGGCGCAGGTCTCGTCCATGAAGTCGAGATTGCCCGACCAGCCGGTGCCGATCATCGGCGTGCCGAGCGCCATGGCCTCGGCCATGATCAGGCCAAAGCCCTCGGCCCGGTGCAGCGAGACCACCGCGTCGGCGGCGGCGATCAGCGCCTTGACCTGGGCATAGGGCCAGACCTCGTCGATCACCTCGACGTTCGGCGGCGCCATGGCGCGCAGCTTGGCCAGCAGCTCGGGGAAGAGCTTGCCGTTCTGGGTCTTGATGACCAGGCGCGCGGTGTCGTCGCCCGGGAAGGCGCGGCTGAAGGCGGCGATGATCCCCTGCGGGTTCTTGCGGGCCATGGACGACTTGAAGTCGAACAGGGTGACCGCCAGGAAGCGCGCGTCGCGGGGCGCGGCCTCAACGTCGCGGTAGTCCTCCATGAACAGCGGAACCGGCACGGTGCGGACCGGCGCGCGGGCGCCGTCCAGCGAGGCGCCGGTGAAGCTGGAGGGAACCCAGACCTCGTCCATCATCCCCGCGTCGCGCAGCCACGATTTCGGCGCGCGCGGCAACTCGAACGCCCAATAGCCGTAGCGCGGGCCGCGCACGTTCTTCGGCCCCAGATAGGCCAGTGCGGCGAGCAGTTCGGGGGCGTTGCAGTGGAAGATCCAGGCCCCCGGCGAGCGGGCGGCGTCGGTCGCGCCGATCCAGTCGAGGCGGGCCCCGGAGATGTCGACCTTCTCGACCGGCGCGCCCAGGGCCTCGAAGGCGCGGGCGCAGAGGATGGCCGAATGGGCGATGCCGTAGGAGCCGCCGAAGTCGCCCACCACCCGGATCGGGCCGGAAAAGTCGCCGGCGTCGTGCGGCGCCTCGGCCTGACGGCGGACATAGGCCTTCAAGGCCGGGCCCAGCACGGGCTGGGCGATGGTCCGCAACTGCGGGGGAAGGGCGGCGCGCCAGGCGCGGCGGGCGGCGGTAAGCAGGCTCATGCGCTGGCCGAACTCCAGAACACGCCCTGGCTGAGCAGGGCCACCGCGTCGGCCGGGACCAGTCCAGGCGCCGTGCGGAAGATGACGATGTCGGCGCGGGCCGGCGGCAGGGCCGGGACGCCTTGCGGGGTGCGGAAGCGGGCGGCCCCGGCGTCATAGACCAGGGCGTCGCCGCCCGCCGCCTC
>MEEW01000238.1 GCA_001724985.1 Phenylobacterium sp. SCN 69-14
GCCTGTTCGATCCAGAACACGGCCTTCGCCTGCGAGACCATGGAGTTCCAGCCCACCCCGACCAGCTTCCCGGCCTCCCAGGGCGACTTCCTCTCCTTCGGCCACGTCAATATCGACGGTTCGGGCGGCGGCGGCGGGTTCTATTTCTTCCAGCCCGGCGCGTTCGGGGCGGTCGGCTTCTATTCGAACGCCGACTGGCCGATCAACGACTTCGACCATCCCGACTGCTGCGCCGGCAACGCCGGCCCGGCCACGCTCAAGGTCGAGTTCGTCGGCTCCGCGGTGCCCGAGCCGGCCACCTGGGCGATGATGATCGCCGGCTTCGGCCTGGCGGGCGCCGGCCTGCGCCGCCGTCGGGCGTCCGTGGTCCCAGCCTGACGCGGACGCGAGAGCGGTCCCCGGCGCTCGGACCGGGGACCGCTTGAACCGCTACAGCGGCGCGCAGGCCGCTTCCAGCCAGGCCCGCACCTCGCCGTCCAGCCGCGGGCCGACCTCGGCCAGCACGCGGGCGTGATAGGCGTCCATCTGCGCGCGCTCGGCCGGCGAGAGCATCTCCACCACGATCAGCCGCCGGTCGATGGGCGCGAGCGTCAGGGTCTGGAACCCCAGCATCGGCCGCTCGCCGCCGGCGATGGGCGCGGCCTGCGTCACATATTGCAGGTTCTCGATGCGGATGCCGTAGGCGCCTTCCTTGTAATAGCCCGGCTCGTTGGAGACGATCATGCCGGGCCGCAGGGCCACGAAGTTCGGCAGCTTGGAGATCCGCTGCGGCCCCTCGTGCACGCCGAGATACGAGCCGACCCCGTGGCCGGTGCCGTGGTCGTAGTCCAGGCCCGCGTTCCACAGCGGCGCGCGCGCCAGGGCGTCCAGGGCCGAGCCCGTGGTTCCGGCCGGGAAGCGGATCGCCGCCAGCGCCAGGTGGCCCTTCAGCACCAGGGTGAAGCGCTCGCGCATCTCCTGGCTCGGCTCGCCGATGGCGACGGTGCGGGTGATGTCGGTGGTGCCGTCCAGGTACTGAGCGCCGGAGTCGACCAGCAGCAGCGAGCCCCGTTCGGTCTGCTTGTTCAGCCGCGTGGTCGGCCGGTAGTGGACGATGGCCCCGTTCGAGGCCGCGCCGGCGATGGTGTCGAACGACAGGTCCTTCAGCGCCCCGGTCGCCTGGCGGAAGCCTTCCAGCTTGGTCACCACCTCGATCTCGTCGACCGTGCGGCCCTGGGCCTCGGTCGCCAGCCAGTGCAGGAAGCGGCTCACCGCCGCCCCGTCGCGGGCGTGGGCCTCGGCCGTCCCGGCGATCTCGACGGCGTTCTTGCAGGCGCGCGGCAGGGCGCAGGGGTCTTCGCCCCGCACCACCTCAGCCCCGGCCTCGCCCAGGGCGTCGAAGTACCAGGCCGAGGATTGGCCCGGATCGACCAGGACCCGCTTGCCCTTCAGCTCGGCCAGGGCGCTTGGCAATTCGTCCGGCGTCTCCAGCCGCACCTCGTTGCCCAGCCAGGCCCGCAGCTCGCCCGACACCTTCACCGGGTCGAGGAACAGCCGCGCCGTGCCGTCCTGGTTCAGGATCGCCTGGCCCAGTGGCAGCGGCGAGCGGATCACGTCGCCCCCGCGCACATTGAACAGCCAGGCGATGGAGGCGGGGGCGGTCAGCACCGTCGCATCGGCGTTCTGGCCCTTCAGCGCCGCCCCGATGCGCGCGCGCTTGGCGCCCGACTCCTCGCCGGCATACTCCAGCGGATGGGGAACCACCGGCGCCGTCGGCTGGGCCGGGCGCGCGGAGCCCCAGGCCTCGTCCAGCGGATTGCGCTCCACCGGCTTCAGCCTGGCGCCGGTCTTGGCGACGGCGGCCTTCAGCCGCTCCAGCGCGTCGGGCGAATGCAGGCGCGGGTCGTAGCCGATCACCTGGCCGCGCGTCGTGGCGCTCTCCAGATAGGCCGGCACCCCGCCTTCCACCAGGTCGCGGATCTCGAACACCCCCTGATCCACCTGGTCGCGGACCTGCAGGGTGTAGCGGCCGTCCACGAAGATCGCCGCCTTGTCGGCCAGGATCACCGCCGCCCCGGCCGAGCCGGTGAAGCCGCTGGCCCAGCCCAGGCGGTCGTTGGCCGCCGGCAGGTATTCGTTCTGATGCTCGTCCTCGTGCGGGGCCAGGAAGCCGTCCAGCCCCTGCGCCTTCATGGCCGCGCGGATCAGGGGAACGTGCTTGGGCCCGAAGGACGGATCGGTGGTTTCATCGAAGGTCTGATACATGGCGCGAACTTAATCCCGCCGCCGCCGCCGCGCCACCGCTCGCGGGTGTCCGATAAATTTACCCGGATATAATTGACATCGCGCCATCGCGGCCTCATCTGGGGGCCATGGACAAGACCAGCCGCCGCGACGCCATCCGCCAGTACAAGGAACGCAAGGTCCCGGTCGGGATCTTCGCCCTGCGCTGCCGCGCGACCGGGGCGGCCTTCGTCGGCGCCTCGCGCAACCTCGACGGCCAGCGCAATTCCTCCACCTTCTCCCTGCGGCTCGGCAGCCACCGCAACAAGGCGCTCCAGGCCGCCTGGACCGCCGCGGGCGGCGAGGCGGGCTTCGAGTTCGTCGTGCTCGAGACCCTGGAGGACGAAGACCTCGGCCCCATCGGCCGCGCTGCCTGGCTCAAGGCGCGCGAACGCCACTGGCGCGCCGAGCTGAACGCCCAGTCGGCGATCTAGCCCCCGCGCGCCCAAGCCCTCAGTGACGTGAGAAGGTCGCGACGCTGCGGGCCAGCAGGGCGGCGGCCTCGGCCTGCCGATGCGCGCCGGTCTTGGCCAGGATGCGTTTGAGGTGCGAGCGCACCGTGGCCAGCCCCACCCCGAGGTCGGCGGCGATCTCGCCCAAGGGCGCGCCCCGTCCCAGGGCGGCGGCGACCGCGGCTTCCGTGCGCGTGAAGCCGAACAGCTCGCGCAGCCGCGCCACGGCGATCGGCGCCTCGGGATCTCGGATGAAGACCAGCACGGCGGGCCGCTGCGCGCCGAAGGCGGACTTAGATGGGCGCAGCGGCGCGACCTCCAGGGCCAGCGGCGTGCGGCCCGGCCGCGGGACGGGCAGGGCGGTTCCTGGCCCGGCGATCTGGCCGCGCGCCGTATCGCGCGCGCCGCGCACCAGCGCCATCAGCCTGTCGTTCAGGGCCGGCGGGCGCAGGGCCAGCCGGCCCTGGATGACCGCCAGCTCGGCGTTCTCGCGCAGAAGGCGCTCGGCCATGGCGCTGGCGTGGAGGATGCGCCCCGCGCCGTCGACCATCAGCACCCCGGTGTCCAGCCGGTCCAGCGCCTGCACCGCGGCGTCGTGATGCTGCGCGCGCCCCGCGAAACGCTGGCCCAGGCGCAGCGCCCGTTGCAGATGCGGCAGCAACAGCGCGGCCCGCCGCCGCTCCGGCGCGTCATAGGCTCCGGCTTCGCGCGGGCGGTGGATGCCCAGCACCCCGACCGCGCCCTCCGCCGCGGGGAACACCGCGCCCAGCATGTGATGGATGTCCAGGCGCCGCAGCCATTCCTGATAGAAGCCGCTGCGCGCCTGTTCCTCGCGCGTCACCAGGTCCTCGTCGGTGATGATCTGCGACAGGCCGTGGGACAGCGAGCGCTCGACCCATAGATCGCGGCGGTGCCAGTCGTCCGCCCAGGCCTGCTCGCGCTCGGACACGATCAGGTTGCCCGTGCATTCCAGCAGGTTCACGCGCGCGCCGTCGCCGTGCAGCTTCAGGACCGTGCTGGTCGAGCCGAAGGTCTCGGCGATGCGCGTGGCCGTGCCCGCCCACAGGGCCTCGTCCAGGGCCGCATCGTAGAGGTGCGCGATCAGTCCCGAGACGCCGGAGGCTTCGTAGAGGTCCGCATGGAGGTCTTCGGGCGGCATGGTCGCGCAGGTCCCCGGTCATCGGATGCGGGCGCCCGATTCTCCCCCGTTTGGGGGTCGACCGCCGCGTTTCATCACCTTAACCATGGGGCGTGCGATTTTTCAGCGGGGGTATGATGACGAAATCGGGAGCGATCATGGCGTCCCTGGCCGTGGGCCTGGCGGCCTGCGGTCAGGGCGTCGCGGCCGACGCAACGGCGACCTTGCCGCTCAAGCGCGGCTATTACGTCGCCAGCGACACGCCCTGCGGCCAGGCCTCCAACGCCACCACCGTCCTCCTGCGCCGTGACGGGATCGGCGGCGCCCGCGACTTCTGCGAGTTCAGGAAGATCGAGCAGGCCGGGCCGAACACCTATCGCGTGACCGAGGCCTGCGGTGATCTGCAGGACCAGGCGCCCCCGGAGGTCGGCGTCACCACCTACACCCTGTCGGGCGATACGGCCTTCACCTCCAGGAACGCCGGCGGCTGGGAACACAGCGCCCGCTACTGCGCCCAATCGAGCATGCCGGCCGATTGGCGCGCGAACGACATCAGCGACATCATCGGCTGAGGACGACATGGGACTTACGACACTCAGCGGCCCGGTCAGCGGAATCCGCCATTCGACGGAAACCCGCGGCGTGGTCGGCCGCAACGGCGGCTCGGTCAAGACCGGCCAGGTCATCGCCTTCCGGGTCGGCGACCGCTCGGCGCAGATCAAGCTCGCCGACGTGCCCGACATCCGCGACGGGGACGAGGTCACCCTGGCCGGAAGCGAGAAGAACGGCGTCTTCAAGGCCCTGGCGCTGCGCAACGACAAGACGCGGGCGGTCTACAGCATCCCCACGACCGTCGGGTATCTGATAGGCGCGCTCCTCGTGGCGCTCGGGATCATGACCCTCTTCATCCTGGTCGGCGTGGTGTTCATCGCCGGCGGCCTGTGGACGCTCTACGAAGCCTACACCTACACCCGCGCCGCCAACATGCTGCGAGCCTGAGCCTGGCCTCGCCCTTGATCGTGTCTCGTTTGAGATACAATATGGGCGTTCGCCAGGAGGCCCGGCCATGTCCGCTCGAACCTCGATGCTCCACGTGCGCGTGGACGAACAGCTCAAGGCCGAGGCGTCGGCGAAGCTCGCCCGCGTCGGCCTTACGGTTTCCGACGCCGTCCGCATCCTGCTGACCCGGGTCGCCAGCGAGGGCGGGCTGCCTGCCGGCCTCGCCGTCGATCCCGAAGCCCACGACGCTTGGTTCCGCGCCAAGGTGCAGGAAGCGCTTGTCGACACCCGCCCCGCCGTTCCCCATCGCCAGGTGATGGACGAAGCCCAGGCGCGGATCGACGCAAAGCGCCGCGGCCGTGCGGGCGCTTGAATGGCGTGAGGCGGCGCGCGCCGACCTGTTCGCCATCCTGGACTACATATCCGACGACGATCCCGACGCCGCCCAGCGATTGAAGGATGAGATCGAGGCCAAGGCGGCCAAGCTTCCAGGGCGGCCAAGGCTCTATCGGCCAGGACGGGTGGCGGGCACGCGGTCGCCCGGACGCTTAGGCCCGGCGCAGCACCAGGGTCGCCCAGGCGTCGCGGTGCAGGCGGCGGTGCAGGCGAAAGCCCTTCGAGAGATAGGCCGCC
>MEEW01000239.1 GCA_001724985.1 Phenylobacterium sp. SCN 69-14
CCCTCCACCGGCTGCGCCGGTCCCCCTCCCCCATCACGATGGGGGAGGAAAAGGCCGATCACGGCATATGCCGGCCTTCGCCGGGGTGGGCGGGGCTCTGGCGCTTGCCCTGGCGAGCGCCGCCCAGGCCGCGCCGACGATCGACGAGGCCCAGGCCCGCGCCTTCGTCGCGCGGCAGGAGGCGGCGTGGAACGCGCGCGACCTTCCCGGCTATTTCGCGCTCTTCACCCCCGACGCGGTGTTCGTCGACCAGACCCGCGACGTCAAACGCGGCGGCATGATCGTCTATGGCAAGAGTACGCTCGCTCAGGCCCGCGCCCAGGCCGAGAAGTTCCTGGCCGGGGCGACCTCGGCGGAACGGGGCGTGGTGGAAAAGGTCGAGATCGCCGCCGGCGGGCGCGAGGCGGTCGTCACCGGCGCCAAGACCACCACGGTCGCCAGCAAGGGGCGCGCCCGCAAGGTGTGCGCGGAGACCCGTCAGACCCTGGTCCTGGCCGGCGGGGCGCTGAAGTCCCGCGGCCAGACCGACACCATCGTAAGGTGCCCGAAATGAGCCTCGCCATCGATCTTGCCCGCCCCGACGAGCGGCCGATCCTCGACAACCTGATGCAGCTCTACATGCACGACTTCTCCGAACACTGGGCGGGGCAGGCGCACGGCGAGCTGCAGGACGACGGCCGCTTTCCCGCCTATGGGCCGATGGACTCCTACTGGAGCGATCCGGCCCGGATTCCGCTGCTGATCCGGGTGGACGGCCAGCTCGCGGGCCTGGCGCTCATCAACGACTACTCGCACAGCGGCCAGCCGGCCGACCGCAACATGGCCGAGTTCTTCGTGGTGCGGAAACACCGGCGCGGCGGCGTCGGGACCGCCGCGGCCCAGGCGATCTTCAGCCGCTGGCCGGGCCTGTGGGAAGCGGCCGTGGCGCGGCGCAACACCGCCGCCCTGCCCTTCTGGCGCAAGGCCGCCGCCAGCCATCCTGCCTGCCGGGGCGTCGACGAGATCGACCTCTCCAACGACCACTGGGACGGCCCGATCCTGCGCTTTCGGATCGACCCGGCCTGAAGCCCGATCAGGGCGCGTCGAGCTGGACCGTCAGGTCGCGGAAGGCGCCGCCCCGCCAGACCCTGATCGCCAGCGGGCCCGCCGGCGCCTGGGCGACCGCCGCCCGCATCTCGGCGGCGCCCGCCATCTCCGCGCCGGCGACCTTGACGACGATATCGCCCGGATGGAGCCCCCCGGCCTCGGCCGGACTGCCAGGCATGACCTCGGCGACATAGGCGCCAGCCGCCGGCGCGCCCTCGGTGGCGGTTTCGTCCGCCGCATTGTCGCGCATGGCGATGCCCAGGCGAGGCCGCGCCTGGGCGGGCGCGGCCGGCGCGAGCCCCGGCGGGACCTCCAGGGAAAGATCGACGGCCTTCTGGTCGCGCCAGACCCGCAGCGGCGCCTGGAAGCCCGGGCGCATACGGCCGACAATGGCGGCGATGTCGCCCGCCTTGGCGATCGGCTGGCCGGCGACCTCGATGACCACGTCCATGCGCTTGAGGCCCGCGGCCGCCGCCTGGCCGCCCGGCTCCAGGCTCATCACCGCCGCCCCCTTGGGCGGATCGAGGCCCAGGAACGCGGCCGTCTGGGCGCTGATATCCTCGAAGGCCGCGCCGAACAGGCTCAGCGACGCCTGGGCCGGGCCGGCCGTGGGCTTCCGAGCGGGCTCGGGCGCGGCCTCGGGCTTCCAGTCCACGGAGACCGGCGTCACGGCGATCCTCAGCCCGCGGCCACGGCCGCTGCTGGTCAGCTCGGCCCGCCGGGCGTCGGCCTCGGCCGCCGTGGTCGCGAACGCACAGCCGGAACTCGCCGCCTCGCCGGTGGGCGAGATCGTCGCATAGCCGGCGCCGGCCAGGTAGTCCCCGAACGCCGCCTTGTACTGGGCCGACTTCACGAAGGCCGTCGGAATGTCGTCGGCCGTCCGGAAACTGGCCAGATAGACGGTTTGCGCAAGGGTCCGCTCGCCCGCCGGCCCCGCCAGGATCATGCGCACGCCGGCGCCCTGGGCGGTCGGCACGATGTAGGAGCATGTCCAGTACGTCGCCGGCGCCTGGGCCTCCGCCGGCGCGGCGAAAAGCGTGGCGGCCAGGCCCGCGCCCGCCAGCAGGACTGATTTCACGCGCCGCCTCCGAACAGTCATGAAACACGCAAACGCCGCCGCTCCCTTGAGGCGCGGCGGCGTCCGTCAAGACTTCGGCAGTTCTAGCTGTACTGGAAGGCCTTGTCGTCCAGGTCGATGGAGGGGATCTGGTCCTTTTCGTTCCAGTAGTCCTGGGTGTGGCGCCACTCAACCTTGTCGCCGCTCTTGGGCAACAGGTGCATGCCGCGCATCAGGTAGCCGGGGTTGAAGTCCTCGGAGTCGATCCAGGACTGGATCTTCATGTCCTTGTCCTCGGGCCGCAGGGCCGGAACCACCTTGCGATAGCCGTTCTCCTGCATGTGGCCGAGCAGGCGGGCCACGAAGTCGCCCATCAGGTCGGCCCGCAGGGTCCACGAGGCGCGGAAATAGCCGAACACCCAGGCCAGGTTCGGAACCCCGGTGAACATCATGCCGCGATAGGTGACCGTGTCGGCCCAGTTCACCGGCTTGCCGTCCACCTGGAACGGGATGTCGCCCATGACGCTGAGGTCGAAGCCGGTGGCGGTGACGATGATGTCGGCCTTCAGCTCCTCGCCAGACTTCAGCAGGATGCCCTTCTCGGTGAAGCGCTCGATCTCGTCGGTGACCACCGAGGCCTTGCCAGAGGCGATGCCCTGGAACAGGTCGCCGTCCGGAATGAAGGCGATACGCTGGCGCCAGGGGCGGTATTTCGGGGTGAAGTGCTTTTCGATGTCGAACTGGTCGCCCAGGAAGGCGCGCACCCCGCCCAGCAGTTCTTCCTTGACCGCGTCGGCCTCTTCCCTGGCCCGCTTGGTGAAGGCCGCGCCGTCGAACAGGCGCTTGCGGCGGACGATCTCGTGCACCCAGGTCTCGTCGACCTGAAGCTGGCGCAGGGTGTCGGCCAGGTCGTCGACATTGCGGCCCGGGATGAACCAGGTCGGCGAGCGCTGCAGCATGGTCACGTGCGCGACCTGATCGGCGATGTTCGGCACCAGGGTCGCGGCCGTCGCGCCGGAGCCGATGACGATGACGTTCTTGCCCTTCAGGTCGATGTCGTCGGGCCAGGTCTGCGGGTGGACGATCTGGCCCTTGAAGTCGGCCAGGCCCGGCCAGTCCGGCGTATAGCCCTGGTCGTGCTTGTAATAGCCCTGGCACATGAAGAGGAAGTTGGTGGTGAACTGCGCCGCGGTCCCATCGGTGCGCTGCACGTCGACGGTCCACAGGTTGTCGGTGCTCGACCAGCTCGCATTGACGATCTTGTGGCCGTAGCGGATGTGCCGCCCGATGTCGTTCTCGTCGATCACCTCGTTCATGTAGCGGAGGATTTCCTCGGCGGTGGCGATCGGCGTGCCGGTCCACGGCTTGAAGCGGTAGCCGAAGGTGTAGAGGTCGCTGTCCGAGCGGATGCCCGGATACTTGTGCGTCACCCAGGTGCCGCCGAAGGTGTCCTTGCACTCCAGGACCACGAAGCTGGTCCCCGGCCGCTGCGTCTGCAGGTGATAGGCGGCGCCGACGCCGGATATGCCGGCCCCCACGATCAGCACGTCGAAATGCTCGACCTTGGACGTCGTGGGTCGGTCTGCGATCATGTCGGTCGCGGTCATCCTCGTTCCTCTCCCAGCGGGCGCGGGCCCCGGCCGCTCTGCGGTCCTCGGGCCCACCCCTTCCTTGATTGAATCAAGATAGGTTATCGTTGATAACAAACAATCAGCTCGACGCTGCGTCAAGCTTTCTCGAACACGCGTTTGGAGGCTAACTCTTCCGAGACGATCAAGGGAGAGGATTCATGACTCAGGAACTGGCCGGCAAGGTCGCCTTCGTGGCGGGCGGATCGAGCGGCATCAATCTCGGCATCGCCAAGCGGTTCGCGGCCGCGGGCGCGAAAGTCGCCATCATCAGCCGCAGCGCCGAGAAGATCGAGGCCGCCGCCAAGGAGGTCGCCGCCTTCGGCCCCTGCATCGGCATGGCCGCCGACGTGCGCGACTACGCCGCGGTCGAGGCGGCGCTGAAACGCACCCACGACGAGCTCGGCCCCATCGACATCGTGCTGTCGGGCGCGGCGGGCAATTTCGTCGCCCCGGCCCTGGGCATGAGCGCCAACGGCTTCAAGACCGTGGTCGACATCGACCTGATCGGCACCTTCAACGTGCTGCGCGCCTCGTTCGAGTTCCTGAACCGGCCGGGCGCCTCGCTGATCTCGATCACCGCCGGCCAGGCCGAGCGCGCCTCGCTGTTCCAGGCCCATGTCTGCGCGGCCAAGGCCGGGATCAACATGCTGACCAAATGCCTCGCCCTCGAATGGGGACCGGGCGGGGTGCGGGTCAACGCCATCTCGCCCGGCCCGATCGCCGAGACCGAGGGCATGGCCCGCCTGGCGCCGACCGAGGAAGCCGAGGCGCGCGTGAAGGGCCGCAATCCCCTCCGCCGCTACGGGACCAAGGACGAGATCGCCGACATGGCCATCTTCCTCTCGACCGACAAGGCCGCCTATGTGAACGGCGCGATCATCCCGGTCGACGGCGGCAGCGGCTGCGGCGACGCCAGCGGTAACGCCCTGGGCAACTACGCCTGAGGCGCCGGCGCGTGGTCGGCCGGGCGGTAGAACAGGCCGAGCTTGAAGCTCTCGGCGATGCGCGCCGCCCGCGCCTGCAGCGCCTGGGCGATGTCCGGCTCATAGACCTCGGACGTCGCCTGGGCCCACAGCGCCAGCCAGCGGTCGAACATCGGCGGGGTGATCGGATGGCGCATGTGCGCGCCCATCGGCCGCCCGCTGAACCGCCCGACGCCGAGCAGGCTGGAGCTCCAGAAGGCGGCGATGTGGTCGAGGTGGTGGTCCCAGTCCTCGATCGCCGCCCCGAACACCGGCCCCAGCAGTTCGTCCTCCCGCGCCCGCCCATAGAACTGTCCGACCAGGTCGCGAAGGTTCTGCGGCGTCACATGGCTGGCGAGGGCGGCGTCGGGCATGGCCCCTAGATAGGGGCTCGGCGGCCGGATGCGCAAACCGCCCGCCTCTCTCGATTTCCCGCCTCATTCTGATTCTTCCTCCCCCATCCTGATGGGGGAGCGACTGTCTGAGAGGTCAAGCGTGGAGTGATGTTGGGAGGTTGTTTCGGACCTCTCGGGCCTTTGCGTTGAGACGGACGAG
>MEEW01000240.1 GCA_001724985.1 Phenylobacterium sp. SCN 69-14
CTCGGCCGTGAAAGACTTGGATCGCCGGATCGCGGCCGAAAGGGCGCGCGCGGTCGCCATCGCCGGCGGCGCGCGGGCGTCGATCGACTTCGCCATCGCCGAGGCCAAGCGCCAGGAGATCGAGCGCACCGGCCAGAACCTGACCGCCGAGCAGATCGCGCAGATCGAGCGCAAGGTGGAGCTGCTATTCGAGGCCCAGGCCGTCAACGATAACGCCGAGGCCCTGAAGCAGCAGCAGGAAGAGCTGGAGCTGCTCTCCCTGACCAATGAGGAACGGGAGATCGAGATCCGCGCCCGGCGGATCGCTATCGGCCTGCAGAAGGAAAACAACAAGCTCACCGACGACGAGGCCAAGCTCCGCGGCCGCATCGTGGCCATGCAGCAGGTCGACGCCGAGGAGCGCGCCCGCGAGCTGGGCGAGCTGAAGGAAGACCTGAAGCGGGCGTTCGTCGAGTCGGGCGAGGTGGGTTTCGACCAGGTGGCGGACTATGCCGCCAGGAAGCTGCGCGAGCGCATCTGGAAGCTGTTCGAAGAACCGATCGACATCATTCTGAATGCGTCGATCAAGGGGCTCGGCGGCCTGCTCAACGGCCAGGGCGGCGGCCTGCTCGGGACGATCCTCGCCGGCGTCGGCTCGGCCTCCATCGGCACACAGATCGGCCAGGCGCTGGGCCTGGGGACCGGGAACGCGAAGACGGACACCCTTATTGGCCTGGGCGGCGGCCTGCTCGGCGCATCGATGGGGGTCGGCGGTGCGCTTGGCGGCGTCGGCGGCGCGCTGGGGATGACCGCGTTCCAGGGCATGCTCGGTATGGGCGCCAGCGTCGGGGTTGCGGGCGGCATCGCCAGTGCGCTCTCCAGCGCCGCCGTCCTCGGCCCGCTCGGGGCCATCGCCGGCCTGGCGATCGGCACGCTGTTCAAGGACGACAAGCGCCCCTACGCCCGCAGCGATTTCGGCGTGGTGAACGGCCAGTTCGCGGTCACGGGCGGCCAGGAGCTGGACAAGGGTCCGCTGGACAAGACCGGTCAGGCGGCCGAGCAGATCGTCCAGAGCCTCAACGCGGCCGCGGCCCTCTTCAAGCTCGACCTGACCAAGCTCAGCGGCAACATGGGCTCGGTCGGCTATGTCGAGGGCAAGAACACCGGCGCGCTGGGCCAGGGCTGGTTCGGCGGCGGCGGCGGCGGGTTCTCGGGCGCGGAGTTCACGGGGTCGAAGGACCCGGAGAAGCTGGCGGCCGAGATCGTCAAATCGACGATCATCAAAGCCATCAACGCGGGCGCGGCCGACCTCTCCGAGGCCGAGAAGAACGTCGTGCTGCAGGCGGCGAACCTGGAGGAGGCGGCCAACAAGATCGCGGCCGGGCGCTCCATCGCCCAGAGCGTCGAAGACGCCATGCTGCAGTTCACCAACCCCGCCCTCTTCGAACGGCGCCAGGCGCTGGCCGCCATCGAGGAGAGCTATCAGGCCCTGCGCGCCCAGGCCGAAGACCTGGTGACGGCCGGCCTGGTTTCCGGCGACGTGCTGGCCAAGATCGACCAGCTCAAGCAGCTTCAGGTCGACGATGCGCTGCGCCGGCTCGGCCAAGCGGCCGACGAGGCGGCGACCAAGCTCAAGCAAGGCGACGACTTCAAGGCCGAGTTGAACGAGGCCTATCTCAAGATCGTCGACCCGGCCGCCTACCAGCAGGCCCGCGGCGCCCGCGAGATCGCCGCCGCCATCGAGGAGATGCGCGCCCGCGCTGAGGCGATGATCGCCCAGGGTGTGCTGGGGCCGGAGGTGATGGGCCAGCTCGACGCCCTCCAGCAGCTCCAGCTCGCGGACCTGGCGCGCCAGGTGGCCGAGACCGCCGATGTGTTCGCCCAGGGCAAGAAGACCATCCGGTCGTGGCTGGAGGGCCTGTCGGGCTCGGTCTATGCCGAGCTGTCGCCGGCGGCCGCCGCGGCCCAGGCCCAGAGCGACTACAGCCGCCAGCTCGCCAAGGCCAAGGGCGGCGACGTCGAGGCGTACAACTCGATCACCAGCTATGCCGACCGGCTGCTGGCCGCCGACCGCGCCGCCACCGACAGCGCCCAGGATCGCCTGGGCCTGGCCAACCGGGTGCGGGCCGAGTTGGAGGCGCTGACCCAGGCGCAGGGCCGATCCAGCGCGGAGACGGCCGTGGCCGAGCAGATGAAGCTGTTCGGCGTGCCGCTCGACAAGCTGGTGCTGACCAGCGAGGCGACGGCGGCGGCCAATGACGACATCGCCGCGGCGATGACGCCGTCGCTGGCGGTGTCGCTGGCCAATGTGCCGATGTTGCGGACGGCCTATGCCGAGGTCGCCGCGGCCGAGACCGACCGCGTGGTCGCGGCCATCGAGGGCCTGCGGACCGACCTCCTGGCCGTACTCGGCAAGCTGCCGGCCGGCGACGCCGGCGGGGCGGCCGCGCTGGCCGCGCAGGTCATCGCCCAGGGCTTCGACGGGCTTTCGAACGTGCTTCAGACCATCCCGGCCGGCATGGCCGACATGGCCCGCGACAACCGGGTGACGCAGGCTTACCTGCGCAGGGTGTCCTGATGGGCGCGACCGTCATCCTGGTGGAGATCGACACCGTCTCGCCGGCCGGCGCCCCTGAGACGCTGCGGTTCAGCGACCGGGCGATCCGGCCGTTCCCGCCCAGCGACCCGGACCGGGCGAACCTGGAGTGGGACGACTGCCTGGCCGAGCCGCCGACCTGGCGGCGGGCGCTGTTCGAGGATATGGCCAGCCTGACGCCGTCGATCGGCTCGGGGGGCCTCACCCTCCAGAACACCGGCGGCCACCTCAACGGCTATAAGGGCCACGCCTGGAACGCCATCCGCGTCTGGCGCTGGACCGAGGGCACGCCCTTCGCGGCGGCGGTGCTGGAGCTGACGGGCCTCTGCGCCCAGCCGCAGTTCGACCACCGCACGAGCCAAGCGCGCCAGGTGCGCTGCGACCTCTACGACTACCGGGCCGAGCTGGAGCGGCCGCCGCAGTCGACGCTCTATGCCGGCGGCAACGATGGCTCGAGCGTGCTCTACGAGGGGTCGGCCGATGGGCTGAAGGGCCAGCCCAAGCCGATCGCCTATGGCGATCTGACGGATGCCCATCTGCGGCCGATCCAGGTCAACGCCGGCCAGTACGTGTTCCAGGTCCATGACGGCCCCATCGAGGGCGCGGTGGCGATCTTCGACGGCGGCGCGCCGGCCGGCTACGCCGATCAGGGCGACAAGGCGGATGGAGTGTTCGACACGACGCTGCCGGCGGCGGCCAGCTATTTCACCAGCCTCGGCCGAGGGCTCATCAAGATCAACGGCTCGCCGGTGCTGGGGCTCACCTTCGGCGTGAAGGGCTCCAACGCCGGCGGCTATGTCGAGACGGCCGGGCCGGTGGCCGCGCGGCTGCTGGCCAAGGCCGGCGTGCCGCCCGAGCGGATCGGCGCCTCGTTGCCGGCCCTGGCAGCGCCGGCCGTGGTCGGAGTGTTCAGCGCCGACCAGACGGGGACGGCCGAGCTGGTCGCCCAGGCGGCGCGCTCGGCCCTGACCGCCGTATTGCCGGGCCGCGACGGCGTCTACCAGGCGTATCGGTTCGGGCCGCCGGCGGCCGAGGCCGTGGCGCGGATCGACGCCGACCAGGTGCTCGACCTGGCGGCCGACGATCTGGCCGCCGGGCCGGTCGGCGAGATCCGCGTCGGCTGGGGGCGCATCTGGACCACTTTCAGCTCGGGCGAGTTGAAGGCCAGCGTGCGGTCCTCGCCCGAGGCCGAGCGCCTGGCGGCCGAGTATCGGTTCGCCACCCGCGAGCTGGGGGCGGTCAAGGCGCGGTTCCCGCGCGGCTGGTCGAGCCTGGAGGTGCTGACCGCCCTGCGCCATGGCGCCGACGCCGAGGCGCTGCTGGACGAGTTGGAGGCGCTGTTCGGGCTGCGGGCGGACGGCAGTCCGCGGCGCGCCTGGCGGGTGACGATCTGGAGCGCGGACGGACTCTCGGCCGACCTGGGGGAGACCATCGCCCTGCGCTACCCGCCCCAGGGCATTGATGACCATTTCGTGCTGATCGCCGAGGAGCCCATGCGGCCCACGCGCGAGCAGACGATCTGGACGCTGTGGGGCTAGGCGATGGCGATCGGCATGCTCTGCGACATCAACCTGGCGCGGCGGGCGACCTTCGAAGGGCCGGGCTTTGGCGCATCGCTCGCGCGGCTGGGGATCGATGACCGCTATGTCGGCGCGCCGAGCCGCTGCGCCGACTGCACGGACCTCGGCAATAGCTGGTTCGAGGTGAGCCTGGATCAGCCGCGGGTGATCGCCCTGCTGGCCTTCCTGTTCCACACCATGAGCCCGGCCGCGACCGTGCGGATCACCCTGGCCGGGGCCGATCGGGACCTGGAAAGCCCGGTCCATGTCGGTGAGTGGCGACCGATCCTCACCGCATTCTACCCGTTCGGCTCCCTGCCGTTCGAGGCCGAGAACTGGTGGACCGGCTGGCTCTCCAGCGAGGACCGGGCGCTGTGGCCGGACCATCTCTACATCCGCACCCCGGAGATCGTGGTCGGCGCGATCCGGGTCGAGATCAACGACCTCACCCATCCGGACCAATGGTTCGATATCGGCGGCCTCTTCATCGCGCCGACCGGTTTCACGCCGGTGATCAACTACGACCGCGGCCGCGACCTGGCGCAGATCCCGCGCGACATCGTCTCGGAGGGGCCGTCCGGCCGGCGGTTCGGCGAGCGCCGGCGGGCGATCCGCCAGCTCACCGTGAAATGGTCGCATCTGCAGACGTCGGAGGCCTACCGCCTGTTCGACGCCGGCGCGCGGGCGGGCGTCACCGAGACGGTGCTGTTCATCCCCGACCTGGATGACGAGGTCGGAATGATCCGCGAGGCGTGGCCGGCCACGTTCGAGAAACCGCCCGCCGCGCGGTTCGTCTACGACACCCTCAACGAGGTCGCCGGCGTATTTAAGGAGATCGTGGCGTGAGCGCCTTCGACGACGCCCTGGCTCGGCTGACGGGCTACTACAACCCCAATCCGAAGACGCCCGGCAATCCTGGCGGCATGGGCGGCTATGGCCACCTGACCAATTTCCAGGCGGCCCTGCAGGATGTGTTCACGGTCCTGGACTGGCTGAAGCCTTCGGCCCTGCAGGTGCAGGGCGTGGCCGGCTACGCCGGCGCCGCGGCGGCGTCGGCGGCCGACGCCGA
>MEEW01000241.1:0-5677 GCA_001724985.1 Phenylobacterium sp. SCN 69-14
GTCAGGCGCGCCGGACCGAAGACATTCACCGCGTGGATGATGTTGAAGGCCAGGATGGAGAGCGCTGCCTCTGCCTTTACTGCTCTGAGGCCGCGGGTAAGGAACCGACCACCTCCCGACATTCGCTTGATCGTGCCGAACGGGTGCTCAACCGTGCATCGGCGCGTCACCATCAGGCTTGGATTGGCGTAGATCCTCGCCTCCATGCGATCGAGCGCCGCCTGGTCGAACAGGCGATGGATCGTCCGTTGGGCGCCCGCTGTGCATCTCGGCTTCAGGCGGCAGTCCCTGCAGGCGGTCGTTCGATATCGGATGGCGCGATTGCGGGTGTGTTTGCCGGAGGGCTTCATCGTCTGACCCGCCGGGCAGCGGATGGTGTCTGACGCCTCATCAAATGCGAACTGGGTCGGCCGAAAGAAGTCGGTGTTCATCGCGCCGCGCTTGATCGGCGCCGCGACCTCGATTCGATCGTGCTCGCACGCCGCTATCGCCTGGGCGTTCGAGTAGCCGCCGTCCGCCAGAACAGTCAGGCGGTCGACCTGCAGCACTTCCATCGTCGCCAGCGACATTGGGTGCAGGAGTTGGCTGTCGTTCGCTTCGTTGGCGACGTCGTGGTGGACGATCAGACCGCTATCTACGTCCACGACGCTTTGCATGTTGTAGCAGGGCATCTTGGGTGAGTGGGCGTAGCCCATCGGCCTCGCGTCGGGCTCGCCGAAGACCAGCACCTTTTCGGCGCGTTCTACCAAGATTTCTTGCCGATTTCTTGCCGGCGCGCCAGCCGATCCTTCCGCCGGCTCAACGCGGCGATCGCGTCAGTGAAGGCCTGCCGGTGAACCGGTTGGTCGTCGAAGCCCTGGGTCACGGCTTCGTCCATGGCGTCGAGCCGGTCCAAGTAGTAGGCGATCTCCTTCTCGGTATGTGCGACGTCGCGAGCCAGCCGCTCGGCGCCGGCGATGTTCTTCGGGCTGGCGACGGCCCGCATCTTCGTCCCGTCCAGCGCCACCATCCGGCCGGTGATGAGCCCGCCGTCGAGGCAGAACTGGATGAATGCCGCGCTCGCCGCAACGATGGCCTCGGGGTTGTCGTGCCGGAAGGCGGCGATGGTGCGATAGTCCGGCGCGAGCTGCTTCATGAGCCACAGCGCTTCAAGGTCGCGGATGCAGGCCCGCTCGAGGTGCCTGGAAGAGCGAACCTGGTTGAGATAGCCCCAGACATACAGCCGAAGCATGTCCCCGGGATGGTAGCCGGGCCGGCCGGTCGCCGCCGCGACGGTGCGAGCAAAGCCGAGTTCTGCGAGGTCGAGACTACCAACGAACGCGTCGACAACTCGCACCAGGGATTCGGGAGCGACATAGTCATCGATGCAGGGAGGCAGCAGGCTTACCTGTGTCCGATCTGTTCCTTCCAAGAAGCTCACGAGAACCCTCACGGCAGTTTGTAGCTCATTGATTCTACTGTGATTTGGTCGCCAATTCCACTTGGCAAGGCCGAGGTCCACTCGGCGGCAGGTTTCGACGCGGGGCGCCGACGGCGGGAGCGTAGCGGGTATTCAGCCGATTGGTCGCTATGGCCGCCCGAACTTGCCCCATAGACGCTCGCTGCCCCACCAGAGGACCACGAAGCCTATGAGGGTTGCGCCCCCGAGGAAGCTCCAACCGTGTGGGCCAAACGGTGCCGCGCCTGCGGCGTAGGCGACCACCAAGCCTGCCATCGCCAGGAGGTAGGGGCCCGTCACGCGGCAGTGGATGCGGCCGCACCGCCGGGCGTTCAGCAGACAGGCGAAGCCCATCCAGACCAGCATGCCCGCCCAGACGGCTGCGCGAAGCGTGGGCTCCAGCAGGAGGGCTGCGAGCATCGCTGCGCCGGGGAGCGCCCAGAGCGCGATGAAGGCGCGCGTGTCGCTGGCCCAATCTTTGGCACCGCCAACCGCGTCGCACTTACCCATCGCGGCCGCCGCTGCAGCAGGCGGCGGCCCCACCGCTGGCCCCTGCTTCTTGGATGGGCGGACAGGGCACGTCCGCGTAAGAGCAGAAGACGCAGCAGTCGCCCGGCTTGGGCTTGAGGACGACGCCGCAGCCCTGGCAGTCGTAGAAGTACTGGCAGGCGTCGGTCGGCATGGTCTCGGTCGCCTGGTGGCCGCAGTGCGGACAGGTGAGCGTAGAGCGGAGCTCAATCTGCACGTCGCTCATCCGCGGGCGCTCCGGATCAGCGCCAGGGCCCAGGGCTCGACGATAGGCTGCCAGATCAGAGCAAGCAGAACGAGGACGGTGGCCGCACCGAGCATGGCGATCCCCAGCCGTGATGGCGCAGCGCAGCTGCTATCGACCCGGCACGTCCGCGCCCGGCGCCAGGTGACGACCCAGCCCACGCTGATCAAGGCCAGCGCCCCGAGCGTAAACCAGGTGCGCTGACCGGCGACCCAGCCCAGACCGCCCAGCCCAAGGCCAGCCAGCGCCAACGACATCGGTAGGACGCAGCATGCGGCCCAGGCGAAGACCGCTCCGGCCGCAGCGGCGACCGCCGCCCAGTTCAAGGCGGTTTCGGCGGGCTTGCCGCCCTGTCCTTCCCGTCGGACTCGAAGCCCGCTGCTTGCCGTCACGCCGTCGTCTCCTGGTGCAATGACGACTAGGATGCCATCTGTAGCGACTACAGACTCAAGCCCTAATCGAAAGCCGCGCTCCCCATGGCCGACCAGGCGATCCAGATCGGCGAGCTCTCACGCCGCACGGGCTGCAACATCGAGACGATCCGCTACTACGAGCGGATCGGCCTGATGCCGGCCCCGCCCCGGCGCGGCCGCTATCGCAGCTACGGTGGCGACGACGTGGGCCGCCTGGGCTTCGTGCGTCGGGCGCGGGAGCTGGGCTTCACGCTGGACGAGGTTCGCGCGTTGCTGGCGCTCGCCGCCGGCGGCCAGGCGTCCTGCGCGGAGGTCAGGGATCTCGCGGCCTCGCACCTGCAGGACGTGCGTGCGCGCATCGCCGACCTCAAGCGAATGGAGCGGGTCCTCGCCGGCTCGGTACGGGCCTGCGAGGCCGGTCAGGACCCAGGCTGCCCGCTGATCCACGCGCTGTACGCCGCGTAAGCGACGGCGACGCGGCCGGCGCCGCTCGCCATCGGTTTTTGCACAGCCTGGGGGGACCGCCCCCGCTGGAGGGGGTAGGCGCTCAAGGCTCGCCTTTGCGACTCAGGGGGAGGGCGCTCCCCCCACCTCGCGCGGCCAGAGCACACGCCCACAGGGTCCCACGGCACAGGTCTCAACGAAGAGGATCAAAAATACGACGTCTGCCCGGCAAAACCGGGCGGACCGCAACGCTTCGTCGCCATCCGCCCCGCGACAGCACGGTGCTTTTCTGCCAAGTTAAGCACGATTGTAGGGGAGCAGGCCTTGCCGCAGCAGATGATGGCTGAACGGGAAACAGAGACGGACGCCCGCGAGGAGGCCTGGGTCATCGCGACCAACCCCGACTTCCCGATCCGCGCGCGCAACGTCAACTGGTTCCTGGAACGCGGTGGCTCCATCAAGGAAGTTCGGCTCACCGAATCGGATACCGGCGAATGGAGCGTCTGGCTGCGCCTGGCCGGACGCCCCGGCGAGCACCGCCTGGCCATGTTCAAATCCGACGAACCGCGCCTCTATCGCGATGTCGCCCGCGCCATCGCCATGTGCCGTGACGACTTCGGCTACTTTGGCCCCATCACCCTGTCGACCGACCGGCAGCCGGCAGTGCAAGCCGGCCCGCAGCCGACACCGGGCGCCTGAACCCCGGCGCGGCGGCGCGATCATCCTGGAGACCGCGGCCGATGGGCGTCTTGGACTGGATCAAGGGGACCGGCCGGCAGACCTCCCCGACAGAGCCCGGACCTGCCGTCGCCACCCCGGCGCGCTGCGAGGTCGTCGGCAGCCTGGTCTTTATCAAGGACCATGACTTCGTCGGCTGCTACAGCCGCTCACCGAACGGCCGTTACCTCCTGGCATGGCGTGACGCCAATGACGCAGGATCCCGGGGCGGGGCCCGCGAGAGCGGGCACGGACGCTATTTGCTGATCGAAGACGGGCTTGTCGTCGCCGAAGGCCGCGCCGAGCGGCCCAACGACGGCAAGGTCGCCGACAACGGCGCCTTCATCCTCAACGACTGGCTGTTCTACAGCGAGCGCCTCGAGGGGGTGTTTCTGACGTTTCGGAAGGATGGCTCGCCGATCCTGTCGCGCCGGTTCGAGGCCAACCTGTTCAACAATGGGCTGGCGCCGGATGGCAGCCTCGCGGTCTGCCAGACCTGCAATGCCGAAGACGACGATGGCGACCGGCTGACGATCTTCGATTTGGAAGCGGCGTCAGAGCTGGCCAGTGTCCGCCCGGAGTCGGGTTGGGCGCGGGACTACGCCTTCCCAACCGATCGGCAGAGCGTTGAGCTTGCCTACGACGGCGAGGTCCGGTTCGCCTACGATCTCACAGGGCAGTTCATCGACCGCCGCCGTTGGATCGCGGCGGGCCTGGCCAAGGGCGATGTCTATCTGATCCAACGCCTCATCGCGCAGGCAGGTCCCACCCCGGACCCGGCCGATCGGGCGGCTTGGATCGAAGGTCTCGGCATCGCCCTATCGAGACTTGCGGATGATCCGCGTCAGCGCGCGCTGGCGTTCAAGCTGCGGGGGTCCTGTTTCGATCAAGACGGCGCGTCTTCACTGGCGCTTGCCGACTTCGACGCGGCCTTGGCCCTAGACCCGAAGATTGGCGTCAAGCGCAGAGCAGACGCCCTTCGCAAAGCGCGGCTGGAGGGATCCGATCCGGACCGCTCCTAGCGCCGATATCGGTTCAAACGCGCCGTCACTTCCGCCTTCGGAAGCCGGCAACGTGGATGCCCCGAGGCCTTCGCCAATCCCGCCGCCAGGTCGGCCAAACTGCAGGCGCCTTCGCCCTCGAGCTGATCCAGAACCCAGAGCGTGCCGTGGACCTCTACCGCATGGGCCTCGGCCGTGCGCCTCAGACCCGCGTCCCCGGTCAGGAGAGTCCACCGTCGCCCCTGAGCCAGGGCAAAGGCGAAGGTGTCGGGCAGGGACAAGGTGGCGTCGGCGCGGCGCAGCGCGGTCGCCCCCTGCACCTCCGCGGACGACAACTCCTCGACCCGTAGGCCAAGCGCCACAAGGCGGTCGCCCAGGGGGCCGGCCAGCTCGCGATGAAACAGCAGGTCAGGCACGGCGAAGTCGACCGTGAGGCTAAAGACAGACTCCAGCAGGTCGCCTCGTTCCAGGTCGATGATGACCGAGGTGTCCGAGACGAGCACTGTCATGGATCACGCCGCCTGTTCCAGGCGGGCGTCGAGATCGCGCATGGAGATGCCCAGCATCTCGGCCGCACGGCTCTCGCCGATCACATTCTCCGCCAGCGCCCGCAGACACAGGCGCTCAAAGCGCTTCGGCTCTTCCTCCTCGGCCAGCATGACCGCCGGCTCTTCAAACGGCGGATCGCGCCAGCCCCGCCGTTTGAACTCGCGATAGAGATCAGAGAAGGCCTTGGCGTCGATGATGCCGAGATCCTTGCAGCGGAAGGCGATCGCCTGAACGCTGACCCCGAACCGCCGCTTCAGCGCCACCAGCTCGCCGATGCTGATCGACGAGCGATGGGTGCCCACCTCGGCCCTGACGACATCGGCGGGCATGAGGAAAGCGCCGG
>MEEW01000241.1:5768-7857 GCA_001724985.1 Phenylobacterium sp. SCN 69-14
GAACCGTTTGCGCTCCGCCCAGATATGTCGCCGGACGACCACCACCCGAGCAGCGTCACGCCCATGGCGACGCACACGCGCGGCAAGGCCGTCGATGTCCTCTAAGTCGAGCGACAGCACCTTGATGCCCCGCTCCTCGAGCAACTCCGCGAGCTTGGGGATCGGGTCGTGACCCAGGCCCCATTCCTCGCGCACGGAACGGGCGGCGTCTTCGGCGTCCCGAATGTCGCTGACCGGGTAGGGCGCGCTGCGCGGCTGCTCCCAGTCGACGCTTTTGAGCTGCAACAGGTCTTCGATCGCCAGGTAGCGCTCCAGCATCTGGATCGTCAGCGCCTCGACCGTCGCTTCTTCCTTGGCCGACGTCTTTTTGCGGAAGTCGACGCCCTCCAGGACAAGTTCCTCGTCGCTGAGCAGGTAGCCCTCGCTGACGCCCAGGGCCGAGGCCAGGGCCATCAGGGCGCGCGAGCCCGGCATGTCCTCGTTGCGCTCGTATTTGCCGATGGCCTGGGGCGACACCACGCCGTCCATTCGCGCCGCAAGCTCGCGCAGCGACAGGCCTGCGGAGGCCCGCGCCACCTTCAGTCTGCGTCCGATCATCGCTTGCTCCTCGCTTCGGTTTACAAAACTCGCATCTAGGCGCATTTTTGTAAACCAACACCCCTTGATTTGGTTCAGGGGTCCCCATGTCCTAGGCGAAATAACCCTGTTTCGCCCTATTTTGTAAACCGAGGATCCCATGGCCTGGCCGCCGCCGTCCAAAGACCCCTTCGCCGATCCGCTGGACGCTGTCCTCGCCGAGATCGCGGTCAACCTCCAGCTTCCGCCGGGCCTACACGCCAAGGCCCTCGACCGTTACGAGGCTGTCCGCACCTATATCGAGCGGCCCGGCAGCCCGTTGAACGGTCGTGTGGCCTGCTTCTATCCGCAAGGCTCGATGCGGATCGACGCGACCATCTCCACCCGCGGCACCGACGACGAATATGACATCGACATCGTCGCCGAGATCACCGGCCGCGACGACGGCCCCGAGGCCCTCCTCGACGACCTCGAGGCGGCCCTGGCCGGCTATCCGGTCAGTAAGATCGAGCGGAAGACGCGCTGCATCACCCTCTACTACGCCGACGGCATGCACCTCGACGTGACGCCGGCGCGGCGCACGGCCCTGAAGGAAAAAGAGGGCGTGATCGCTCACGCCAAGAAGGGCGCCGGCGCAGCGCCCGGCCGCTATGTGCCGATGAACGCCTACGCCTTCGGTGACTGGTACACGGCCCGCACGCCGACCGAAGAGCGTTTCGCCAAGGCGCTGAACGAGCGCCTCTACGCCCAGGCCGGGATCGCCTTCGCCGACGCCGACGTCCACGACGTGCCCGACCAGACGCCGCTGATCATCAAGAGCGTGACGACGGTGGCGCTGCAGCTGCTCAAGCGGCATCGCAACATCGCCTATGCCGACGAGACCGGCCGCGTGCCGCCCTCCATCGTGCTGTCCTGCCACGCGGGCCACGCGGCCCAGCCGGGCATGGGTCTGGCTGACATGGTCATCCGCCAGGCGCGTTGGACGGCGCGGGCGATCGATGAGGCCGCCCGGCAGGGCCGCTTGCTGTCGGTCCCGAACCCCGAGTTTTCGGCCGAGCTGTTCACCGACCGCTGGCCCGAGAACCAATCCCAACAACAGGGTTATGCGCGCCATCTGCACACCCTGGCCAATGGTCTGGAGGCGGCACAGCGCGGTAACGTGCAGCTCGAAGATCTCCAAGCCTGGCTGCGGGTCCAGTTCGGCGAGCGGGTGGTGACCCGGTCGGTCAAGGCGTTCAACGACCGCCTCGGCCGCCAGGTGAAAGCCGGCCAGCACGGCTACACCCCCAAGGGCGGGCTCTTCACCCCGGCGGCCCCGGCGATCATCGGCTCCCTGTCGAGCCTGGCGCCGGTCGCGGCCCGGGCCCACACCAACATGGGCGAGCGCCGCTTCTCGTGAGCCTGTCGATCGACACCCAGATCGAAGCGATGACGCGGCTGTGGCCGGCCTTCAAGCTGGCTCGCCGCGAGGGCCCCGCGGCCTTGTGGCAGGGGACGGTCAGGCCGCTGCTGC
>MEEW01000242.1 GCA_001724985.1 Phenylobacterium sp. SCN 69-14
GGCGGGGAAGCCGCGGCGGCGGGGGCCGCGGCCTGGAGCAGCAGGGCCGAGAGCAGCGCGATCATCTCCCCTCCCCCTAGAAGTTCACCGTGGCGCCGACCCAGTAGGTGCGGCCGTAATTGGCCCATTCCTGCAGGTAGCGGCGGCCGGGGCCGGTCACTTCCTGGCGGCCGGTATTGGAGAGGTTCTGGCCCTCGACGAAGAGCGAGATGTTGTCGTTGACGCGCCAGGAGGCGCTGGCGTCGAAGACGTGACGGCCTTTCCAGTACTGGTCGGAATTGGGGTTGGCGTCGTTGATCGTCTCGAGCTGGCCGCCGATATAGTTGTGCGAGACCCGCACCTCGAAGGGGCCGCGCTGGTAGTAGACCGCCTCGTTGGTGGTGATCTCCGGCTGCTGGAAGAGGCCGGTGACGCGGCGGCCGGCGGCGGTGAGATAGGCGAACTCGGTGTCCAGCCAGGTGATGTTGCCGTTGAAGCCGAAGCCGTCGAAGGGCTGGGGCAGGAAGGTGAAGGCCTGCTGGACGGCGAACTCGACCCCGCGGATCTTGGCGCTTTCGGCGTTGCGGGGAGTGGAGACGCGCACCGCCTCGACCCCGCGGCCGACGTCGAGGGTCTCGGTCGAGGTCAGGGTGAAGATCTCGTTCTTGATATCCTTGGTGAAGACCGCGGCGGAGATCATGCCGTCGCGCGGATACCACTCGACGGAGAGGTCGAAGCCGCGGCTCTCGCGGGCCTTCAGGCCGGGATTGCCGCGCGAGAGGGTCGGCTGGGCGCCGTCGAAGGAAAGGCTCTCATTGGCGGCCAGCGAGCTGAAGTCCGGGCGGCCGATGGTGTTGGTCCAGGCGGCGCGGACGACCAGGTTCTGCGCCACGTCCCACTGGAGGTGCAGGCTGGGCATCCAGTTGTCGTAGGAACCGGAATGGCTGACCGGGGTGAGGACGCCGCCGCTGGTGCGGACCGCGTCGGACGAAACCTCGGTGCGCTCGTAGCGCAGGCCGCCCAGCAGGGTGACGTCGCCGAAGCGGTAGCTGGCCTGGCCATAGGCGGCGTAGACGTCCTCGGCGACCTTGTAGTCGCCGGTGCGCGGGCTGGTGGTGGCGGCGAAGCGGTCGCGGTTGGCGTTGAAGAAGGCCATGGCCTCGGCCGCGCCGATGCGGGGGCTCAGGCGGTAGCGGCCGGCGATCAGCTCGCCGGGGCCGGGCACGTCGACCTCGTCCAGGGTGTAGGTGAAACTGGTGGCGCGGTAGTTGGTCTGGCTGTTCTCATACTCGCGCTTGGACGAACGCAGCACCCCGCCGAACTGGGCCTTCCAGTTGTGGTCGGCCGCGCCCTGGTCGAAGGCGAGGTTGAAGCGGGCCTGGCCGACCTTTTCCTCGCTGGCGGTCAGGGCCTGACGGTGCTGCTGCAGCAGGTAGTTGGCCGGGTTGCGGACGGCGCCGTCGTCGACCGGCGTGAAGACCGGGAACAGCGGATTGGTCGTGTCGTAGTTGAAGGCGTAATTGGGGCCCTGGGCGTCGACGGTGCGGAACTCGACCGAGTGGTTGGGGACCTCGAGCTTGGCGGCCGAATAGACGAGATCGCCATCCAGGCTCCAGCGGTCGGCGAAGTCCCATTTGGCGGCGGTGCGGGCCAGGGCGATCTCGCGCTTGGTGATCGGCTGGTTGAGCTGGATGACGCCGCGGCCACGGGCGAAATAGCCGCTGGTCTGGGTCTGGTTTGCGACATTGCCGAGCGGTTCGAGGCGGTTCTCGATGCGCTCCTCATCGTCCTCCATGCGGGCGAAGAGGCCCGAGGCCTCCCAGCGGAAGGTGTCGGAGGGGCGGTACTCGACCTTGCCGTTCACGCCGCTGCGCTGCTTGGTGTTGTTGTACCAGAAGAGCCGCTGGTAGGTCGGGACTTGGATGCCGTTGCCGCGCGGATCGCCCGAGGCCACCGGTGCGCCGGCGGCGGTGTATTCGCGCACCGAGGGGTCCTGGGATTCGACCTGCGGAATGTCGTAGTCGAGCTGTTCGAACGAGGCGCCGACCACCACGCCCCACTCTTCGGCGGCGCCGAAGGTGGCGCCGGCGGCGAAGGCGGCGCGATAGGAGGCCTTGTCGTTACGCACCCCGCCGCTGCGCTCGTAGCCGCCATACGAGGCGAGCCCCGAGAAGAACGGGCCGTCGTGGTCGAAGGCGCTGCGGGTCGAGACGTCGATGCTGCCGCCGATCGCGTTGCCGTCCGCGGCCGGGGGGACGGTCTTGACCACCTCCAGGCGGCCGACCATGACCGAGGGCACGATGTCGAGCGGCACGGTGCGGCCGCTCTCGTCCACCGAGCCGACGATGGCGCCGTCGACGGTGGTGCGGTTGTAGGTCGAGCGCAGGCCGCGCACGACCGGGAAGCGCGGCTCGCCCTGGTCTTCCATCACCGAAAGGCCGGGAATTCGGCGTAGGGCCGCGGCGGTGTTATGGTCGGGCATCTTGCCGATGTCGTCGGCGGCCACGACGTCGGCGACGACGAACTCGGCGCGCTTGACGGCGATGGCGGCGCGCTGGGCCTCGCGCTGGCCGGTGACGACCAGTTCCTCGACATCGGCGGCCTCGTCGGCGAAGGCCGGCGCGCACAGCGCGCTGCTGGCCAGCAGGCCGGCGACCAGGCTCATGGCGGTACGGTGGTTCATGTTGCGCCCCAAAACAGCAAACTCGTTCGAGGGGGCGCTTAGGGAGGGTCGGTGACGGCCGCGTCACAGCCAGGTTGTGGTTTCAATTCGGAACCGCGACGGCGGGGTGACATTCGATCCGCAAGCGGAGGAGATACGGCGATGGGCGAACTGGTCCTCACCACCTACGACTGGGTTCCCGACCCGCCCCGCGGCTTCGTGCGCGACCTGCGCATCCGCTGGGCGCTGGAGGAAGCCGGCCTGCCCTACAGCGTCGAGAGCACGCCGTTTTCGGAGCGCGGGCCTGAGCATCTGGCGCACCAGCCGTTCGGCCAGACGCCGTGGCTGACCGACGGGGACCTGTCGATCTTCGAGAGCGGCGCGATCCTGCTGCACCTGGGCGAGCTCAACGCCCTGCTGATGCCGACCGATCCGAAGGGGCGCAACGAGACCATCGAATGGGTGTTCGCGGCGCTGAACTCGGTGGAGATGGCCAGCCTGCCATGGGCGATCCTCCGGTTCTCGGGCCTGGCCGGGGACAACCCGGCCTGGGCGGAGCTGGACAGGTTCCTGACCCTGCGCCTGGAGCGCATGGAGCCGGTGCTGACAGCCCGCGAGTGGCTGGCCGGCAGCTTCTCCATCGCCGACATCCTGATGGCCGACGTGCTGCGGCTGGTCGATCGCTTCGACGGCCTGGCCGGGCACGGCGCCTGCCGCGCCTATGTGGCGCGGGCCACGGCCAGGCCCGCCTTCCGCAAGGCGCACGCCGACCAGATGGCGCACTTCGCCGCGGCCGACTGAACCCGCGTCAGGCGGCGGCGCGGCGGCGGCCCAGGGCCAGGGGCGCGGCGACGAGGGCGATGGCCAGGGGGACGAAGGCCACGCGCAGCACGGTGTCCCAGCCATAGGCGGTGAGCACGCCGCCCGAGGAGAAGGAGCCGACCGCCATGACGCCGAAGACGATGAAGTCGTAGAGGGACTGGACGCGCGTCCGCTCCTCGGGCCGATGGCATTCCAGCACCAGGGACGAGGCGCCGACGAAGCCGAAGTTCCAGCCGACGCCGAGCAGGACGAGGGTCAGCCAGAAATGGGCGACGTCGATCCCGGCCAGACCGACGGCGGCCGCGGCGCCGATCAGCAGCAGGCCCAGGGTGACGACCTTCGCCGCCCCCAGGCGCGCGATCAGCCGCCCGGTCACGAAGCCCGGCGCGTACATGGCGATGACGTGCCACTGCAGGCCGAGGTTCGAGGTCTCCTGCGGGTGGCCGCAGAGCCGCATGGCGAGCGGCGCGGCGGTCATCAGGAAGTTCATCAGCAGGTAGGAGATCGCGCCGCAGACCACGGCGGCGAGGAACAGTGGCTGGCGCACGATCTGCGCCAGGGGCCGCCCGCCGCCGGCCGCTTCGCCCGTCGCCGGGGGCGGCAGGCGCACGCCCATCAGCACCACGGCCGAGAGCGCGGCCACCGCGCCCTGCGCCACATAGGTCGCGGCGAACATGTGCGGGGGCCAGAGGTCCATGGTGTAGGTGACGAGCTGGGGGCCGAGGACGCCGGCCGCCACGCCGCCGACCATGACCAGCGACAGCGCCTGGGCGCGCCGCTCCGGCTCCACCCCGTCGGCGGCGGCGAAGCGGAACGACTGCACGACCGCGGCGTAGGCCCCGCCGAAGAAGGTCGCCAAGCAGAAGAGCCAGAAGGAACCGATCACCATGGCGGCGGCGGCCAGCAGGCCGGTGACGACGCCGCAGCCGGTTCCGGCCAGGAAGGCGCGCCTGCGCCCATATCGCCGCGCGACCGCCCCGGCCGGCAGGGTGCAGGCCGCCATGCCGACCACGAAGATCGAGATCGGCAAGGTGGCCAGGGCCTGGATCGGCGCCAGCATGGCCCCGACGATGGCGCCGGTGGCGTAGAGCACCGTGGAATTGGCGCCGGCCAGCGCCTGGGCCAGGGCCAGGCGCGCCATGTTCCCGCGCTGGACGGGGGCTGGGAGGATCACATCCTCGGCCGCAGCTTCACTCACCGCCATGGGGTCAGGCCGCGAGCTGGGCGCGCCAGCGGGCGTCGCGCGGGGACGGGCGGCGGTGCAGGCGCCCGTCGAGCAGGGCGCGGGCCTTGGCCGCCTGGCCGCTGCGCATCAGGGCCACCAGCAGGGTGTCCTCGACGATCTCGCGCTGGGCGCCGCTGCCGCCGATGCGGGCGACCTCGGCCGCCACGGGTTCGAGAATCCGCGCGCAGCCGGCGAAGTCCTCGCCGGCGAAGGCGAGCGCGGCCCGGCAGATGGCCGGCACGACCGGGCCGGCGGGCATGGCGCCTGAATCGACCATCGCCTCCAGGGCCGAAATGCGCGCCTCGAGCGCCTGGCGATCGCCGGTCGCCGCCTCGATCAACGCCATGTGGGCGTCGAGGAAGGCGTGGCCCGCCCTTGGGAAGGCGGCGCGGGCATAGTCGGAGACCTCGCGCCAGAGGTCGCGCGGCGCGCCGTGGCCATAGGCGTCGAGCCGCCAGAGCAGCGAGGCGCCGTCGCTGACCACATTGATCGGCAGGGCCTGGGAGACCGGCGGGCGCACCTTGTCGTCATAGATGGCCAGGGCGGTTTCGACCTCGCCCCGTTCCAGGGCGGTGATGGCCGCATGCCAGGCGATGTGGGCGTAGAGCAGGCCGCCGCGATCATAGGAGGGCAGCCAGGCCTCGATCAGGGCGTCGGATTCGGCCCCTGCCCCGCCTTCGAACATCGCGTGAGCCAGGGCGTGGACGCCGTTGGCGTTCTCGCGCCGCAGGTCGAGGGAACGCTCCAGCATCGCCCGGCCGCGGGCCACCTCGCCGTTCTCGGCCAGGGCCCAGCCGTAGGAGGCGAGGAACCACCAGTCGCCCGCGCCGAACCGGCCGGCATGGCGCGCGCAGAGGTCCACCCGCGCCTGCTCGTGCCCGACCATGCCGGAAAAGGCGAAGAGGCCGAAGGCGCCCAGGGGCAGCGACAGGATCATGGGATCGCGCGGCCAGCGGTCGAGATGCTCCAGGGCGCGCGCCAGCGCCTGGGCCGAACGGCCCGCGACGGCGCGGGCGAGGACGTCGACATGGCTGGCCTCGTGCTCGGTCGCGTTGCGGGCGGCGAGATCGACCGCGA
>MEEW01000243.1 GCA_001724985.1 Phenylobacterium sp. SCN 69-14
CCATCGCCGGGCCGACGCACGACAAGGAGCTGCCGGTCGGCCGTCACCCGATGCAGCTCTATTCGCTGGGCACGCCCAACGGGGTGAAGGCCACGGTGATGCTGGAGGAACTGCTGGCCCTGGGCCACGAGGGGGCCGAGTACGACGCCTGGCTGATCAATATCGGCTCGGGCGACCAGTTCGGCAGCGGCTTCGTGGACATCAACCCGAACTCGAAGATTCCCGCACTGATGGACCGTAGCGGGGCCAAGCCGATCCGGGTGTTCGAGTCCGGCGCGATCCTGGTGCACCTGGCCGAGAAGTTCGGGGCCTTCCTGCCGACCGATCCGGCGCAGCGGGCCGAGACGCTGTCGTGGCTGTTCTGGCAGGTGGGCAGCGCGCCCTATCTGGGCGGCGGGTTCGGGCATTTCTACGCCTACGCCCCGACCAAGATCGAATACGCTATCGACCGCTTCGCCATGGAGGCCAAGCGCCAGCTCGACGTGCTGAACCGGCGGCTGGCCGACAATAAGTACATGGCGGGCGACGACTACACCGTGGCCGACATGGCGATCTGGCCCTGGTACGGCGGGCTGGCCAAGGGCCTGCTCTACGAGTCCGGCGAGTTCCTGGCGGTGGAGGAATATACGCACGTGCGCCGCTGGGCCGACATGATCGGCGAGCGCCCGGCCGTGCAGCGCGGGCGGATGGTCAACCGCGTCATGGGCGAGCCGTCCTCGCAACTGCGCGAGCGGCACGAGGCCAGCGATTTCGAGACCAAGACCGCCGACAAGCTGCAGCCGGGGGCGTGAGCGCGTCCTTTCCATTCACCCCGGCCTTCCGCGCCGAACTGGCCGCCCGCTGCGCGGCGTTTCCGCGCCTGGCCTATGAGGGCGAGGCGCTGAAGCGGGCGGCGGTGGCGATCACCCTGGTCGATGCGGGCGACGGCTCGGGCGAGACAGCGTTCCTGCTGACGAGGCGGGCCTCGACTCTGCGCGCCCATGGCGGCCAGTGGGCGCTGCCGGGCGGGCGCTGCGATCCCGGAGAGAGCCTGCAGGAGGCGGCGCTGCGCGAACTGCACGAGGAACTGGGGCTGGCGGCCGCGCCCAGCGGGGTGCTGGGCGTGCTGGACGATTACGAGACGCGCTCGGGCTACGCCATCGCCCCGGTGGTGGCCTGGGTCGAGGAGGCGGCCGCCCTGGCGCCCAATCCGGCGGAGGTGGCCTCGGTCCATCGCATCCGGCTGGATCGGATCGCCGCCGAGAGCGCGGTGTGGTTCGACACCATCCCCGAGAGCGAGCGGCCGCTGATCTCGCTGGACATTGGCGGCCAGCATATCCATGCGCCCACCGCGGCGCTGGTCTATCAGTTGCGCGAGGTGGTGGCCGGGCGGATCACGCGGGTGGCCGATCTGGAACAGCCGGTGTTCGCCTGGCGCTGAGGCCGGGCGTCAGCCGGCCGGCGAGCGGGCGCGGGTCTCGCGCACGGGGCCGCGGCCGTCCGTGCCGCGCCAGATCTGCTGACGAATGTCCTCAGGCGTGCGGATGTCGCGGAACTGGCCGCGGGTGAGATCGGGCGTGCCGAGCAGGTCTGAGCCCTCGCCGCCGAGGCCGTGGCAGACGGCGCAATGGGTCTGGAACAGAGGGACGGCGCGGGCGGCCGCTGCGCCGTCGTGCGGCGCGCCGTTCAGCGCGATCACATATTCGGTCAGGTCCTCGATCTCGGAAGGCCCAAGTTCGCCGTCCGCGCCGAAGCCGGGCATGTGGGCGGTGAGCGGCCAGCCGGTGAGACGCGCGCTCGCCGGCGGCTGAGGGCGCTGCAGCACCGCCGCGCCCAAGGCGAGGGCCGCGAGCAGCGCGGCGCAGAGAACGGCGGGCAGGCGGGACATGGCGTCATTCTAAGCCGCTTCGGCCGCGCGAGCGATCCTGGCGCCATCCTTGCGAGGGACAGGCCAGACCTGTCCCGCTGGGGACGGATCGTCTCATTTTGGCGCAGCGGCCGGATGGCCGCGCTCGGAGGGGTAAAGCTTATGAAGACTGCACTGAAGGCGGCCGCTGCCGCTGCTGTTCTCGCCTTGACCGCCGCTGGCGCGGCCCAGGCCGCCGTGACGGTGAGCTTCACCGGGGGCGACCTGCCGCTGCCCTCGGGCCAGCAACTGGTCTGGGACTTCGACGGTCTGGAAGCCAGCGGCTACACCGCGACCTTCTCGGGGACGGCGGGAACCGGCGTCTACGACGGCGCGGACGGCCTGCACTCGGGCGTGGCCGCGCCGCCGCCAGGCACGACCAGCCAGTATGCGTCGGTGCTCGGCGGCGGGACGCTGACCCTGACCACGCCGGAAATCACCCAGCTCAGCATCTATATGGGCTCGCCGGACGACTATAACAGCATCACCTTCTACTACGCGGGCGGTGGTTCGGAGACCCTGACCGGCCTGCAACTGGCCGGCGGCGCCTTCAGCGGCGACCAGTCGGTCGGCCGGCGCATGACCTACGACTTCGGCGGCCAGAAGGTGACGTCGGTCCAGTTCACCTCGAGCGGCAACTCGTTCGAGTTCGACAACATCGCCACCACCTCGGCGGTGCCGGAACCGGCCACCTGGGCGATGATGATCACCGGCTTCGGCATGGCCGGCGCGGCCATGCGCCGTCGCCGCCGGACGGCGGCCCTGGCCTACGCCTGATCCGGCTTCCCGCTCCACGGACGCAAACCGGAGCATGCGCCGCCGGCCTGAACGGGCCGGCGGCGTTTTCCGTCAGGGGTTCTGGAGAGAGCGCTTGGCGCGGTTCGTGAACCGGGTTGGGGACAGGATCGTTAACTGTCCCGCATGGGACCACGCTCGCTCGGAGAAGCGCTGTGGGAAAGACGCTCGGGTTCATTGGGGCGACGCTCGTCGCCCTGGCCGCCGCCGGGGCGGCCCATGCGGCGCCGTTCGAGGCGGTGAGTTTCAGGAAGGGACAGAGCGCGCTGGTCTATGACCTGGGCAGCGTCAAGCGCAGCGGCGAGGGCGCCAGCGCCTGGGTCTATCTGATCGTCGCCCATCCGATGGACGGGGCGACCATGGTGGCGACCTATCGCGACTTCTCGTGCAGCATGGGCCGCACGCGCGACCTGGCCCGCCGCTTCGTCTCGCCCGACGGCCGCACCCTGCGTGCGGTGGAGACGCCGGGCGAATGGCAGGACGTCTCGCCCGGCCATGAGAACTTCGACCTTTTGATGAAGATCTGCGACGGCAAGCCGACGCGCGTTTCGGGGCAGAAGATGTCGGTGTTCGACTTCCAGACGGTTGTGCGCGAGGCCCTGGCGAAGTGAGCGCGGTCTGAGCGGCCGGTTCAGCCGACCGTCCGGCGGCCGGGGCCGACCATCAGGCCTTCGATGCGCGAGCCCTCGACCTGGAGCACCGGGCGCAGGCGGTGGAACAGGCGGGCGTAGTTGTAGAACGGCACGCTGGGCCACAGGTGGTGCATCAGGTGCAGGTTCTGCTGCAGCAGCAGGAACGTGCCGCCGGTCCAGAGGCTGACGCGGGTGTTGAGATAGCGCTCGGTGCGGTCGAACGGGTGGTGGGGCAGCCACTGGAAGAAGATGGCGAGGATCAGGCCCGCCAGGCGCGTGGGCAGGAACCACAGCATCAGCCAGTCGACCACGTGGCCGGTGGCGAGCGCCAGGCCGAGCAGGGCCAGGGTCAGCAGGGTGACGGCCGAGACCTGAGTGATCTCGGGCGGGCTGAGGATCGCGCCGATCCGCTGGTAGCGCCGGGGACTGATGAACCGCAGGGCGGCCATCGGGATCAGCGATGTCGGGATGCCCATGATCCACTTGCCGAGGAGTTGGAGGAAGGTCCCCTTCACGTAGATGTCGGGGTCGCGCTCGGTGTTGGTGTGGGAATGGTGCAGGACGTGGGTGCGCTGGAGCGCCGGCCAGCCGGCCGCCAGGCCCAGCGAGCCGATCCAGCCGACCAGGGTGTTGATCCAGTAGGCGCTGCGGGGGCTGGCGACCACGTTGCCGTGGATGGCCTCGTGGACCAGGGTGTAGTGGGCGTAGGAGAGCACGGCCAGGATCGGGGTGCAGGCCCAGAGGGGCAGGGCGCGGGTCAGGCCGAGGGCGATCACCAAAATCAGGGCGGCGGGCAAGGCGAGCGCCAGGACCAGGGTCGGCCAGGCGATGGCGGGCGACAGGTCCTGGGCGATGCGCCGCTCCTCGGCATGGGAAATCCCGATGGCGGCCCGCAAGGCTCTCGGATCGTGGGCGTCGTCCACCATGGCGTTTCTCCCTCTCCCTTGTTCCGGGTTGGAGGGGACGATAGCGACTTTGAAAATCAAAGCGACTCTAAAAATGACGCTGTCGTCACTTTTGTAGCGAGGGATCGAGGCCGATGATATGATTTTCAGAGTGTGGGCCTGCTCTGATAATCATATCGAGGGTTCGCGAGATGGGCGGGAACAGGGCGGCGAGGCGATGAGCAGACCGATTGCGGATGACGAAACCTTGTGCCCCATCGCCCATTCCACGGGGCTGGTCGGGGATCGCTGGTCGATCCTGATCGTGCGCGAACTGCTGATGGGGCAGAGCCGGTTCCAGGACCTGCAGGCGCAGACCGGGGCGACCAGCCAGATGCTGGCGGCGCGGCTGAAGCGGCTGGAGGCCGACGGCCTGGTCATGCGGCGGGCCTATTCCGCGCGGCCGGTGCGCTACGAGTACCGACTGACGCCGAAGGGGGCGGCCCTGACGCCGGTGATCCTGGCGCTGCGGACCTGGGGCGAGCAGTGGTGCAAGCCGGAGGGCGGAATCCCGGCGACGCGCATGTTCCATCGCCGGTGCGAGTCGGAGCTGGAACTGGACGGGCGTTGCCCGGCCTGCGACGTGCTGGTCCCCTGGACGGAGATGCGCAGCCATCCGAGCGAGGCCTGGGCCAAGGAGCGCCGCGAGCGGGCGGCCGAGTTCACCGGGCAGCGGCGAGCGGCGAAGGGGGAGGCCGGCGACCTCGACTGAGGCCTGCGCGGAGGGGCTTTGGCCTATTCCAGCAGCAGGGCGGTGCTTCCCCGATCCTTCAGCAGTTTGACCGCCGCCTTGTCGAACGACACGAACGTCTCCCCGCCGAGCCATTGGCCGTCGAAGGCGATCACCCCGTCCGCAAAGTCGCCGCCCGCAGCGAGGATCGCCAGGCCCGCCTCGACCGCGGGGCGATTGACGACGACGTTTCGCGTCTCGATCATGCCTCGGATCGCGGCCGCAATTTCAGGCCGGGACTTCTTGTAGAGCCGCTCCAGGACCCAGGCGAATTCACACAGGGAATGCACGCTGACGGCGACGAGGCTCGCGTTTTCCATCGCCTCGACGGCGGCGAGGCTCTGGGCTTCGTCATCCGCCAGGACCAGGCGCAGCAAGACGTTCGTGTCGGCGGTGATCTTCATTTATCGCCGAGACCGGCCCGGCCGGCGGCGGCCCCGGCTTGCGCGATGGCGTCGTTGATTTGCTCGATCGTGAACCGGGGACCCTCACCCTTGCCCTTGAGCATTCCGTGCAGGTCCCGCCAGGAGCCGCTTGGCCGGTCCGCTTTCAGTTCCG
>MEEW01000244.1 GCA_001724985.1 Phenylobacterium sp. SCN 69-14
CGCCCGGCGTGCGGGCCATGGTGGCGCCGGGGTCGAGCCTGGTGCGGCGCGCCGCCGAGGCCGAGGGCCTCGACCGCATCTTCCAGGACGCCGGGTTCGAGTGGCGCCAGTCGGGCTGCTCCATGTGCCTGGCCATGAATGACGACGTGCTGGCGCCGGGCGAACGCTGCGCCTCCAGCACCAACCGCAACTTCGAGGGCCGGCAGGGCGTCGGCGGGCGCACCCACCTGATGAGCCCGGCCATGGTCGCCGCCGCGGCGATCCGCGGCCGGCTGACCGATTGCCGCGACTTCGCGACGGAGACCTGAATGGAGCCCTTTGTCGTGGCCGAGGGGCGCGCGGCGCCCCTGCCGGCGGCCAATATCGACACCGACGTCATCATGCCCAAGCGCTTCCTCAAGGGGATCGATCGCGCGGGCCTGGCCGACGGCGTGTTCGCCGATCTGCGGTTCGGCGACGGCGGGACGCCGCAGGCCGATTTCATCCTCAACCAGCCGGGCTGGCGGGACGCCCGCTTCCTGGTGGTCGGCCCGAATTTCGGCTGTGGGTCGAGCCGGGAGCATGCGGTGTGGGGGTTGCGCCAACTGGGCGTCCGGGCGCTGATCGGGACCAGCTTCGCCGGGATTTTCTTCGACAACTGCGCGCGCAACGGCCTGTTGGCCGTCTCGATGAGGCCCGAGCAGGTCGAGCGGTTGACCCGCCTGGCCGCCGATCCCTCGCGCAACACCTTCCGCCTCGATCTCGACGCCCAGACGGTGACGGCCGCGGGCGCCGCCGAGCGCTTCGAGATCGAAGGGCTGCTGAAAGCCATGCTTATCGAAGGCCTCGACGCGGTCGGCGCCACCCTGCAGGCGCGCGAGGAGATCCGCGCCTTCGAGAGCCGGCATTTCCAGGCCTGTCCCTGGCTCGCAGATCAAGGAGTTCGTCGATGACCGCAGCGTCCAGGCGGGTGGTCGTCACCCAGCGCTTCTTCGACCCGGCGGCCGCGGGGCTGCTCGCGGACGCCGGCTGCGAGGTGGTGGTCAGCGAGCCGCCGCCGGGCAAGGCCGACGGCGACTTCACCCACGACGAACTGGTGGACCTGCTGGCCGGGGCGGGCGGCTGGATCGTCGGCCATGCGCGGGTGACGCGGGAGCTGATGGCCGCCTTGCCGGGCCTCCTGGTGATCTCCCGGCGGGGCGTGGGCTACGAGCGGGTCGACCTGGAGGCCGCCCGCGATCTTGGCCGCGTCGTGGCGATCGCCGCCGGCGGCAACGACGCCTCGGTGGCCGACCATGCGCTCGGCCTGATGCTCGCCGTGGCGCGGCGGTTCCGGGAATCTCAGGCGCTGATGGAGGCTGGCCGCTGGTCGATCCTGATGGGGTCGGACCTCTACCGAAAGACGGTGGGGGTGATCGGCCTCGGCCGGATCGGCCGCAGCCTCGTACAACGGCTTTCCGGCTTCGAGGCGCAGGTGCTGGTCCATACGCCCAGGCCTGACCCTGCCCTGGCCGGCGTCCGACACGTCGCCCTGGAAGAACTGCTGGAACGCAGCGACTACGTGTCGGTCCATGCCCCGCTGACCGCCCGGACCCGGTTCCTGATCGACGCCAGCGCGCTTGCCCGGATGAAACCCGCCGCGATCCTGGTGAACACCGCCCGCGGCGGCCTGGTGCAGGATGCCGACCTGCTGGAGGCGCTGGCGGCGGGCCGCCTCGCCGGCGCCGGCCTCGATGTGTTCGTCAGCGAGAGCGACCCGGCCTTCAAGCCGGTGACGGAAAGGCTGCTGGCCCTGCCCAATGTGGTGGCGACGCCCCACGCCGGAGCCTCCTCGCGCGAGGGCCTGGCGCGGACCAACGCGGTCGCCGCCCAGTCGGTGATCGCTGTGCTGGACGGCGGCGACCCGGCGCCGGGCTGCGTGGTGGCCGACGGGCGGCCGCGCCGCTAGTCTCCATCGCGCAAGGGAGGATCGTCGGCGAGCGAATGGAACTGGACTGGTTGGAAGACTTCCTGGCCCTGGTCGAGTTCGCGCACTTCTCCCGCGCGGCGGAGAAGCGCAACATCTCGCAGCCCGCGTTCAGCCGCCGGATCCGCATGCTGGAGTCCTGGGTGGGCGCGCCGCTGTTCGATCGCGACACCCATCGCATTTCCCTGACGGTCGCGGGCGAACAGTGGCGGCCGGTGGCCGAGGACCTGCTGCGCCGCGCCTATCTGGGGCGCGAGCGCGCCCAGGACGCCGCCGCCGCCCACGGCGCCACCGTGCGTTTCGCGTCGACCCATGCGCTCTCTGTGACCTTCTTCCCCGAATGGCTGGAGCGCACGGAGGCCGAGCATCATCTCGGACTGGCGGTGAGCCTGGCCACCGACAGCATGGCCGGTTGCGAACAGAAGATGCTGCAGGGGGAGGCGCACTTCCTGCTCTGTCACCACCATCCCTCGGCGCCGGTGTCGTTCCGCCCCAACTACTTCCGCTCGGTCGATATCGGCCGCGACCTGCTCGTCCCGGCCAGCGCTCCGCGGCCGGATGGCCGCGGGCCGCTCTACGCCCTGCCCGGGACCATGGCCGACCCCCTGCCGCATCTGACCTACGCCCAGGTCTCGGGCATGGGACGCATCCTGGCGGCCAACCTGGCGCTGGACGGGCCGTCCGCCTGGCTGGCGCCGGCGTTCACGGCGCACATGGCCACGGTGCTGGCCATGATGACGCGGGCGGGGCGGGGTGTCTCGTGGCTGCCCATGAGCCTGGTCGGCGGCGACCTGGAAGCCGGCGCCCTGGTGCGCGCCGGCGGGCCGGAGTGGGACGTGCCGATCGCCATTCGCCTTTATCGGCCGCGAGCGCGTCAGAGCGAGGCGGCCGAGCGATTCTGGTCGGTGGTGAAGGCCATGCACGACGCCGGGCCCGCGGCCTGACCGCCGTTGTGTCCATGCGCAGCGCGCATGAATCGATGCGTCCGGCGGAACGACCGGCGGACTATAGGGTGGTTGGAGAACCGGCGTCCCTACGGGCGCGGCAGGGAGCGAGCATGCAGGCGCAATTCACTCAGGTCAGGCTCTTCGTTCCGGTCGGCTCGCTGGGCGCGGGCGTGCGGGCCGACGAGGTCGAGGCGGCGATCGAACGCGGGTTCGACGTCATGGCGATGGACGCCGGATCGACCGACAGCGGCGCGGCCTATCTCGCCACCGGCACGTCGAAGAACAACCGCAGCGCGGTCAAGGCCGACCTGCTGCTGGCCATGGGCGCCCAGGCCAGGACGGGCGCCAAGCTGATCGTCGGCACCGCGGGCCAGGCGGGCGGCGATGCGAACGTGGACTGGACGGTCGAGATCGTGCGCGAGATCGCCCGGGAAAAGGGCTACCGGCCCAGGATCGCCGTGATCTATTCCGAGCAGACCCAGGCGACCATCAAGGCCAAGCTCGCCGCTGGAAAGGTGCAGCCGCTGGCGCCCCTGGGCCCGCTGGACGAAGCAACCATCGAGGCCTGCGATCATATCGTCGCCCTGATGGGGCCGGAGCCCTATGTGGCCGCCCTGGACCAGGGCGCGGACATCATCATCGGCGGGCGCAGCACCGATCCGGCGGTGCTCGCCGCCTTCCCGATCTGGAAGGGCGCGCCGGCCGGGGCGGCCTGGCATGCGGGCAAGACCGGCGAATGCGGCGCCCAATGCACGCTCGGCTCCAATCTCGGGACCGGCGTCTTCCTCACCATCGACGCCGAAGGCTTCGAGGCCGAGCCCCTGCTGCCGCAGAACAAATGCACCGTGCACACGGTCTCGGCGCACATGCTCTACGAGAACAAGAACCCGTTCCAGCTTCACGAGCCGGGCGGCATGCTCGACGTGAGCAACGCCCGCTACGAGCAGGTGAGCGACACCCGCGTGCGCGTCACCGGTTCGGTCTGGACGCCGCGGCCCTACACCATGAAGCTCGAAGGCGCGGGCGGCGGCCTCTACCAGACCCTGATGCTGGTCGGCATCGCCGATCCGTTCGTGCTCGAGAACCTGAACCTGTTTCACGACCGGATGCAGCGCGCCCTCACCCGCCGCATCGAGCGGACGATGGGCGAGGCGGCCGGCAAGTTCGACGTGTCCCTGCGGATCTACGGCTGGAACGCGGTCTCGGGCCGGCCGGTCCCGGACGATGCGCCGCCGCCGCGGGAAGTCGGCGTGCTGTGCGTGATCACCGCCGAGACCCAGGACCTGGCCAACCAGATGGCCAAGGCCTGCAATCCCTACTTCTTCCATCTGCCGCTCGCCGACGGCATCGAGCTGCCGAGCTACGGCTTCCCGTGGACCCCGGCGGAGGTGCCGCGCGGCCAGGTCTACGAATTCAAGCTCAACCACGTGGTCGAGGTCGACGATCCGCTGGAGCTGGTCCGCTTCAAATGGATCGACCTGGCCGCCGCCCCGGAGGCCGCCCATGCCTAAGCTGAGAGACGTCTGCCCTCGGGTGAGGTCCAAGGTCGCCGGCCCGTTCTGGGTGACCATCGACCTCTTCTTCGACAGCCGCGAGGCGTTCGACCGCTATCATGACGATCCGGCGATCCAGCCGCCTTCGGTGGCCGTGGTCTACGGCGTCGATCCCGCCCTGGTCGCGCTCTACAAGGTTCCGGACCTGAACATGGTCAAGATCTCCTATCCGCGGCCGACGCCGCAAGGCGGGGTGGTGGAGCGCGACATGCACTCGGGCCAGCAGTTCGTCTTCCTGCTCGATGTGGAGATGCGCTAGGCGCCTTTATTGCGCTTGGGGCAAATCGGCCGGCCGATGGCCCTTTGAAATCGCGGTGCGATGGCATAGCTGCGGAACCTGTCCTGGAGATCCGCCCATGCTGGAGCGTCTGAGATCGCATCTGTCGGCCGACGGCTTTGCGCGTGCGCAGGCTGGGGAGATGCGAGACGCGCTGGGCGCGCCCGCCGTCGGCGGCTGGGAAGACTATGCTGGCTCCTGGAACGATCTGGCGCCGGACCGCTTTCCGCAGAGCGAATATTTCCGCTCTTATTACGTGCAGACCGGGCTTTCGGAAGAGATCGCCTTCTTCGTGCCGATCAAGGCCGGAACGCGCATCGTCATCTCGCTGATGCGAGACGCCGGGCGCCTGCAGGCCTTTGCCACGCGGGAGCGGAAGCGGCTGCAGAGCATAGCGCCGCTGGTCGTCGCCGCGGCGACCCATCACTGGAAGGACATCGAGAGCCGGTTCTCCGGCGCCGGCCCCGATCCAAAAGTCAACGAAACCGAGCGGCTCCTCGTCACCGCCTTCCACCGTTTCGGCGACGGCC
>MEEW01000245.1 GCA_001724985.1 Phenylobacterium sp. SCN 69-14
CGCGGACGAAGATCACAACACGGGCGAGGACCTGCGCCTCAGACGCCGCCTTCGCCGGCGGTCCGCCTGCAGAACATTCATCACTCAGATCAGGAGATCGGCCATGACGCTGCAACTGGGCCAGACCGCGCCCGACTTCGAGCAGGACAGCACCGAGGGGCCGATCAGCTTCCATGCCTGGCTCGGCGCGTCCTGGGGCGTGCTGTTCAGCCATCCCAAGGACTTCACCCCGGTCTGCACGACCGAGCTTGGCCAGGTCGCGCGGCTGAAGCCGGAATGGGACCGCCGGAGCGTGCGGCCGATCGCGCTGTCGGTCGACCCGGTCGAGTCGCACGCCGCCTGGGCCGGCGACATCGCCGAGACCCAAGGCCAGGCGGTGAACTATCCGATCCTGGCCGACGCCGACCGCCGGGTGGCGAGCCTCTACGGCATGATCCATCCGCAGAGCGACCCGAACCTGACCGTGCGGGCGGTCTATGTCATCGACCCCGACAAGCGCATCCGGCTGATCCTGACCTATCCGCCGAGCACCGGGCGCAACTTCCAGGAGATCCTGCGGGCGATCGACAGCCTGCAGCTCACCGACGCCGAACAGGTGGCCACGCCCGCCGACTGGCTGCCCGGCGAGGCGGCGATCATCCCGCCCAGCCTGTCGGACGAGGCGGCGCGCTCGCGCTTCCCGCAGGGCTGGACCACGCTGAAGCCCTATCTGCGGATGGTGCAGGTTCCGTGATGCGCAAACCCGCCCTGCGGCCCGCGGGCCTGGCGCCCGAGACCACCGCCGTCCTGACCGGCGTCAACGAGGATCCGGCGTTCGGCGCCGTGGCCCCGCCGCTGCACCTCAGCACCACCTACGCCTTCGAGGCCATCGAGCGCGAAGGCCCCTACGCCTACAGCCGCGCAGGCAATCCCTCGCGCGATCTCCTGGGGCGGACCCTGGCCGAGCTGGAAGGCGGCGCCGGCGCGGTGGTGACCTCCAGCGGCATGGCGGCGATCGATCTGGTGCTGTCTCTGCTCGGCCCCGAGGACCTGGTGGTCGCCCCGCACGACGCCTATTGGGGCACCCTGCGGCTGCTGGGCGCGCGCGCCGAGCGGCGGCAGTTCAGGCTGGCCCTGGTCGACCAGGGCGACGAGGCGGCGGTGGCGCGCGCCCTGCAGGACCGTCCGCGCCTGGTGCTGATCGAGACGCCCAGCAACCCGCTGATGCGGGTGGTGGACATCGCGGGCATCGCGGCGCGGGCCAAGGCCGTTGGAACCCAGGTGGCGGTGGACAACACCTTCCTCTCGCCGGCCCTGCAGCAGCCGCTGGCCCTGGGCGCGGACTTCGTCGTCCATTCGACCACCAAGTTCATCAACGGCCATTCGGACGTGGTCGGCGGGGTGGTGATCGCCGCCGACCCTAGCGACCTGGAGACCCTGACCAACTGGGCCGGCACGGTCGGGTCGGTCGGCTCGCCCTTCGACGCCTATATGACCCTGCGCGGCGTGCGCACCCTGTTCGCGCGGGTCGAGCGCCAGCAGGAGTCGGCGGCCACGATCGCCGAGTTCCTGGACGCCCATCCGATGGTGACGGCGGTCCACTATCCAGGGCTGCCCAGCCATCCGAACTATCCCCTGGCCGTGCGCCAGCAGCGCGGCTTCGGGGCCATGCTCAGCTTCGAGCTGTCGGGCGGGCTGGAGGCGGTGCGCGCCTTCGCCGCCGCGCTGGGCGTCTTCACCCTGGCCGAGTCGCTGGGCGGAGTGGAAAGCCTGGTCGCCCATCCGCAGACCATGACCCACGCCGGGATGAGCCGGCCGGCGCAGGAGGCGGCGGGGATCACCGACGGGCTGCTGCGGTTGTCGGTCGGGCTGGAAAGGATCGACGACCTGCTGGCCGACCTCGACGCGGCCCTGGGCGCAGCGCGGCCCCTGAAGGCGGCGAGGGCGTCATGAGCGCGCCCGAGCCTGGTCCCCTCGCCTCGCCGGTCTGCTACGCCGCCGAGGCCGACGACGTCTATATGGGCTATCTCGGCCGCGACGAGGTGGTGGCCATGCTGCAGGAGCTGCTGCAGGCCGAGCGCGCCGGGGTGCGGGTGGGCGCGCGCCTGTCGCAGACGGCGCCGGCCCCGTCGCTGCTGGCCTTCGCGCGGACCATCCGCGACGACGAGGCCCACTGGTGCAAGGTGCTGTCGGGCGCCCTGAAGCGGCTGGGCGTCAAGCCCTCGACCAAGGTCGGGGCGTTCTACGGCAAGGTCATGGCGCTGGAGGGCTTCGAGGCGCGACTGGCCCTGCTCGACAAGGGCCAGTCCTGGGTGGCGCGGCGGCTGGAGGAAGCCCTGCCCAAGATCCGCGACGACCAGCTCCACGCCGAGCTGAAAGCCATGCTGGAGGCCCATGTCGCCAATATCGACCTGGGGCGAAAGGCCATGCAGCCGGCCGCGCCGGCCAGGCGATAGCCGGAACATTCCCGCCGGCTGAGGGATTGGCGCTCGAAAGGAGAGCTTCATGACCCAGCAGACGTCCGGCGAGACCGGCCCCGCCAAGGCCGCCGTCCGCGAGCAGCGCGACATCCAGCAACGCGCCGAGGCGGCGGAGGACCGCTCGTTCGCGCCCGAGCGCGAGGGCGCGATGCAGGCGGGGGCGCGGACCTATCCCGAGCCTCCGTTCCCGGCCCAGCATCAGCAGAAGCCGGGGCTGGAAGCGCGGCTGGACCCGGCGCCGATGTACGATGCGCCGTTCTACAAGGGCTCGGACAAGCTGAAGGACAAGGTCGCCCTCATCACCGGCGCCGATTCCGGCATCGGGCGCGCGGTCGCGGTGCTGTTCGCGCGCGAGGGGGCGGACGTGGCCATCGCCTATCTGGCCGAGGACAGGGACGCCGAGGAGACCCGGGCCGCCGTCGAGAAGGAAGGCCGCCGGGCCATCCTGATCCGCGGCGACGTCGCCGACCCGGCCCTGGCCCGCGCCGCGGTCGAGCGGACGCTGGAGGCGTTCGGGCGGCTGGACGTGCTGGTCAACAACGCCGCCTTCCAGGAGCACGTGGCGCGGCTGGAGGATCTGAGCGAAGACCAGTTCGACCAGACGCTGAAGACCAATCTCTACGGCTATTTCCACATGGCCAAGGCCGCGGCGCCGCACATGAAGCCCGGGTCGGCCATCGTCATGACCGGTTCGGTCACCGGCATCCAGGGCAGCAAGGAACTGCTGGACTATTCGATGACCAAGGGCGGCATCCACGCCTTCACCCGCTCGCTGGCCGGCCACCTGATCGCGCGCGGCATCCGGGTGAACGCCGTGGCGCCCGGGCCTGTCTGGACGCCGCTGAACCCCGCCGACCGCGCCGCGCCCGAGGTCAGCCAGTTCGGCGCCAAGGCCAAGATGAAGCGGCCCGCCCAGCCCGAGGAGATCGCGCCGGCCTACGTCTTCCTCGCCTCGCCGCACTGCTCCAGCTACATCACCGGCGAGATCCTGCCCATCATCGGCGGCTACTGAGCCCGGGCAACGCCCGCCTCCCCTGCGTGTTGATCGCAGGCGCCAAGCTGTGGCGCCGCAAGGGAGGTTGAGATGAAGAAGTACGCCTATGGGTGGATCACCGCCCTGTTCTTCCTGGTGTCGATCGCCGGTCACTGGGCGTTCGGCTGGTTCGCCTATCTCGACGAACAGGCGGCGCAGCACGTCGCGCCGAAGGTGTCGGAATACCTGGTGGTGATGGGCCGCGACACCTTCGAGAACTGGCAGTCGGAGTTCCTGCAGCTCATCTGGCAGGTCGTGGGCCTGGCCTATTTCCTCTATATCGGCTCGCCGGCCTCCAAGGAGAACGACGACCGCACCGAGGCCAAGATCGACGAGATCCTGAAGCTGGTGGGCCGGGACAGGGGCGAGGCGCTGATCGCCGACATCGACCGCCGCTATCTGCGGCACGGCGGCCACGCCATGCCGCACGGCCACGACGCCGCCTATCCGGATGGCCGCGGCGAGTCACGTTGATCGCCGCAGCGTTGCTGTAAAATCGTCCGGAAACCTAGAATAACATAGGTTAAAACGCCCAATTTATTCAGTCAAGCTGAAACAAATACTGCTCACCCGCCGTTCCTCCGCCAGTTCATCGCCCCGCTGAAACTTGAACGCTGCAGCCAGCGGCGACGGGCGGTGCTTTGTGGAGGTGCAGATGGCTAAGGACGACGCGGCGTCGAACGGCGCCGGCGAAGACAAGAAGCAACAGAACGGCGGCAAGGCCCAGGAGGCCGACGCCTCGGTGCAGGTCAAGCTCGATCCGATCGAACTCCTGAAAGCCGACCACCGGCGGGTCGAGCAACTCTTCCAGGAATTCGAGAAGGCCGACGAGGCCCGCAAGGGAGAGATCGTCAAGCAGGTCTGCCAGGACCTGGCGATCCACACCCTGCTGGAGGAGGAGATCTTCTATCCGGCCTGCCGCGAGGCGGCGAAGGATGACGCTCCCCTGGACGAGGCCCAGGTCGAGCACGACGCGGCCAAGATGCTGATCATGGACCTGACGTCCGGGCGGCGGAACGATCCCTTCCGCGACGCCAAGGTCAAGGTGCTGTCCGAGGAGATCAAGCACCACGTCGCCGAGGAAGAGGCCCCCGGCCGGGGCATCTTCGCCAAGGCGCGCGAAGCCGGAGTGGCGACCTCCGAACTCGCCAAAGCCCTTCAGAGCCGCAAGCAGGAACTCCAGGCCCAGGGCCAGGTCCTGTCGCGAGTGCGCCCCGTCTCTCTGCAACCCCAAACCCAAGCCCCTCGGACCTCGATGGGCGGAACACAGGAGGAAGACATGGCTTATCAGGACCGCGACGAACGCGGACGCTTCACCAGCGACGACGATGATCGCCGCCGCGGCCGCAGCTATTCCGCGCGAAACGGCGGAGGCGGCCGCGCCTATCGGGACGACGATGACGATCGCGGCTGGTACGGCGACCCGCAGGGGCATTCCGAAGCCGCGCGCCGCGGCTGGGAAACCCGCCGGGGCGAATCGCGCTCGTTCCGCGACGACGACGATGACGACCGCCGGTCCTATAGCGGCGCCGACCACGACCGGGACGAACGCGGCCGCTTCATGAGCGACGACGACGATCGCCGCTACGCCTCGCGCGGACGGTATTCGGACGACGACGACAACCGCCGCCGCTATGCCGACGACGACCGCGGCTACCGTTCGCGCAGCCGGGACGATGATGACCGCGGCTATGGCCGTGATCGGGGCCAGGATCGGGGCCAGGGCGGCTGGTTCGGGGATTCCCGCGGCCATGC